>NZ_JAFLSB010000037.1 GCF_022511165.1 Helicobacter sp. | reverse complement strand
AAGTTTCTAAATTATGAATCTTAAGGCATTTTGGCGCATAGATACATCAAAAAAATACATCAACCAAAGCTCAAAACAAATTTCCTCCACAAAACCCATTAATCAATTTACACACTTTTATGCTAGAATGATACTCCCTAAAATAAAATAATTATGAAGTTCTAAAGATACATCTAAGGTGTCCTATGCAATTTGAAATGCTTTACTCAAAAATTCATCGTGCTCGTGTGAGTGATGCAAATCTTAACTATGTCGGCTCAATCACCATTGACAAAGCACTTGCTCAAAGCGCCAATCTCTTAGCAGGAATGAAAGTAGAAATTCTTAACATCAATAATGGGGAACGTTTCAGTACCTATGTAATTTATGGCGATAAAAAGGGTGAGATATGCCTTAATGGAGCAGCAGCACGCAAGGTGCAAATAGGTGATGTGATTATCATCATAGCTTATGCTTCCTACAACCAAGAGGAACTCGCAAACTACAAACCCACAATCGTGCAAGTGGGAGAAAATAATGAGATTCTATCTATAACAAGTGAGGTGTGATAATGTTTGACCCAAACCAACTTGGAGCTTTGCTCGGTTCAATGCAGGATTCAATTAAGGAGCTAGAAGAACAAAACAAGCAAACAACGCTTACTGCTAAAAGCGGCGGTGGGCTTGTGAGCGTGAGTGCTAATGGTGCGGGAGAAGTGATTGATATAAGCATTGATGATAGCCTACTTGAAGATAAAGAATCCTTGCAGATTCTACTCATAAGTGCATTTAATGATTTGTGTAAAAATATAGAAAGCAATCGTCAATCAAGCGCTTTAAATCTCCTCAATGGACTAGGTGGGGGGTTTAACATCTTTGGCGGAAAACCAAATGCCTAAAAATTTAGCGCATCATATTCACACTTTTTTTTACAAATTTCACGCATTATGTTTCGTTTCTCTACTCTTTTATAGTGCGTCTTTATGGGGATATGACTATTCCCATTGTGTAAAATATTTCAAAGCTGCAAGCACTCCTGTAGGCTCAAGCTATGCTATTAGCCTCAAAAATGGCGCACAACAACATCATATTATGTTTTCGCCCACAGCCCCAAGTGGCGTGAAGATTCTAAAAGCCGATCCATTCATAGGACTCTATCTCATCGCTGCGGCACGCACAAAGCAAAGCTATGACTTGCTTGCACTTGATGCGCGCACACTTAAAGACAAGAATCTTGCCTTTATTAGCGCAAATGCCAAAGTCCATACAGGGCAGATTACAAAACGACAAAATGGCTTTATTGATTATGCGCAATTCTCATCATCTACATCTGCCAATGGCGTTTTGGGCAATATTTGCTATCAAATTTATGGCATAGGCGTGGGCAATCAAAAATTTATCGAAAAAAAATATATTGATAGATTTCTTGCACAAAAAACCCCCTATTATGGCGATTTGGGCATTCGATTTAGCTCATCTAAGCCTATTGTAAGCATAATGAATCCTTTTACTGATATTCCTTTTCAACCACAAGATGAGATTCTCTCTATCAATGGCACAAAAATTAATAATAGCAGTGAAGCCGAGTGGATTATCAGCAATCTCAAAAAAGGTTCAAGCGCAAAGGTGCTTATTAGACGCGGTAACAAAACCCTGCAAGTAAATGCTAAGGTAAGCCAACGATATGGTGGATTCTTACTTAAAGAGACATTCTTAGAGCAATTTGGCATTAATATTGATGAAAATATGATTATCCAATCCATTAATCCCTCTCTTGCAGGGCGATTTTCCCCGCTACGCGCAGGCGATAAAATCGTATGGATTAATAAAGAGCCAATTCTCACAAATGCCACTGATACGATACACAAACGATTTGAACGATTAAAATACCTTCTCTCTCAAACGCGATTTGATGAGCGATTTGGAGATAAGATGCAGCTTCTTATTGTGCGGAATAATCTTGAGATTTTTATCAAGCTTTAGGAGAGTATATGCGACAAAATATCACAGAGATTCTTAATGATTTTGAATCTTTTCTCATTGCTCAAGCCCCAAAGATTCCAAGCTTTCACCCACATTATGAAAATGCACTTTGGGAGATGATGAAAAATGGTGGCAAACGCTTTCGCCCTGCCCTGCTTTTTTGTATCGTTGATGCCCTCGCCCCACAACTCTTAAAAAATGCTTTTTTGCCTGCATTAAGCATAGAGTGCATTCATACCTATTCCCTTATCCACGATGATTTGCCCTGTATGGATAATGCCCCATTACGAAGAGGGGCTGCCACCTTACATACCAAATATGATGAAACACTTGCTTTGCTTGTGGGTGATGGATTAAATACCTATGCGTTTTTTCTCCTAGCTCTTGCACATCTTGATGCAAAAGTGCGCCTAGAGCTTATCCAAGCTCTCTCTCTCAATGCCGGAATCGGTGGTATGGTGCTAGGGCAAATGCTTGATTGCGCCTTTGAGCATACTAAACTCTCCTTAGAACAACTCAAAATCATTCATCTCAATAAAACAGCTAAACTCATTGCTACCTCACTACAATTTGGTGGCATTATCGCTTGTGCGCCCAAAGAACTATGCGCCTTGCTTTATGAATTTGGTTTAGAACTTGGCATATATTTTCAACTTCGTGATGATATTATTGATGCCTGCCTTGATGAGACACAAGCAGGTAAAACTACGCAAAATGATACCTATAAAAATAGTTATGTGAATCTGCTTGGATTAGAGGGGGCAAAGGCAGAATTTCGTGTGCAAAAATCACAACTTCAAGACAAAATTGCACGATTTGAAAACGCCATAAGCAAGAATCTAAACTCGCTTTTACAAGATTATTTTAAGGAGATTGAATGAAAAGGATTTTACTTACCAATGATGATGGCTTTGAATCAAGTGGCTTAAGCGCACTCAAAGATGCTTTGCGGAATCTTGCCCATATTATGGTGGTTGCCCCTGCGAACGAAAAATCCGCTTGTGGGCACGGGCTAACCCTCACACGTCCGCTTAGCTTTGTGCGTCTTGATGATGATTTTTATAAGCTCGAAGATGGCACACCAAGTGATTGTGTGTATCTTGCGCTTAATACACTCTACAAAGAGGACTACAAGCCTGATTTGGTAATTTCTGGCATTAATTTAGGCTCAAATATGGGAGAAGATATTACCTATTCAGGCACGATTGCAGGGGCTATGGAAGCGTGTATTCAAGGAGTGCCTTCTATCGCCATATCACAAATGATGAAAGATATAAATCGCTCTAAGCATTTTGATTTTTCACTCGCACAAAAATGTATCGTAGATATTGTAAAAATGATTTTTGACAAAGGCTTTCCATTAGGAGAGCGCAAACTGCTTAACATCAATGTTCCTCCTATCAAACCCCAAGAATGCAAGGGCTATAAAATCACGCAAATGGGATATAGAATCTACGCCAATGATGCGCATTTGCACCGCAACCCTTGGGGAAGAGAATACTATTGGCTAGGATTGCACCCACTGCAATGGGAGGAGCGAAAAGATACACCCTATGATAATGGCTCGGATTTTAAGGCAATTCACGAAAATTACATTTCCCTTACGCCTATAAAACTTGATATGACAAGTTATGAAGATAACGCAAATCTCTCTGCTTGGATTAAGCAGTGAATCTTGTAATGCAATCAGCAAAGGCAGAAAGTCAAATATGTGATAGATACACGCGCTCAAGAATGCTCTTTGGCGATACCTTCAAACATTTACAAAATCAAAAAGTGCTTATTTTTGGCGTAGGAGGCGTGGGCGGATTTGCGCTAGATTGCCTCTATCGCAGTGGTATAAGAAATATTACAATCATCGATAAAGATTGCTTTGATGTTACAAACCAAAATCGCCAAATCGGCGCAGAATATCTTAATGAGCCAAAAGTAGCAGTTTTAGCCAAACTCTATGAGGGCATTACCCCCATACAAGAACGCGCAAGTGCGGAGTTTTTCACTCAATTTGATATGATGGAATTTGATTATATTATTGATGCCATTGATGATATTTATACAAAAGTGCAAATTGCCAAAATCGCCTCAAACAAGCCATTAGGGCGATATATCGTCTCCACAGGCTCTGCTAAAAAACTTAGCCCCCTACATATCCGCGTGGATAATATTTGGAAAACTTATGGCGACAAATTTGCACGAAAATTGCGCATTCATCTTAAAAAAGCCCATATCAAAAAACCCTTTAAGGCAGTATTCAGCCCTGAAGTGCCAAAATGCAAGAATCTAGGGAGCTGTAGTGCAGTAACAGCAAGTTTTGGACTAACAATTGCAAGTGAAGTTATACAAAATATACTTAAGGAGGAATATGATGCGCGATGATTATGATAATTTTGAAGATGATGAATACAGCCAAGATGATATGGATCTTGAATATTTTGATGAAGATGAAGGCAATTCATATAGTAACTATGATGATGATGACTATGAAAGTCCTGATAGCGAATATGATGATGAGTAAGCTATGAATAAAAATGCCCCTCTAACACTCAAAGTCGCCCTCTTGCAACAAGCCTATACAGGCGATAGAGAAAGTATGATAGAAAAAAGTGCGCAAATGATAGCACAGGCAAAAAAAAGCGGAGCAGAACTTGTATGTTTGCAGGAGCTACATACGCGCGAATACTTCTGCCAAAGCGAGAATCCACGCTTTTTTGATTATGCAGCTGATTTTAATAAAGATATTGCCTTTTTTAGCTCTCTTGCCAAAAAACATCACATTGTTTTGCTTACCTCACTCTTTGAGCGGCGCAGTGCAGGGCTGTATCATAATACTGCAGTTGTGTTTGAAAAAAATGGCGAAATAGCTGGAAAATACCGCAAAATGCACATTCCAGACGACCCACAATTTTATGAAAAATTTTATTTTACCCCCGGTGATATGGGTTTTGAGCCTATACAAACAAGTGTAGGAAAGCTTGGAGTGCTTATTTGCTGGGACCAGTGGTATCCTGAAGCTGCACGCATTATGGCGCTTAAAGGGGCGCAAATGCTTATTTACCCTACCGCCATTGGGTGGTTTGATGAGGATAGTAAGCAAGAAAAAATGCGTCAAAAAGAAGCTTGGATAGCTGTGCAGAGAGGGCATAGTATCGCTAATGGATTGCCCACAATGGCGATTAATCGTGTAGGCTTTGAATCTGATAGTAGCGGGGTGGGCAATGGCATACGATTTTGGGGCTCAAGCTTTATCTTTGGCGCACAAGGTGAGCTTATCGCTCAAGCAAGTGAGGATAAAGAGGAGATTCTCTATGGCTGTATTGATTTGCAAAGAAGCGAGGAAGTGCGCCGTATGTGGCCTTTTTTGCGTGATAGGCGCATAGAATCTTACAAGCCTCTTTTGAAAAGATTCTGCGATTAGGCGTTATTGCTTTCTTTAAAGTCAATAAGATATTTGAAAAGCTCATCAAAATTCCTTTTTGTCTGCTTATTAAGCCCTATTTTGTTTTCTTTGGACTCTAATTTCTTTAAAATTTCGTCTTTAAAACTACTTGAGATAATACTCACTTGTTTATTTTCTTTATAGCTATCAAAGCCAAATCTTTCTCTGTCCTCACTACTAAAGAGCTGCTCTATCTCTAGATTCTCTTTATTTAAATGTTCAAAGCCTTTTTTAAATTCTTTGTTATCTTCTATAAAAGCTTCTTTGAGTGTTAGGACACTTAGGGCTTTAAACTTAGAATCTGCCTCAACACCTTCTTTCATAGCCCTTCCTGCCTTATCATCATCTACAAGCAAAATAGGATTTAAAATATTGCATTTTTTAGCAAACTCAAGCAAATGCTCCACTTTTTTCTCCTGCTCTGAGCTCATTTCGGGCGTGTTTTGCTTAGAGTCTTTTTGGCTTTTAGAACCTTGATTTTCCTTATCATCAGCACCAAGCCCGCCTATTGGCAAAAAGATAAGCTCTTTAGAATCTGCTGTATCTTTGTTGTTTTGAGCATAGATTCTTGCATAAGCTGTGAGGATATTATAATCTGCTATACCCTCGACAAATATAACTTTGCTCTTATCAAAGTCAATCTGCCCTCCTAATGCCAAAAATATCTCTTTGAGCACATCACTTTCCCCATAGCCTAAAGCCGAGATATTATTGATAAAAGCCGAGCCTTTTAAATCGCTAGATATTTCGCTACAAGGCTTCACAATGCGTACCTTATCAAGATGATTAATATCAATCATAGAGGGCGAGTGTGTCGCTATGATAAATAAAATCCCGCTTTGTCTGCCAAAGTCCCGTAAAAAATCGCGTAAATCTCTTTGTGCGGGAAGAGATAGGCTATTTTCTGGCTCATCAATACACACAATATCTCCTCTGCTTATCTCTTGGCTATAAAGGAAGTTAAAATAGAGATTAAAAAACTTTCTAAAGCCCACGCTCTGTTTATCTAAATCAATTATCTCTTTATCTTTTGTGATATTTAAAAGCACTTCTTGTGAATCGAGCCGAATTTCAAACGCATAGACTTTTTTCTCAAGGCAGTATAGCTCATTAAAACGTTTATTAATGACTTCTTGTAGATGTTTATTAATTTCTTCTTCTATCTTTCTATGATACTTTGTTTCAGCCTCTGCTATCCTGCTTATAATGTCTATACACTCTTTTTTGCTTTTATTGCGATTTAAAATGGTATTGAGTGTTTGAAAAAATGCAGATTCTGCTATGTCTTTAGGCTTCACACTCAAATCTTTGCTTGTAATCTTTCGCTCTTTATAGAGTGTAATAGAAGGTGGAAAAGCAACATCACAATGCTTTTTTAGCATATCATCATCGACTATGATTGTTTTTACAAAGCTTTCCAATGGCTTTTTGGACATTTTTACAAACTCTTCTTTATCTACGAATTGGAAGGACTCTTCGTTCTCTCCGGAGGAGAAGGAGTAGTTGGGAATACCTTGTATAATCTGCCCTAGTGTTTCATAGTAATACTGGAAAAGCCCTATATCTATATCCCAAATCTGCCTCATATCCCAAATCCCTTCTATTCCCTCCTCGATTTCATATAATTTTTCATTATATCTGCTCGTGATTGATTGAATTTTATTAATGATTGCATACATATGCTCTCTAGCCTCTGCTACACCAGATATTTGTTGTTCTTTTTTAGGTAGGGTGGTGGAAAGACCCCCCATATCATTTAATGTTGCTTTAAAGGTTTTTGGAGGAATTTCTTGTTGTAAAGTGCTTTCTTGTGCGGATTCAAAAGCTTCTTTTAAAAAGTCTCTTAACTGCTTTGCATCATCACAATCTTTCGGGGCTTTTTCCCCTACTTTAAAACTACAATTAAGCTTTATAGCGCGATTACTATCTTTTATCTCATCAAAAGATTTGTTTTCAAGGATTCTAAAGCATTTTAATGCCTTGCCACCCTCATCTGCGCTACACAATAGCACATATTTATTCTTTTTTAATATAAGCCGAATCTCTGTATGTTTTTTGTCATTTTCTTGGGTGGTGTTAGTCTCTATATAATCGCCATATACTGCCCATACTTCATCATCTCTAAACTTTTGCTCAATAAATTCACAATATTGATTTTTTGTAAAGGATTGACTTTCAGTAGCCCCCCCCCCGCATTTTGATTCATATTTTTTGTAGCAGTATCAAGGCTGCCTGCAGTAAAAAATATCCCATAAGTCTTGCCTGTAAAATTATCTTTGCACTCATTTATTATTTTAGATTTCCCCTCTATTGCCTGAAGTGTTTGCTCATCAGCAATACAATATGTAAGCGTAAGCTCTGGTGCCCCCTTATAATTATCAAAATCTGGCTTATCCTCCTCTTTCAAGCTTTTGTTAGAAAAACGCTCCAATCCCTCAAAAACATTACTTTTACCTGCATTATTACCACCAAGTAAGACAAGCAAACCACCCTCATTTATAGCATCTAAATGCAGTGTATTACTTATTTTTGCATTGTTTGCCCCTGCACTCCTTACCTTTTCCTCTAACTCCTCTTTTGAGTTTATACCTAGATTCCTAAAATGCTCAAATACAAGCCCTCTTGTGTTTATCTTTTTCATCTTATCTCCTTTGTGTTTTTTATATCAAGGCGTAAGCCTAGCTTAGCATATAACTCACCTAGTGGCGCAAGCTTTTCTCTCTCTTCCTTGTCTAAAGTCTTTTTGCCCTTACTGCCTTTAGATAGAATCTTTTGGCATTCAAGCAAATAGTCCAAAATTGGATCAAGCACTTGTGTTCGTGCTATTGCATCAATAAATGCTACTTTCACGCTACTCTCCTTTTTTAAAAGATTTGCAATAATATGCGCTCTATCTTGTATGTTGTTTGGCTGCACAAGATTTTTTATAATATAGCTCATCGCCTCGCTTTTGCTAAGCTGCTCTTCTTGCATTACAAAATCAAAAAAATTGCACAATTTGGGCTCGATAGAATCCTTATATCCTGTTTCATACATTTGTATGAATCTATATGCTGTAGGGCGCGAAACTTGCAAAAAATCTGCCAAATCCACGAGTCGAATCTCAACCTCCTTTAATCGCTCTCGCAAGAGCTTTGGCATTTTTTGACTTATCTGCTTCATAGCCTTGCGCTCCTTTTTGTATTTTTTGATGTGATGCTAAATATTATATAGGATATACACAATTTTGTCAATATGTATTTTACATTTTTTGTAAAGTAGATATTGACAAAATTATTACTATATGTTGTAACTACAACTCTTAATTCAGTATCATTTTATATTTTGGGATATATAATTCTACGCTCTCTTTTAGGAAGCAAATTTTCTCATAAAGGATAGAATGATGAAAAAAGTTCTCATCAGTTTAGCTCTTAGCGCAGGTTTAGCAACAGGTGCATTTGCTGCAGCAAATAGCAATACAGGTTGTGGTCTTGGTTCAACACTCATTGATAAGCAAGGGCTTTTGTGGAATCTATTCCAAATCACAACAAATGCCTCTACTGGTACACAAACTTTTGGTATTACCTCAGGAACATCAGGCTGTAAGTCTGGCAAAATTGTTATGGATAGCCGCACACAAGAATTCGTAGCTTCTAATATGGACGCTCTTTCTCAAGAAATTGCACAAGGAAGAGGCGAACACCTTGATACACTCGTAGAACTTCTTAATGTAAGCGACAAAGAAGCTTTCAAAGTAGCTCTTCAAGAAAACTACAATAAACTCTATGCAAGCAAAGATGCACAAAGCGCAGATGTTCTTGATGGCGTAGCAAGTTTATAATTTTTTAGCATACAAAGCCCATAAAAGCTTTGTATGCACCCACTCTTTTCTATCATTTTTAAACTTTCGAGGCTCATTTGATTTATCATAAATTTTTTATTCCTCTCTCTTTTGTGTTTTTGCTCCATACAAATACTTTTGCTCATACCCAAAGCACAGAAATTATTATCGAAAACCTTATCGCTCAAGCCAAAGCTTTAAATCTTGCAGATTCAAAAGAATGGAAAGATCTTTTGCATATTGATACACATAAAAGCGAAATTATTTCGCCCTATTTTTTTCTCACACCAAATATCAAAAAATCTAAAAATCTCGCTCAAGATGAGTTAGAAGCTACGATTGTTGCTTTTTATGCGCCAATCTCCTCTATTGTCGTGCCTGAAGTGATTAAACAAAAAAGGCTAAGGCAAATCATAGAATTTGAAGAAAATGACATCAAGCTCCCCACACGCTCCATTGAGCCACAAGATTATCACGCGCTTTGTCGCTTCCCTGCGCGTCTAAACTTTCTCTCCAAGCATCTTGATTTTGTCTCTTTGCCTCAATTAGAGTGTGCAGAGTTTGAAGCTATGCTTAAATATATCGCCCCCACCAAGGCAAGTATTGTTTTCCCCTCTGCTCATATTAATTCTCCTGCTTCGATGTTTGGACATACATTTTTGCTCTTAGATTCTGTGTTTCAATCGCGCCTCCTTGCCTTTGCAATTAATTACCAAGCAGATGCAGACCAAAATACAGAAAATCCTATTGCCTTTGCCTTTAATGGGCTTTTTGGCTTTTACACGGGAAGTTATTCTAACTTGCCCTATTATGATAAAATCAAAGAATATGCCAATGTAGAATCCCGCGATATGTGGGAATATGAGCTTAATTTGAATCCCCAAGAAATTACCCAACTCTATAATCACATTTGGGAGCTAAGTGATTCTTTTAGCTGGTATTATTTCTTTGATCGAAATTGCTCCTATAATATCTTGTGGCTACTTGAAGTCGCACGTCCAAGTCTGCAACTGCGCCATCAATTTATCTACCAAGTCAATCCTCCTGAAACACTCTTTGTTTTCCAAAAAGCCAATCTTATTACTCAAATCGTCTATCGTCCAAGCAAACGCGCTAAACTCCTTTCTTATGAAAAAGTAATGAGTAATGCTCAAGTTTCACTTGCTAAATCCCTTGCCAAAGGTGCAAAAGAACCTGAAGCAATCGCACAAGATTCTAAACTCCCACTAAGCGCGAAGCAATACATCTTAGAATCAGCTATTGAGCTAAGCGAATACCGCTTTATTAAGGGCAAACTTGATAAAGAAAAATATACAGAAATTGCACATAATCTTGCTTCTGTGCGCTCTAGCCTTGGCGCAAACACACCGCCTTTTTTACCCATCCCTTCAAATCCGCTAGAGGGCAATCAAAGTTTGCGCATTACTCCAATGCTTCTTGTAAATAAACAAGGGGGGGGGCACCCTGCGCTTGATTTTAGAATCGCCTATCACGATTTAACAGATAATGACAAAGGCTATTTAAAGGGAGCGCAAATTGAGCTTATGCGCGCTTTGGGCTATTATGATACAAGTAAAACGCACAATGGCTTTACACTCTATGAGCTTAATATCCTCTCTGTTGCCTCAATCGCGCAGATGAGCAAATTTTTTAAGCCTTTTTCTTATCGGCTTGAGACTGGATTTAACCGCAAATTTAATGATGAGGATTTGCATTATTTTGCAGCATTTGGTGGGGGATTCTCTCTTAATTTTTTTAATTTTGGATATAGCTATTATCTGCTTGAACCAACCTTTTTTGTCAATCATCATCGCCCCGATTTTGCCCTCAACCAAGTATTTGGACTGATTTTACAAGATGATAATCGCCTCAAGGCTACCCTAGAATATAAGCTAAAAGGTTATGATATAAATCATTTTAATCACTCTATTGATAGCACATTAAGCATTAATCTCAAGCAAAATCTCGCTCTCCTTGCACGACTTTCAATGCTCAAGAATGATCTTAATCCCTCATTCCAACCCACATCAATGTTTGGCGTGAGATTCTATTTTTAAGCTTTATATTGATGTAGTGTAAGGATTTTTAGAATCTTAGAATCTTGCTTTCTCTATTTTTAACAGATTCTTGTTTTTTTTAGATTCTCAATTCTTGCTGTGTGTTAATAAGCCTTATACCTTAGCTCAATACATTGGCTAATTTTTAATAATTCTCTATATAATATCCCCAAAATTAGAAGGGAAATAATGCTTGATTTTGAGTTTATGCGACAATGCGTGCCGATGTTTGCCAAAGCCCTCTCTCTTACCCTATATATTGCTTTTTTTGGCATTACACTCTCGCTTCTTATTGGGTTTATAAGCGCACAGATTCTTTTTTTTAAAGTGCGTTTTTTGCGCTTTATTGTAAGTATTTATGTGGAATTAGCGCGTAATACACCCCTGCTTATACAGCTTTTTTTCCTCTACTATGGATTACATAGTATAATAGGAGTGAATCTCAATGAATATGTGTGTGCGATTGTGGGATTAGCTTTCTTGGGCGGGGGCTATATGTGTGAGAGCTTTCGCACAGGATTAGAATCTATCCCCCGCTCACAAATTGAAAGCGCCCAAAGCCTTGGGCTAGGCACAGAACAAATGATGCGCTATGTGATTCTCCCTCAATCACTTGGCGTTGCTCTGCCCTCTGTGGGCGCAAATATAATTTTTCTTTTGAAAGAAACTTCAGTTGTGAGCGTGATTGCCCTCGCAGATGTGATGTTTGTAGCAAAAGATGTGATTACGCAATATTACAAAACCAACGAAGCTCTCTTAATGCTTTTATTGTGCTACCTCATCGTGCTTTTGCCACTTTCTGTGATATTTTCACTGCTTGAGCGATACTATAAAAATCGGGTGCTGTAATGGAAATATTTTTTGTTGGCTCAAATCTCGCACGACTCGCTCAAGGGGTGCTTCTCACGCTTCAAATCGCGCTTATTTCTATTATCTTTGCCACACTTGGCGGATTATTGCTAGGCTTTGTGATGACTATCAAAAATATATTCTTGCAAGGGCTATGTCGATTCTACCTTGAATGTGTGCGCATTGTGCCTATCTTAGCGTGGCTTTTTGTGGTGTTTTTTGGCATCTCACAAGCCTTTGATATTAATTTAGATGCCATAACAAGTGCAATTATTGTCTTTAGCCTTTGGGGGATCGCTGAAGTGGGGGATTTGGTGCGCGGGGCTATCACCTCTT
The DNA here is from genome assembly GCF_022511165.1 of Helicobacter sp. Taxonomy (GTDB): domain Bacteria; phylum Campylobacterota; class Campylobacteria; order Campylobacterales; family Helicobacteraceae; genus Helicobacter_C. The sequence continues at coordinate 1,334 of NZ_JAFLSB010000037.1, read as the reverse complement.
TACCCAAACATCAAACCCAAAGTGGCAAGGCTTTGGGCTTAAAGCAATGGCAAATTATGCTCTATATTATCTTACCTCAAGCATTGCAGAGGCTTTTACCCTCTCTTATCTCACTCTCCACGCGTATGATAAAAACCACCTCGCTTGTAGCTCTGCTTGGTGCGGTAGATTTGCTCAAAGTTGGACAGCAAATTATCGAGCTTAATAAATCAAACCCAAATGCGAGTTTTTGGGTATATGGGGGAATTTTTTGCACCTACTTTATCCTCTGCTATCCGCTCTCATACTTAAGCAAAAAATTGGAGAAAACATATCAATGAACACACCCTTACTTCGCATCTCTCATCTTAAGAAAACCTATGATGGCGTGCATTTTGTATTAGATGATATTTCGCTTGATGTGCAAAAAGGTGAGGTTGTGGTGATTTTAGGTGCAAGTGGCTGTGGTAAAAGCACCTTTTTGCGCTGTATTAATGGACTAGAATCCACACAAGGCGGAGAGATTTTGCTTCAAAATGAACGCATTAATCACAAAAAGGCTCAATGGAGTAAGATTCGCCAACGCATCGGTATGGTTTTTCAAAGCTATGATTTATTTCCCCATATGAGCGTGATTGATAATATTTTGCTAGGACCCCTTAAAGTCCAAAAACGCGACAAAAAGGAAGCACTTGCACAAGCACGCGCCCTCCTTAAACGTGTAGGACTAGAAGAAAAAATAGAATCCTCACCCAAAGCATTAAGTGGTGGGCAAAAGCAACGCGTGGCTATTGTGAGGGCATTATGTATGAATCCAGAAATTATGCTTTTTGATGAAGTAACTGCCTCACTTGACCCAGAAATGGTAAAAGAGGTGCTAGAAGTGATTTTAGAACTTGCCAAAGAGGGTATGACGATGCTCATTGTAACCCACGAAATGCGCTTTGCCCAAAAAGTCGCTGATAGGATTTGCTTTTTTGATGAGGGCAAGCTCATTGAGCAATCCTCCCCGCAAACATTTTTTACCGCACCCAAAAGCCAAAGAGCGCAGAAATTTTTAAATGTTTTTGAGCTTTAAAATTTGGTTACAGATAAATAGAGACAAAAAGGTAAGTTCTAGAATCTTAAAAACACAAGCTTTTATTTTGGATTTTAAGTTAAATGCAGAATTAAAATTTTTTAGATTCTATGGTTTTGATTTAGAATCTAAGCTAAAGGATTATTTTTAAAACAAATAAGATTTTAGAATTCTCTCAACTTTTTATATTTGCTAGATTCTTTTTTCTATAAGGGGGAGGGGCTTAAATTGCGAAGTCGCTCCCTCCCCCTTATTATCCCCCACCCCGACGACGCTT
>NZ_JAFLSB010000036.1 GCF_022511165.1 Helicobacter sp. | reverse complement strand
TTGAAAAAATTATGCTATGGGAAGCTATTTAAAAAACAAAACGATTGTTAAAGTTTAAGGAAATATAAGGTTTAGAATCCCCCCTATAAGACTTTTAGATTCTAAAATCTTAAGCTTTACTTATGGATTTAAACAAAGCAGATTCTAGAATCTTATAAAAGAATCTTATTTTTGCCTTTTTTATCACATCTTATTGCTGTGTGGAATCTTGTGAATGTTGCCTAAATGGCAGGGAGAGTAGATTAAAAATATAAAGGATAAAAACTTTTTGCAAAACAAGGCAAAAATAAAACAAAAGCTTATGTAAATGCCATTTTTTCAGCCCTTGCCAAAAGCTCCCTTGCACCTTTGTTTATGAAGCTTTGGGCAAGTTTTATACCAAGACTTTCACTCGCTGCAATATCTGTAAGATTCATTGCCTCATTTATAGAATCTTCAAGCACTTCGCTCCCATTAGGTAGCCCTACTATGGCTTTAAGCAAAAGCATAGTATCTTTGTATTGCGCATATACGCCTATTGGCACTTGACAGCCCCCCTCTAATGTGCGCACAAATGCCCTTTCCGCACTCACACAAAGCGCAGTTTGGGCGTGAGAAAGTGTAGCAATAGCAGAAAAATACGCGCTATCTGTGCGCATTTCTATCCCAAGCGCACCCTGCCCCATAGCCGGAATCATAAACTCCAAAGGTATAATATAAGGCACATTTTGGGTGCTAATTTGCAAGCGATTAAGCCCAGCTTGTGCGAGGATAATCGCATCAAAGACGCCGCCATTAAGCTTTTCTAATCGCGTTTGCACATTCCCACGCAAACTCAATGTATCCACATCAGGGCGTAATTTTTTGATTTGCATAGAGCGGCGCAATGAGGTTGTGCCTACCTTTGCGCCTTGTGGCAAAGCAGAGAGATTAGGATACTTCACGCTCAAAAAACAATCGCTTGGATTCTCGCGCTCTGTGATAGCAGCGAGGGAAAGCTCGGGCAAAAAATCCACAGGCACATCTTTAAGACTATGCACGGCTAAGTCAATTTCCCTACTCAAAAGCATTTCTTCTAGCTCTTTTGTGAAAAGCCCCTTGCCACCGATTTTAGCAAGTGGCACATCAAGAATCTTATCTCCGCGCGTTTTTATGATTTGTATGCGAGATTGCAAACCACATTCGGCTTTAAGACGAGATTTAATGTATTCTGCCTGCCATAACGCCAATACGCTTCCGCGTGAGCCAATCACTAGCTCTTTTTGCTTATCTTGCCCTGCCATATTCACTCCTTTGCCTTCACGCAAGAGATTGCAGAATCTGCATTAGAAGCGTATCTTTATCTGCGCTTAATTCACGCTTTTGTAAGCCCTCACGCTTTATAAGCTCTACTTTTCCCTCACTCAACCCTTTGCCAACAATAAGAGCATAAGTAAAACCGAGCAATTCAAAATCTTTTATCTTTACGCCAAATCGCTCATCGCGCTCATCAAGAAGCACATCAACGCCTTTTGCTTTGAGATTCTCATATATACTATTTGCATATTCACTCTGCGCATTATCTTTAGTATTTGAGATAATAATCACTATGTCAAATACGCTCACTTCTTTGCTCCATACACAGCCTAATTCATCGCTTTTTTGCTCCAAAATCGCCGGTAAAATACGCGAGATTCCAAGTCCATAACAGCCCATAATAAAAGGCTGCGTCTTACCGCGTTCATCTAAAAACTGCGCATTCATTGCGCGAGAATATTTATCGCCAAGCTTAAAAATATGCCCTACTTCTATGCCTTTGGTATAGTGCAGCTCATTATTGCATTTAGGGCATAAATCTCCCTCTTTGGTTTGTGCTAAGTCTGCATACTCTAAGCCCTCAAAAGTGCTTAAATCCACACCCACAAAGTGATAGTCCTTTTCATTTGCCCCACAAATGAGATTTGAAGCATCTCGTAGGCTTTCATCAAAGTAAATATGCTCTGCATTTGTGATATGGCGCAAACCATATGCACCTATGAATCCCGCCTCAAGCCCCGCTTTGGCAATCTCCTCTACACTCGCATCAACAAGCTCAATATACATATTTGTGCCTCTATTTATAGCATTAAACATCTTTACTTCTTCGCCCTCATCATCACCGCGCACAAAGAAAAATACCAATTCCCCTCCCCCATCGGCTTTAAGTGCCTTTTTAACAATCGCCTTGATTGTATAGAATTTATCAACCTTAAAAAATGCACTCAAAGCCTCTATTGTTTTGATATTTGGCGTATGAAAACGTGCAAATTCCGCTTTTGGTGGCTCACTATCATAGCACACTTCATTAGCGCGTGGAGCATTGCGCTGCGCTCTTTTACTCGCCTCTATATTTGCGCCATAATCACAATTTTTACACACCACAATAGTATCTTCACCACAAGGAGCTAAAACCATAAATTCCTTGCTTCCACTTCCACCAATCGCCCCAGAATCTGCCTCCACAACCTTAAAATCCACCCCCACTCTTTGCAAGATTTTTTTGTAAGTTGCCTCCATTGTGTCAAATTCTCTATTTAAATCCTCATAGCTACTATGAAAACTATATCCATCTTTCATAATAAACTCTCGCCCACGCATCAGCCCAAACCTCGGGCGCAATTCATCGCGAAATTTTGTATGAATCTGATAAAGATGAACAGGAAGCTGTTTGTAGCTCTTAATAGCACTTTTAGCAATATGAGTGATAACTTCTTCGTGTGTGGGTCCAAGCACAAATTCATTATCCTTTCTATCTACAAAGCGCAAAAGCTCACGCCCATATTTTTCATATCGCCCCGATTCTCTCCAAAGCTCCGCAGGCGTAACAAAACCCATTAGAATCTCCTGCGCACCACTTTTATCCATTTCCTCTTTCACAATTGCCCGCACTTTGTCAATAAGCTTTTTTCCAAGCGGTAAAAAATTATAAATACCACTTCCAATTTGTTGCACAAATCCACCGCGCACAAGGTATTGATGACTTTTGAGTAGGGCATCTTTGGGGGCTTCTTTAAGAGTATTGACAAAAAGTTGTGAAAATCGCATAAGATTCCTTTAAAAAGTAGTGTCTTTTTCGCATTTATAGCTATTTAACATAACAATCTCATCATCAATATCAAACATACTTTTCATCGCCTCAATCACAGGATCGCCGTGGTGGCTTTCACTTGCTTGTCGCAAACGAATCGTAGGCTGATGCAAAAAAGTATTAAAAGCGCCGTGGAGAATCTTCTCTACATTATTGCGATATTCTGGGGGGAGAAACCCTTTTTTAATCGCCCTATCAAGCTCTTTTAGAGAAGATTGCTTTGCAAGAAAACGAATATGCTTAATCACAGGCTCAACGCTCAAAGTCTGCAACCAACTAAAAAAATGAGCGGTAAAATCCTCTACAATCTTATGCGCACTTTTTGCGCTCTCCTCACGTGCCTTTTTATGCTCTTGCACTACCTCTTGCAAATCATCTACGCAAAAAACTTGCACATTTTCATAAGGGAGAGATTCTATATCGCGTGGCAGAGCTAAATCAAAAAACCATTGTTTCTTTGTGCTAGGACTTATCATATCTTTGGTAATGATATAGCCTTGCGCACTTGTTGCACTAAAAAGCAAGGGAAAATCCCCCACGAGTTGAGGCAATTTTTCGTAGGCTTGCACACAAATTTTATCTTCCCCAAGTTCTGCGCTTAGGGCTTTTGCATTATTTTGTGTGCGTGAGATAAGTGTGATATGAGCTTTGATATTGAGCAAATGCTTGCATACTAAGCGTCCCATCTCACCGCTTCCAATTACCAAAACCGGCAAAGATTCTAAGCTTTGTCCCTCTTTGGCAAGTTTTTGAGCCGCCATATGCACCGCAGTAGAAGCCACAGATACGCTATGAGCTGAAATATCTGTTTGTTGACGCACACTTGCGGCACATTTAAAAGCAAAGTGCATAAGACGCGTCATATCCTTAGCACATAAGGCATTGTCAAAGGCAAGTTTATACGCACTCTTTAGCTGCCCTGTGATTTGCGTTTCCCCCACAACCAAACTATCAAGACTTGAAGCCACACCAAAAATATGATAAATTGCATATTCATTTAATCGTAAAAGTGCTATCTCCCTCACCTGCTCTAATGGCACACCACTTTCTTTTGCAAAGCATTGATAAATATGCTCCCGCGCAATTTTTTTATCGTGCATACTTACATAAAGCTCCACACGATTGCAAGTGCAGAGTAAAATACTCTCCCTAATAGCCTCACACATATTAATCTTTTGCAAAAATGGCACAATTTGATTCTCTTCTATGCTTAATCTCTCACGCATTGCAATATCTACTTTCTTATGCGAAAAACTCACAACCATATATTGCATTTGGATTTTTTCTTGCATAGTAGCCTCCTAGAATGTGCGCTTAAGCATTTGCGTGATAATATCATTAAGCTTTTCATTGCCCTCAATAGCGATTGCTTCAAGGGCTTTATCAGCATATAATTGAGCTTGGGCGATACTTTTGCTGATAATATTATGCTCTTGCATTTGCATTTTAATCCAGCTCTCTTGCTCACTGCTGATATTTACCCCACAATATGAAGCCAAAAGTGATTTTTTTTCTTCACTCAAGCATTCATATAAATCCATATAGGGCAAAGTCGTCTTGCCTTCTTTAAAATCACTCATTGAGGGTTTTCCAAGCGTTGCACTATCTTGGGTAACATCAAGTATATCATCAATAATTTGAAAGGCAATGCCCAAATTCTCCCCATAGATTCTATAAATATGTTTATTTAATCCCTTTAAAATCGCCCCACATTCCGCCGCAGCCACAATCAAAGCGGCTGTTTTATCTGCGCACATACGAATATAAGCCTCTCTGTTAGTATGAAATGCGTTAGAGAGGCGCACATCTTCAATCTCACCCACAGACAAACGCAACACTGCAGAAGAAACACTCTTAGCAAGCTCTATGTCTAAAACACTAAGTTCATAAAAAGCCTTAGAATAAAGCACATCGCCAAGCATAATCGCATTTTTATTACCAAAAGTGGCATTAATAGAAGGGCTACCCCGCCTTGTTTGCGCATTATCAATCACATCATCGTGCAAAAGAGAGGCACTCTGAATCATCTCAATAAGTGCGCAAACCTTGAGTGCATCGTCATTCATATCAGCAATAGCAAGTAAAAGCTTACTTCGAAGCATCTTACCATAGCTCAAATGACTATATAACGCATTAATTTCATCATTGTTACACTCTTGAACATAAGTGCGAATATACGCCTTAATACGCTCACAAGCAATCTGCATATTCACTCCTCTCCTCCTTGATTTGCATTTTCCTCTGTTTCTTGAGTAGAATCTGCTTCTTGCGGCTTTTTCTTACTTGGTGAAATACTCTCACTCAATACACTTGCACCCTGCCCCTCGATATAAAGCTTTAAATACGCCTTTTCTTCTTCGTTTGAAAATTCTTTAAAAAACATTACCAAATGCGGATTCAATTTATGAATCCCATCAACCTCCTTACCAAGCGGGATTTTATAAGAATTGCGCTGATAATCTGTATAAAGCACAACTTGATGATTAAACTTATCATAGCGGATATGAAGCACAAGCCCATAATTTTTATAGAGTGTCCAGCGAAAAATCAAATCCTTTTGCACCTTACCAACAGCAAAAGTAGCTTGATAAGTCTGCTCTTTTTCAAGACTAAGCTCCTGCTCCCATAGCCAAAGCGGCGCAGCTGCATACGCATTTAACAACAAAAAAGGAGCAAATAAAAAGGGAGTAAAAAGCAAAAAATGCCGCGAGTGATGAGAATACAGAGATGAGATTCTATTCATAATTACTCAATATTTTTGCCATAGAATCTATGGCAAGATTGTTTTTTGCCAAATGAAGATGCTCTTTATTTTCCTCATTAAAGTAATACTGCTTAAAAGCAGATTCTAAATCTATACCTTGTGCCTCTAAAAGCGCCTCATATACTGCTATGCGCTCAAGCAAGGATTCAAGTTCTAAGCCTACTAAAGTCGGTGAAGCATTCAAAATCACTTCTTTCCATTTTTCTAAGGGTGTGCCTTCAAAAAATGCGTCCATTCTTATCCTTTCTTTTTCACATCTTCTAATCGCGTTAAAACCGCTTGAGCGTGAGCATTAAGGGATTCACATTCAGCTAAAAGCGCACAAGATTCCCCTACTTCTTTAAGCGCAGCTGATGAAAAGGCAATAATTGAACTTCTTTTCATAAAATGCTCTACTCCCAAAGGCGAAAAAAAGCGCGCACTGCCACCTGTGGGAAGCGTGTGATTAGGACCTGCGAGATAATCACCAATAGGCTCACTTGAATGCTCACCTAAAAAAATCGCTCCTGCGTGTTTAATGTGTGGGAGAGCTTCAAATGGCTCGCTTGTGAGAATCTCTAAATGTTCAGGGGCAAGGGCATTGGCTATATCTATACTTTCTTTGAGGTTGCGTGTGTGTATCATCACTGCACGATTTTCTATGCTCGCTTGTGCAATTTTTACTCGGGGCATTGTGGGGAGAATCTCGCTGATATGTTTTTGCACAGATTCTATAAGCGAAGCACTATCACTGATAAGAATAGAACTCGCCATTTCATCGTGTTCGGCTTGAGAGAGCAAATCATAAGCAACATAGCGAGGATTTGCTTTAGAATCTGCAATAATACCTATCTCACTTGGACCAGCAATCATATCGATATTAACATCACCAAAAACAAGTTTCTTTGCGCAAGCTACAAAAATATTGCCCGGACCAGTGATAACATCAACTTTTTTAATATCTTCACAACCATACGCCATAAGCCCTATGGCACTCGCACCACCAACTTTATATATTTCAGTAATGCCACATAAATGTAGAGCAGCAAGAAGGAGGGGGTTTGGCTCATTATGTGGCGTGGGAGAGCATACAACAATTTCTTTCACTCCAGCTACAATCGCAGGAATCGCATTCATTAAAAGTGAGCTTGGATAAGCCGCCTTGCCTCCGGGTATGTATAGCCCAGCGCGCTCCATTGGTGTAAGCTTTGAGCCAAGTATGCTACCATTTTCATCACAATCAATCCAACTTTTGGCTTTTTGCTTTTGATGAAAAGCATAGATTCTATCATAGGCAAGATGAAGAGCAGACCTAAGCTCGGAAGAGAGATTATTATAAGCCTTAAGGCATTCTTGTGGAGTGATGCAAATATCCTTAAAATTATGTGCTTGCCAAGCATCAAAACGCGCAATGTGGGCTTTAATAGCCTCTAAACCATTTTGGGCAATCTCATCAAGCAATCCTTGCACAATGAGGGATACTTCTTTCATATCCATTTTTCCACGCGCTAAAACGAGTTCAAAATCAGCTTGAAATGTATGTGAGCGCACATCAAGAATTTTCATCTTCTCCCCTATCATTTAAATATGGGAGTGTATGCTCTAAAAGTTACACACGCTCCCTCTATATCTGCTACAATCTTATCTTCTCCTGCTTAAAACTTCAGCCAAAGCTTAATCTTAAATTCTTTGTGCGCTTCCTAATATGCCCATTCGCTCTACCATTACTTTTGTAATAGATTCCATAGCAGGAGCAAAAAACTTGCGCAAATCAAACTGCGTATTATCAGTATTTGCAACTTTACGCACTTCTGCAATAAAGGCTATACGCAAATCTGTATCGATATTGATTTTGTTGATTCCGCCTCTAATGGCTTCTTTTAGAAAATCAAAAGGCACACCCTTACTTCCTTTCAAATCACCACCTGTGGCTAAAAATGCTTCTCTTACATATTCAGGGATAGAACTTGCCCCGTGTAGCACAAGAGGAATATTTGTGCGTCTTTTAACTTCCTCTAATCGCTCAAAATCAAGTTTTGGCTCACCTTTAAACTTAAATGCCCCGTGGCTTGTGCCAATGGCAGGAGCGAGATAATCCACCTTTGTGGCTTTTACAAATTCTTCGGCTTCATTAGGATTAATCAGCACTGCATCTTTTTCACTCACAGAAATATTATCCTCAATTCCCATAAGTCTCCCAAGCTCTGCTTCCACACTCACGCCTTTAGAATGCGCATATTCTACAACTTCTTTTGTCATTGCGAGATTCTCTTTAAAAGGGTGATGAGAAGCATCAATCATTACCGAATTAAATCCTGCATCAACAGCCTTCTTGCAAGATTCAAAACTTGTGCCGTGATCAAGATGCAATGCCACAGGAATATGCGGATAACGATTGGAGAGAATCTTCACCATTCCCACTGCCATATCAATCCCCATATATTTTATCGCCCCCTCACTTGCTTGAACGATAATGGGCGATTGTGCTTTATCTGCTGCCATAAAAATAGCATTAAGCATCTCAAAATTAACAAAATTAAATGCCCCAACGCCATAGCCCTCTTTGTGCGCCTTAAGTAGTATTTCGCTACCAGTTACGAGCATAATTCCTCCTTTGGATTAAAATCTAACTATTTTGTAATTTCAATTTTTGCTTTTTGGCGCAATGCCTGAATCTTTTGCATCATACCGCTTTGTATGCTTTGCATTTTGAGTTCATTTTCAATCGTTTTTTTCGCCTCACTATAAGGGATAATCTTGGGATCACTTTTGCGCTCAAGATAAATAATATGATAACCAAAAGGTGTAGCCACGGGCTCTTTGCTATAAGTGCCGGGCTTTAAGTCAAAGGCAGCCTTTGAAAAATCAGGGTGCATCATTGAGCGTTGAAACACGCCTAAATCGCCTCCATTTTTTTGTTGTTTTGAAGCAGGATCGATAGATTTTTCATTCGCAAGCTCAATAAAACGCGCCTCTACTCTGTTTTTAGCAACCTTATCAAGCTCTCTAATAATTGCTTTTGCTTCAGATTCTGTTTTCACAAGAATATGACGCGCCTTGCCCTCTTGATTGACAAACAACCCCTCATTTTCTTGGTAGATTTTACGCATTTGCGCATCATTCACGCTTGCTACTTGAATGCTATCGGCTTGTTTTTTTGTCCATAAATCAATCAAAAGATTATCTTTAATGTTATTGACAATATCAGTGTATTCTTTAGAAGTATCAAGCCCTGCTTGTTTTGCAGCTTTTAAAATAAGCTGACGATTTACAAGCTCATTAATGAGCGCTTCTTTTTCCTGCTCGCTTAATTTCGAATAATTGAAATTAGGAATACTTTGTTTCAAAATCTCCATATCTTTGTCGGTAATAGCCTTGCCATCAACCACTGCATAAGTTTTTGCATACATCAAAGACGCACACATACATAAAATCCCTGCGTATAGCCATTTATTAAGCTGTTTCATTTGCCACTCCATATGTTTAATGTGTGCGATTGTAACACCCAAAGCTAAATAAAATGTAAGGGGAGTGAAAATCTTAGTAGCATTAGAATCTGCGCTCGTTATAAGTTTCTTATTAAAAATAATGAAGAATCTCTTGCCACGTAATGTGTCAATAAGGGCTTTAGCCTTTGTTTTTTTGGCTACGCGCAAGCTCTTTAGCAAATGCAATGCAAGCATTAAAATTTGCGCTTGGGCTGATATAAGCTGTGATATGTTTATCAAAATATTTAAAAGTGCTTTGTCCCATTGCCACAGCGATGTATTGGGATTCCCAACCAAAATTTTTTACAAAACTCTTATATGCACTTGGAGCGCTAAAAATAATCACGCTTTGAGGCTTGGGCTTAAGATGAGGTGGGAGGGTTTGTGGGAGATTTTCATATACAATAGCCTCATCAAGACAAATATGCGCATCTTTTAAAATAGAGCCAAGCCCTGATACAATTTCTTTTGCACGTAAATACAATGCTTTGCGCCCTTGCAACAAAGGATAAATCTCATACGCAAATGCCTCTCCTTGAGCCTTTTTTCCTACAAACTCAACCACCGCGCCCTGCTCATAGAGAATCTGCGCACTTGCAGGACTTATAACAAAACTTGGAATCTCCTTCCAACGCGCAAGAAGAGGATTATAGCTTGGAGTATTTTGCAAATTATGTGAAGCAGATTCTATAAGAGAGCGTATTGCATACGCGGAAGTAAAAATTAACGCATCGATACCCTCTAATGTGTGTGTAAGCGGTATGAAAGCAATTGTGTTTGTAATAAGAGACTTCACGCCCTCTATTTGACGCGTGCCAGCAAGAACAACCTCATAGCCCATTATTCAATATTTCTAAGAGCATTCCAAAAATATAATCCCACTGCACCGCTAATAATCAACACAGCACCAAGTATTAAGCTAATGAGCGTTGCAAGCACTTCAGGGAAAAGCACAAATAAAATCCCAAACACTATATACACTCCACCCATTATGATAATGCCAACTTTGAGATTTGATTCTAAACTCGAAGCTAGTCTATAAGAATGCACAAGCCATAAAATGCCTTTTAAAATAAGCCACAATGCAATAAAAAGTGGCACAAAATTTTGCGCGATTTCTTCCTCTCCAAAGAGAAGCACTAAGCCAAATACACACGAGAGTATGCCATCAAGCAAAATCATCGCATAACGCATTTGCATAAAATAAATAACCTCGCCAATACCACTTAAAACCATAATAAATCCTACGAGATAAGCAAGAAATACCATTGTAACAAGCGGATTTGCCATACACACTGCTCCAAGTATGATAAGAGAAATACTAAAAGCTAACCATAATATACGATTAAAGCGCATTTTTACTCCTTTTGCTCCTGTGGATTATGAGTATTTTCAAAACCCATATTCCTAGAAATCGCCAAAACCAAACCAATGGCTATACAATTTGCAATCAATGAACTTCCTCCATAGCTTAAAAATGGCACAGCAATACCCTTAACAGGCGTAATACCTGAAATACCAAAAGCATTAATAATAAGCGAAAAACCAAGCAAAAGTGCTATACCTACGCAAAAAAGATAGTGCATTTTATGCGAAACACGATTGGCGATGCGAAAAAGTCGCAGAAGTATATACCCAAAAAGCAACATAATGCCAAAAAGCCCTACAAAACCTAGCTCTTCTGTAATGCCCGCAAGCACAATATCTGTATGCACATCGCTTAAAAATCCAAGCTTGATAAAGCCCTCTCCAAGCCCAGAGCCAAAGAATCCACCACTTGAGATTGCATTTGTGGCGTGATAGATTTGATAGGGTTCGGGCAAACCACTTACACGCAGACTTTCTGCCCAGCCTTGAGGTAAAAGAGCTAATACAGAATCCTGCGCGCTCGCCCACCACGACTTCACGCGCAAGATTCTATGAGGGCTTGTGATAATGGCAAGAAAAGCTGTGCTGATTGTGCCTAGAAAAATCACACCAAGCAGACGCAAACTCCCTCCAGCAAATAAAAGCATCACTCCTAATGTCAAAGCCAAAAGCACCACCTGCCCCAAATCATTTTGCAAAACTGCAATAAGCACCACTGCCACAATGAATAACACAAGATAAGGAATAAAGATTCTAATCTCATCTTTGATTGATAGATGCACATTACTTACAAATTTGCGTGAAAAACTCCACGCTAAAAAATATACAAAACCAATTTTAAAAAGTTCAGAAGGAGCAAGAGAAACAAAAGGCAGTCTAATCCAACGTTTTGCCCCACCAGCAGAGCTTACAAAACTTTGGGGGAGGAAGTGCATACCCACCATAAGAATAATAGAAATGATGAAAATCACTAAACCAATGCGCTTAAAATGCGCATTCACATCAACGCGCGAAAGTAACCACATCAGTATAATACCAATACCAGCAGCAATAAATTGACGCATTAAAAAATGAAAAGAAGAGTAAGTATAAAGGCTTGTAACATAAACTGCTAAAGAATAAGACATCACTACACCAATGCTAATGAGTAATGTAACCGCATAAAAAAGCCTAGAATCCGCCATAGCACCCACTCTATTCCCATAAACTTTGTAAGCGCGATATTACCAAAACATTGAGAAAATGTAAATTAGCCCTTTAACCCCTCTTTTTTCTTTTTTATTCAATTATCCTCCAAATAAATCCTAGAAATAACTAGCTACGATGATAAGCTATTATGGAGTTTTTACTTATAAAGATGCTTGAATTTAAGCTCTATGTGAGCATATTCTTTTTGTTATTTTTTGTGTATTTGATGATGCAGATTAAATGAGGAGATTCAAATACTATGAAACATAAGATAAAAATTCTTCCTTAATCGCATCAACATCAAGCAGGGCATTTTTGGCTCGTTTATTTAAAGTGCTAAATATATGCTTCACAAAATGCGTATCTAGCCCATAATCGCGTGGATTTGATGAGATATGAAGCGTGGCAAAGAGCCTATTTATATCATCTTTAAAAGGCTGCAGGAGAGAGTTTGCAGTTTCATCAGTAATATATTGAAGCAAAATGGGCAAAGAAAAACTACACGCCAAGCCGTGAGGCACATCAAAGCTCATTGTAATAGGATAGCTTAATGCGTGAGCAAGAGCGGTTTGTGTTTGTGAAAAAGCCAATCCTGCATAAATGCTCGCTAAAATAATCATTCTTCTATCGTGCAAAGAATGCGTATCTTTGGCAAAAGCTGATAAATGCTTGATGATAAGCCTTATTGCCTCTTTGGCGTAGCTTTGGGAGAGAGGGGTGGCGTTTTTGTTCCAAATAGATTCTATGGCGTGGGAAAGGGCATCAAGTGCGCTAAAAACTGCCACAGATTGAGGCATATGCGCAAAAAGACTCTCATCATAAAATGCCATTTTCGCATAGAGGCACTCGTGCATAAGGGAATATTTAATATGTGCGCTTTTATCCCAAATAGTTGCCCATTGTGTGAGTTCGCTACTCGTCCCCGCAGTTGTAGGAAAGGCAAAAATAGGCTTAGATTCAACATTCCGCACTTCATTTAATATTTGGCAATTCTCCGTAAGTAAATAATACAAAGCAATGATTTAGGTAAAATTTGTAGAGAGACGGGAGTAAAAGTTGATATTTTTTGCTACAATAATGATAATAGATATTAAAAATAAAGGAGAAACAATGAAACTCTATGCAACCTTTCGTATACTTGATGCAATCTACATCTTTTTGCTAAGTATAGGGGTAGGGGTAATTATATGCGCCGCTTTTTCCGCAGCAGTGATTTTTCAAGCCTCAAGTCTTGTCCCCGCACTCACCTTAAGTGATAGTGGCTTGATTATGGGGCAAATTTTCCTCAAATGCAATTATTTTTTTAATTTTTTAGCCGTAGTGATTATTATCTATGAGCTTTTGAGTAGCTTTTATGCGAGATTTTTTGCTTTTACTAAGCAGAGGCGGTTTTGGCTACTGCTTGGGGGCATTAATGTGATGATGATTTTTCTTTTTACACTCTATTACACGCCCTATATTATGGAAGCTCAAGCCCTAGGCACTATCAATACTCCCGCTTTTAACTCTATGCACAAACAAAGTGAGTTGGTATTTAAAATCCTGCTTATTACGCTTAGTATTTCTGCCCTGTGGAGGGGGATTATCGGCTCTCGCCCATATAATACCTAGCATTCTATAATCCTCTAAGCCTCATTCATATTCTCAATTATTTATTATTTTTTCTTTTGTGAATAAGGAAGGCTTAAGGGGCTCACATATCGGGTTTTTCTTAATTTTTTGAGATTTTTTAAACCTTATTTTTGAGTTATAGTTTTATTTTTTCTCAAGTTGAACTTTCTTCCTATAAACTAAACCTCAAAGTATCTAGAATCTTAAAAAAACAAAACTAAGTAATTTTGTGTATAAGCTTAAATTACACTTACACATTTTAAGCCTATTTACTAAGAATTTCTACTTAACCTTATAGAAAGAATCTAAAAAATGCAGATTCCAAACATTCCAAAGTAAAATGTAAAATTAGAATCTAAAAACTGCCATAGTCCAACCCCTCTTAGCTATATGCCAAAAATGCTGATTTTCAGCCAAATAAAGCATATCCATTCCTTGCTTTGGGAAATGCTCTTGGGTGTTAGAATCTTTTGTATGGGAGTTTTCATTGGAAAATGTGTCTTTTGAGGGATATGGAGGAG
>NZ_JAFLSB010000035.1 GCF_022511165.1 Helicobacter sp. | reverse complement strand
AGCTGCTTGTTCAATCAATTATCTTTGCTCTTTTCTTATTTGTTTTATTCTTTGTAGTGAAGCTTTTTTTTGTGCTGTATGCTGGGGTGTATCATAATGCCATAGGCGAGGTAAAGGGCTTTGGTGAGTATGTTACTACCTTTATGAATGGATTGCGCTATGATTCAAGGGCTGTAGCGACTTTTGTTGCTTTGTATTTTTTCATTGGTTTATTGTTTTTTTGGACACAAGCTCGGTGGATATTTTTGTGGATTTATGCGATTTGTGTTGTATTTTTAGTGTTTTTTGTAGGGATTGCAGAAGTTGTATTTTATGAGATTTTTGATGATGTATTTAATGCGCATCTTTTAGGCTTAATCTTTGATGATAGAAGAGCTATCTTTCAAACCGGCATAAGCGGAGAATATGGCATCAGCACCAAAGTGATTGTATGGCTTATATTTTCACTTATATTTGCTTATTTTTATACAAAAATCTCTGGCAAAATCACGCGTGAGTATGGCTATGACCCTCTAAGCTCTATACATTCCCGCTCTACACGCAACGAATCTTTTCTCTCTGCGATTATTTGGTTTATTATTTTTGCACTTTTGATGCTTTTTAGCATTAATTCTGGCTTTAGTATTAAAGGCGTGAGTTTAGACCAAGCAGTAAAGCCCGTGGAGAATCCTTTTTTGCGTAAGGTTTCAGTGGGCGCAGCTCGTGATTTATATCTTGTATATCGTGGCTATGCAAGGATTTCAAATTCCCATTTCAGTGATTACACTTCCCAAAGTCCGCTTGAGGTAGTGAGAGAATATTTTGAGCTAGATGGAGAGCAGACACAATATGATTTAAGGGATTTACTCGCTAAAAAAGTAGCAAATAATAGCACAGGAAAGATTGATCATATATTTTATATCATCGCAGAATCTCTAAGTGAATGGCATTTTGATAAAGAATTTGATGAAATTGGCTTAACTTCAGGATTAAAGTCTTTACTTACAGATTCTCACGGAGCAAAGATTGGCGTATTTTTAGAAAATGGAGGTGGCACCATTAAGAGCCTAGATGTGCAGCTTACAGGGTTATTGCAGACAGAAATACCTGTAAATTCCATTGTGGGCACACTGCAGCCTTTTGTGAGCGCGCCGGGTGTGGTGATGAAAGATTTGGGCTATAAAACAAATTTCTATTATGGGGGGAGCGGTATTTGGCAAAAGCTTGACCAATACACTGCTGCACAGGGATTTGAAAAAATGTATTACAATACGCATATTATTGAAAATGCAAAATTCAATGGCTATCCTACCCCCTATGAGGGCTTGTGGGGAGCATATGATCATTATCTCTATAGTTTTATACGCGATAATACCTTTAAAAATAGAGGCACGCCAAGTTTTAATATGATTCTTACAACCTCTAATCACCCCCCCTATGATGTGCCTTTAGAGCAATTTAGTGTGCCGCTTGATTTGATAAAGCAATTCCTTGAACAAGGGAATTACGACAAGCAAGATGTGCGACTTTTTGGGCATATTTGGTATCAAGATAAGATGATTACGCAGTTTATCCAAGAAGTCTCGCGTGTATTGCCAGATTCTCTTTTTGTTATCACAGGGGATCATTATGATAGAGAATATCCAAAAACAAGCACTTCGATTAAGGTAAGCAATACAATTCCATTCATTATCTACTCTCCTATACTTGAGATTAAGAAAAATACAAATATTGGCTCACATATTGATATTTTGCCAAGTATTTTAGAGCTTACCGCGCCTAATGGCTATGTATATCATAGCTTTGGTACATCTCTTGTGGGGAATAATGATATTGCGCTTAATGAGAAAAATAGCGCACTTGGGTATTTTGCAGTTGCCACAGATAGATTTATTGCCAACAAAGATACTATTGAGTATTTTCATAGCACGGCAGCTTATCAAGATGATGAAGAGCTTGCCAAATCTCTCTATAAGCGACTAGAGCAAGCTACTGCGTTAAGTTGGTGGATTCTTAAAAATGGCTATGAGATAAAAGAGCCTTAAATTATGCTTTTACGCGAAAGTAGCGATGGAAGCTTAAGCGCGTATAATGCACTTTTTGATGAGTGCTATCATAGTCTTAAAGATGGCGCATTAAGCGAGACACTTCATAAACATATTTACCCCTCTTTGATGCATTTAGTAAGCATAAATAAAAGACTTTCTTCTATTATAAAGCACGATGCTACCTCTTTAGAATCAAGCACATATCAAGGCATATTACAAGATTCAAAGTATCTGCCAAATGAACTTTGTGTTTTAGATATATGCTTTGGGCTAGGATATAATAGCTTCACGCTTCTTGCATTTTTAAATCAAATGGGCTATGAGGGCAAAGTCAAAATCTACTCTCCAGAGCAAGATGAGAGTCTTTTTAGTGCCTTGCTTGATTTTAGCTATCCTCCATTACTTGCTCCATACAAGAAGCATATCAATGAGATTTTGTTCTTTTTTGCCAATGCCCCAACGCACACTTTAAACACTTACAATACAGCTTTTGGCGAGATAAAAAGTGAGTTTTGTATCTATAAAGGCGATGCGCTTGTTATGCTTCATCTCCTTTTGCAAGAGAGTTTTCATATCATCTACCAAGATGCGTTTAGTCCAAAGAAAAACCCCACTTTATGGAGCGAGGAGTATTTTTGTATGCTGTATAGACTTTTGCACCCACAGGGCATTATTACCACTTATTCTCAAAGTTCGGCAGTGATAAAAAACGCATTAAAAGCACAATTTAAAGTATATAATTATGAAAGTCATATTGTGCGCGGTGGTAGCGTAATGGGCAAGAATCCCATTCATCTCCCCTCTCTTAAGGCTCGCTGATTCTTAATAAGGATATATCTCCCCTCTTTATTCGGTATTCACACCTCTGTGGTGCTAATACCATATTTCTCCTCAAGTTTTTTACCAAAATTAGTCGCAAAGCCCTCGCAAAAGCGCATTCCATAGAGAATCACAAACCACGATACATAAATCCATAGCATTAAAAATAAGAAAATTGAAATTGGACCATATACGCTTTTATAGGTTTGATTATAAAACACATAATACACAAATCCCCATTTTGTCAGTAGCCACACAGCAGTGGTAAGCACACTTGAGGCAAGAAGAGAAAGAAGCTTTAAGGGCTTATTGGCAGAGAGTTTAAAAAGCAGAAAAAAGATTGCCCAAGTGATGAGATAAGGCACAAAATCAAGCACTATGCTTAAATCTGCTGTGTCTTTGAGTGTTTTTTGAACCTCTGTGCTAAAATAAATCGAAAATGCCAATGCAATGGGAAAAAGTGTAATCATCGTCCAATACATCACAAGAGAATCAAAAAACTTGCGTGGCTTGGAATTAAACATCTTTGCGGCAATGTATTCATAGTTTCGAAAGAACATAATAGAAGCTACAAGTGTGTAACCAAGCCCCATCATACCAAGTGAAGAGCTATTTTGCATAAAGGTATCAAGGTATTGTGAAATCACTTCTGTATGCGTAGGGAGAATATTTGAGAGGATTAAATCGCGGATTTGCTCTACTTGAGATTGAAAGTTAGGCAAATTAATAAAAATAGAAAAAAAGATAAGCAAAAGTGGCACGATAGCAAAAATCGTATAAAAACTAAGTGAGGCAGCATAAAAGCTAAGCTCCTTATCGGCTACAAAATCCCAAATACTCTTTATTTTATCCCATAGGATAAAAAATAAAGTGCGCCCTTTTGTAACAATGATTTGAATAAGTCGCTCTTGTGCTACTTTCATTTTTTCTCCTAGTGGCAGCTTGTAGCGGCTACATAGCCATAAGATTCTATCATTGCTACATCATCTTTAGGTGCTTTGCCATCGGTAGTGAGATAATCTCCTAGCACCACAGCATTAATCCCTGCTTCAAAAAGCGGTTTTTGATTATCACCAAAAACAACCTCTCTCCCACCGGCAATCATTAATCGCGCATTAGGGAGAAATTCACGCGCTAATACCACACACTCTAACGCTTCATCTTTGCTTAAAGTCTGCATAGGCAAGGGCAGAGCGTCATTAGCAATGTAAAAATTAATCGGTGAGCTATGCGGGGAGAGAATCTGCAGGGATTTTAAAAGCTCGATTCTATCACCCCAACTCTCCCCCAATCCAAAAATACCACCAGAGCATAGTCCAAGCTCCGCTTTGAGCGTATTTTCGCAAGTCTCAAATCGCTCAAGCCAAGTATGTGTGCTGCAAATATGCGGAAAAAAGTCTTTTGAAGTTTCTAAATTATGATTATAGCTATCCACGCCATTTTTTTTGAGGTATTTAAGAGAATCCAAATCCGCACTCCCACAACACGCGATAATATGCAATCCTAAATCTGCTTCTTTAATCGCATTTGCAGCTTTGGCGATGTATTCGCATTTATCGCTTTCTAATGAGCGTCCCGCTGTTACAAGGCAAAAGCCTAATGCGCCATATTCGCGCAAAGCTCTTGCTTCTTGTAAGATTCTATCAATAGGTTTATTTTTATATTTTTGAATCTCTGTGCCATAATGCGCACTTTGTGTGCAGTATTTGCAATCTTCCGGACAATCCCCAGAGCTTACATTGCAAATACTGCATAAAAATATTTCATTGCTTGCCATTTTTGAATCCTTAGTTTGGTGAGTGAAATAAATGTGTTAAAAATTGGCATTGTAGCAAAAAGTCTTTAAAGTTATGCTGTGATAGAATCCTCCTCAAATAAGTTTTAAGGGATAAAAATGAGGGCTTTAAATGTGAGTGAGCTAAACGCGCAGATTAAGAGCATTTTAGAATCTACTTTTATGGATATTTGTGTGCAAGGCGAAATAAGTAGCGTGAAGATTCACACGAGCGGACACATTTACCTAAGCCTCAAAGATGAGCATTCCTCTGTGCGTTGCGTGATGTTTAAGGGTAATGCACGTCATCTCAATATCACACTTGAGGTAGGGCAAAATGTGCAAATAAGTGGCTCAATTAGTGTTTATGCGCCTAAGGGTGAGTATCAAATTCTTTGCAAGAGCATTACTCTTGCAGGTAGAGGCGAGTTAGCCCTTGCTTATGAAGCACTCAAAAATAAGCTTCAAGCAAAGGGTTATTTTGATACCTCTCTCAAAAAACCATTGCCTCCATTTCCTAAAAAAATCGCCCTCCTTACTTCTGCTACGGGTGCGGCAAAAGAGGATATGCTCAAAATCGCAAAAAAACGTTGGGAAAATATACATATCACACTTTTTAATACGATTGTGCAAGGGGTTGAGGCAAAAGATTCTATTGTGCATAATCTTAGGCTTGCTGATAGCTTTTTTGGCACGAATGAAGCGTTTGATGTGATTGTGCTTTCTCGTGGTGGAGGAAGCATAGAGGATATGTGGGCGTTTAATGAAGAATGCGTAGCCCAAGCGATTTTTGAAGCAAAAACGCCCATTATCTCTGCAGTAGGGCACGAAGTTGATGTATTTATAAGCGATTTTGTCGCTGATGTCCGCGCTCCCACGCCTTCAGCGGCTATGGAAATACTTTTGCCTGATAAAAATGAATATTTGCGTCATATTGATGAGATGATGAACGCATTTATTTTTGCGCTTAAGCGGCATATTGCTCATAAAAGTGCAATGTTAGAGCAAATGCGTGAGCATTTTTACCATTATAATTTTCACTCCCAATACAGCGCAAAAATGGAGCAGATTCAAAACTTAAATGTAATGATAGAGCAAAGTTTAAAAAGCATCTTACAAGAGAAACAAGCTCAATGCGAAAATACATACACAACACTTATTCATCATTTGCAACACAAACTTCGTAGTGCGCAGAGTCAATATGAGCGTATTTTCGAGGCATTGAGTGCGAGTAATCCTACTTTGCTTTGCGCGCGTGGGTTTGCGCAGGTAAGTAAAGATAATATCCCACTTACACTTAGTGCTTTGCATAAGGGCGATGAGTTTTATTTGAGTGATACGCATACAAGCATTAAGGCTTTGTGCTTAGATGTGGAGCAAAGTGAGCAATAAAGCGATGTTTTAATGTGTGAGGTTTTATAATCAAGGCAAAAGAGATTCTAAAATTTAAAAATAAAAATCTACCCTAAGATTCTAAGAATCTCTTAATAATCTTAATATCTCCTTGCAATACAAATAAAATCGCGTGAGAGGCAAACCTCTTATAAAGCGTTGTCGGGGATGAGTGGTATATAAGGGAGTGAGATGTATATCATCAAGCCGACTTCATTTAAGCCAGCTCATAAGATTTCTGCTCACCCTTATAGAAAAGAATCAAAAAAGATTGTAGATTTTTTTTGATAATATAATTTTCTAGAAATTTAGAAGTTTTATAAAAAAAGAATCAAATAAACCATAAGCAAAATGGGGTAGAATCTAGGTTCTGCGTGAGAGTTAGTCCTTAGAATCTAAAGTCTCTAAAATATAAGCTTTCAATGCAATACAAAAGAAAGGATAAAATGACAACAACCAAAGATGTAGGGATTTATGATATAGCCATTATTGGCTTAGGCGTAGCAGGGAGCAATTTGGCAGCGCAGCTTCAGCCTCATCTTAAGGTAATTGCACTTGATAAAAAAGATGATAAAGGGCATTGCTTTGATAACTTTTTCCATAAGCCTTGTGGGGGACTGCTTTCAGAGGGTGGGCAAAAGGCTTTAGCAAAGCAGGGCTTAAATCTCCCTAGTGATGTGCTTGTTACTCCGCAAATTTTTGCTATTAATACGATTGATTTTGGCTACAAGTATGCTTCTTATATACAAAAAAGATATATTAATATGGAGCGGCATCGCTTTGATTTATGGCTTAAATCGCTTATTCCTCCTCATATTCATACCTTTCATCGCGCCTATTTTAAGGGTATGAAGCAAGAGGGGGGATTGTATAGTATTTCTTTTAGACAAGAAATGGGAGAAATAGAGGAAACTTGCACTCAACAAATGAATATAAACGCACAATTTTACACTTGCAAAGCGCGTATTGTTATAGGTGCAGATGGAGCAAAAAGCCATATTCGCCATTTGCTTTATCCGCAGCTTAAAACCAAAAGCCTTGTGTGCATTCAACAATGGTATAAAGAGCATAATAAGCCTATGCTTTCGTGTATTTTTGATGCAACGCTCACACCTAGTTATAGTTGGAGTATGTCAAAAAATGATTATTTTATTTTTGGCGGAGCTTATCCTCACGCGCATTGTAAAGAGAGCTTTAGCACCCAAATAGAGCGGCTTAAAAGTCTTGGTTTTGTCTTTACAGATGTGCTTAAAAAAGAGGCGTGTTTGGTATTGCAACCTACGAGGTGGAAGGATTTTGTGCGTGGAAAAAATGGTGTGTTTTTAGTAGGCGAGGCAGCGGGATTTGTGAATGCAAGCACTTTAGAGGGCATTAGCGGGGCATTACATAGCTCAAGGATTCTAGGTGAGATATTAAATAGCATAGAATCTCTTGATAAAAACAATAAACAATTCATACAAAATTTGCACAAAATTTATGCAAGGCGCACACGATTGCTTACCCTCAAAACGCTTTTTCGCCATTATGTGCGCTACCCATTTATGTTTGTTATACCTATAAGACGTTTTATTTTGCGCTTTGGTTTTTTGAGGATTTGCAAAGGATTAGAGCAAGGTAAAATTATTTAAAAATAATGATGTGTTATTTTATATGTGAGGGGAGCAATGAAAAAGGATATATTTGAAGTCAATATGTCTCATTTTAACCCCTCGCATTTTGCCCCCAAACTTCCACAAGATGTGCTTTTTATCTTGCAGACTTTGTATAATGCTGGATATGAAGCCTATATCGTGGGTGGCTGTGTGCGTGATATGATTTTATGTGAGCTATATCATACCCATAAAATGCCAAATGATTATGATATTGCTACTTCGGCTTTGCCTAAGCAAGTGAGTGCACTTTTTGCGCATTCTATCCCCACAGGTGCAAAATATGGCACAATAAGTGTGATTATAAAATCTCATCAATATGAAATCACAACTTTTCGCATTGATGGGGCTTATCTAAATGCGCGCTCCCCCCAAAGTGTAAGATTTACGCCCTCTTTGAGTGAGGATTTAAAACGTAGGGACTTTACAATTAATGCCCTTGCTTATGCACCCCACACTGGGCTTATTGATGAAGTGGGTGGAGTAGCAGATATTGTGCATAGGCGCATAATGTGTGTGGGAGAGGCGCGTTTGCGTTTTACTGAAGATGCCTTGCGAATCTTGCGTGCCTTGCGCTTTAGTGCGACACTTGGATTTTTAATAGAATCTACTACTAAGGAAGCGATTTTAGACAATGCCCCCTTGCTTTTAAAAGTGGCAAAAGAGCGAGTGCGTGTGGAGCTAAGCAAGCTCTTAGGTGGGGAATATGCGTGGAGGGTTTTGAGTGATTTTTTACCCCTGCTACATATAATAATCCCACAACTCCCTATGCAGTGTGATTTTTCGCTTCTTCAATATATGCCTAAAGATAAAGAAGAGTTAGTGTGGAGTTGCTTTTTGCACCCTTGTGCGCCATATGCTAAGGATATTTTAGAATCTTTAAAATTTAGCAATAAGTGCAAAGAGCGTATTCTCACACTTCTTAAGTTCTATGATATGCCATTTACTATGAATATTGTGGAGCTACGACATATTATTGTGGAGCTTGGTGGGCGAGTGAATGCTCAAAGTGTGCTAGAAGATGTTGTAGTTATCAAACAAGCCTTATTGCAAAGCCAAAGAGAGAGGGAGAGCTTAGAGGATATAACAAGAGAGGGTATTAATAGAGGGCAAAAAGAGCAGGTGAAGGAAATGGCAAGAGAACTTGAGCGCTTTAATTTGCTTTTGCACAATGTGCTTTGCTCTACAATGCCTCTAAGTCTTGGGGAATTATGTATTAATGGAGCGGATTTAAAAGGTATAGGTATAAAAGAGGGAAAGCGTATGGGGAGATATTACAAACTCTTTTAGTGCAAGTGCTTGAAGAGAAAATAGAGCATACGCCCCTTGCTTTACTTGCTTATGCGCAAACACTTAAAAAATCTTAGAAATTTACATAATTTTTATTTTCAAGATAACATAAAAGATGGTAGTTAAAATCTTTATTCAAGCTTTTAGAATCTCATCACAACTCGCATTTGTAGTCCTGCACCATTTTTGCCACTTAGGGGTAGCACCATACCTTGCATTTCATTTTTGTTGCGCACTAAGCCCGTATTTTGTATGAGAAATCCCACCGGGTCCATAAGTAGCAAAATGCTTTTTCCTAAGATTCTAGAGCCTAGGAGTCTATCTTGATTGGCGTGTATGTGGAGTGTGGCACGATAAAAAAGCTCCCCAAACATTGAGCCAATAGCGGGAGTAATGACTAAATCCTGCCACGAGGGCACTTCTGCAAAAGCTTCAATGCCATATTCCCAAAAAAATGCAGAGGCAAGAACGCTGTATAAAGCAGATTCTGCCCAACTAAATCCTGCCACACGCGGCTGCATATAATACACTGCTCCCCAATAAGGGTGCGTAATCCAATTCAAAAACCAATCATCTGCATCAACCACCGGTCCTTGTGCTGTTTTTCTCTTCCAATTTTGTCCCAAATTAACTATCTCATCTCTATTCCAATTTGTTACAGATTCAGGCATAAGATACAGCACTCCTGCACCTACAAGTGTGCCACCAAGTATAATGCCTGTGCCAATAGCAAGATAAGCCCCTTTGTTGGCAGGCTCATAAAAATAAGATTGAGAGGGGGAGGGATTTTGCAAGGAGTTATAGTCAAGCTCTTCGCTAAAAAGCATTAGAGGAGTAAGTATGAGAGCAAGAAACAAACGCCATTTGCGCAAATATTGGGTATATTTTATATAAAACATCTAGAATCTATGGAAATATTTTGCTAAATTAAAAAAAGAGCCAAAAGCCCAACATACTGCTATTACCTTGTTTCTTATCATTTTTATCCTTGCTTTGCTTTAAGATTGTTAAAAATTCAAAGCGAATCCTAAAATCATCATCGCATTTTTTTTTGATTGATCAAATCTTGTGAAAAATGCTGCTTGACATTGCCATAGAGATTTACAAAAAGCGCGGGATCTTTGATGTAAATTTCATTATGTTCATTTTTTGCAATGATTCCTTGCTGAAACATTTTGTGCAAGATTCTACTCAATGTCTCGATTTTAATATTAAGCTCACGCGCAATGATTTGTCGCTGCATTTGATTAAAATAATCAAGCTTTGTGTATAAAAAATATGCTACCTTAGAAGCGCTATCAAAAATTTCTCTAAAATTCACAACATTTTTAAATACAATCATCTTATCCATAAATTCACGCATTAGCGCATTACTTATCTCTATATTATTCAAAGCAAGAGAATGGAGCTTATCAAGCTCAAATATCACAATTTCACTTGGTCTTATCCCACGCACATTCGCAGCTGTTTCATAAGGCACAAAATCACCAAAGGCATTAATAAGTCTTTTTCCTTGCGCACTATCATCTACATAACATAAAAATAATTCATTGTCATTTTTATCCATTTTATATAACTCTACCTTACCTCGCGCAAGAAAACACGCATAGTTAATAAGCTCACCCTCATAATGTAAGATAGCATTTCTTTCAAGATAATGTAATCTAGCAATGGCTATTAAAGATTCTAAACTTTCCTCACTCATATGTGCAAAAACGCTAATTAAACCTAAGGCTCTTCTTTTCATCTATCCTCCAAAGTCCCCTTGTTTCAAACGCGTTATATTAGCAAAAATAGCCAAATAATAATAAAATTCCATTCATTTTGGTATCAAAAAATAAAATTTTTGTATATTATATACACAAGAGTGGGAGTGAAGGAGTGAAGATATATGGAGTATGATGTTTTGGTTATTGGGGGCGGACACGCGGGATTGGAGGCAAGTATTGTAAGTGCAAAAATGGGGGCAAAAACGCATCTTATTACGCTTCTTATACAGAATCTCGCTCTTGCAAGCTGTAATCCTGCTGTAGGAGGGCTTGGCAAGGGGCATTTAGTCAAAGAAATAGATGCCCTTGGGGGCGTTATGGGAGAAATCACCGATAAGTGCGGGATTCAATTTCGTATTTTAAATTCTTCCAAAGGTCCTGCTGTGCGTGGCACAAGGGCGCAAATTGATATGGATAGGTATAGTATTATCGCAAAAGACATAGCCCTTAATACCCCTAATCTTACTCTCTCACAAGAGAGTGCAGAATCTCTTATCTATGAGCAAGATTCTACGGGAAGATATGTGGCTAGGGGCGTGATAACCAACATCAAAAAAACCTATTATGCAAAAAAGATTATTCTTACTACCGGCACATTTTTAAGAGGACTTGTGCATATAGGAGAGACAAAGCTTAGCAATGGGCGATTTGGTGAGCTAAGTCCGCAGAATCTTAGCATTTCCTTGCAAGATATGGGGCTAAAGCTTGGGCGATTAAAAACAGGCACTTGCGCAAGGCTTGATGCTAGAAGCATTGATTTTAGTCATTTAGAAGTGCATAGAGGCGATGAGAATCCGCCACATTTTAGCTATAAAACAAAGCATTTTAATCCTACGCAACTCCCTTGCTATGTAACTTACACAAACGAAAATACACATCGCATTATTCGAGAGAACTTTCATCGTGCGCCACTTTTTACAGGACAAATTGAGGGGGTAGGACCAAGGTATTGTCCAAGTATTGAGGATAAAGTCAATCGTTTTGCAAGCAAGAGCCGCCACCAACTCTTTTTAGAGCCTCAAACCAAAGAGGCGGTGGAGTATTATATTAATGGACTTTCCACCTCGCTTCCTATTGATGTGCAAGAAGATGTGATTCATAGCATTGCTGGTTTAGAAAATGCTCATATTACGCGCTATGGCTATGCGATTGAGTATGATTACATTGAGCCTACCGAGCTTTATCACACGCTTGAAACAAAAAAATGCGCCAATCTCTTCCTTGCAGGGCAGATTAATGGCACAACAGGCTATGAAGAAGCTGCTGCACAAGGTATTATGGCGGGAATTAATGCCGCACTTTCCCTCAAAGGAGAATCCTTTTGCCTCTCAAGAAATGAAGCTTATATTGGTGTGATGATTGATGATTTAGTAACTAAAGGCACAAAAGAGCCTTATCGTGTTTTTACCTCACGCGCGGAATATCGCCTTTTATTGCGTGAAGATAATGCGTATCTGCGACTTGGAGACTATGCGCGCCATTTTGGCTTAATCGATGAGGCGCGTTATAATGAGATTAAAGCAGATAAATCACATATTGAGCATACTTTGGCGTATTTACAAGATACTTATCTTACGCCAAATGCGAGTAATCTTGCTCTTCTTTCTTCTCTCCACCTCCCACCCATTAGCGATAAAACGTTGCTTATTCATATTATCGGGCGTCAAATGTGTGATTTTCATACTTTACGCACATTGCTTAAGCATTGCGGAGTAGAAAATGTGGATTCTATGAGTGAGAGTAGCTTGGAGCAAATTTGCATAGAATCTAAATATTTTGATTATATACAAAAACAAAAAGAGCAGATAAGCCAAATGCAGCAAATGCTTCAAGTGGAGATTCCGCGCGATTTTGTATTTGATAGTATTCCCGGACTTAGTCTTGAGGTAATTGAAAAACTTAAGCTTTTCACGCCAAAAAGTCTTTTTGAGGCGAGTGAAATTAGCGGTATTACGCCCGCAAGCATTGATGTCTTGCATTTGTATATTCATCTGCACCATAAAAAAATGGCAAAAATTTGATACAATCATATATCAAAATAAAGGGGCGCATATGAAACATATTAATAGCATTAAAAATTATGCGATGGTTGGAGGGCTTGGCGTAATGGCTGTTTTTGCCCTTAATGCGTGTGATAATGGCAATACAAATGATGTGAGCAATGCCTTACAAAATAGCCAAAAAAATGGCGCTTTTGTTGTTATAGAAGAGCAGCCCGATGGCACTTATAAGGTGCTAGAGGAATACCCAAGCGAGCAAACACGTGTGATGCTTAAAGATGTTAATGGGCAAGAGAGAATGCTCTCTCAAGCAGAGATTGATGAGCTGATTAAGCAAGAAGAAGTGGCTATTGATGCGGGGCAAAGTCAGCTCACTAACCCAGATGGAGGAGGGTTAGGGCTTGGTGGAGCAATCCTTGCAAGTGCCGCAGGAGCAATTCTTGGAAGCTATATTGGAAATAAGCTTTTTAATAATCCAAATTATCAAGCAAACGCACAACGCAACTATAAATCACCCCAAGCTTATGAGCGAAGCAAAAATAGTTTTAATAATGCGAGGGCAGGCACAGCAGGTAGCGCAAGTAAAGCAAGTAGTGGTAAAAGCGGCTTTTTTGGAGGCAATAATAGCTCTCAATCCACAAGCACAAATAAAAGCACTAGCAGTATGGGGGGCTAATATGACAATTACTCATCTCTCACTCCCTGATGCAAATGTTTTAGAATCTATGGGGCTTACTTGGCACACAGACAGCGATAATAGTTCTTATTTAAGCGATGAGTTGATACATATCAGCCAAGCGGAGGCAGAGGCATATTATGAGGCAGGAAATGAGCTTTATGATATGTTTGTAGAGGCTGGGGAATATGTAATAAAAAATGATTTATTTTTTGAGCTTGATATTCCTCCTAGCCTCATTGGCGCGATTAAGCAAAGCTGGGAAGAGGAGATTCATTGGCATCTTTATGGGCGATTTGATTTGGCTGGTGGGCTTGATGGAGTGCCTATTAAGCTTTTAGAATTTAATGCTGATACGCCCACTATGCTTTATGAAAGTGCATTAATGCAATGGGCATTACTCAAGCACAATGGGCTTAATGAAGAGGCGCAATTTAATAATATCCATAATGCTCTAAGTGAAAATTTTAAACGACTTATCACACTTGAGGAGGATACCCTGCGCTTTTATGAGCTGTATGAGGATTGGAAGATTCTCTTTTCTTGCGTTCCAAGCTCGTTTGAAGATGTTACTACCACACGATTCTTAGAATATGTGGCAAGAGAATCTGGTTTTACCTGTGATTTTGCGCCTATTGATGAGGTGCATTTCTCTCCCACAGAAGGATTAAGCCATAATGGTGTAAATTATGAATTTCTTTTTAAACTTA
>NZ_JAFLSB010000034.1 GCF_022511165.1 Helicobacter sp. | reverse complement strand
TCAGGTTTTATAATGGCGTGCATACATTTGTGGAATCTTTAAGGGCTTAATATACCTAAAAGATTTGAGCTTAAAAGCAAGCACAAATGCACTTTAATATCATAAGGGAGAGTTATGGGAGATTCTAAAAACAAAACAGCGCGGATAAGCCCAACCAAAAAATGGGATAAAACTTTTGCTAAAAGCGATAAGGTTGAGGTTAAAAAAGTAGAGTTTAAAAATCGCTTTGGCATTACGCTTGTGGGAGATATGAATGAGCCAAAAGAAATACAAGGCGCACTTCCTGCAATCGCAATTTGCGGTCCTTTTGGGGCAGTAAAAGAGCAAGCGAGTGGCTTGTATGCACAAACTTTGGCAGAGAGTGGCTTTATCACTCTTGCTTTTGATCCTTCTTTCACAGGAGAAAGTGGGGGAGAGCCTCGCAATGTTGCTTCGCCAGATATAAATACAGAGGATTTTAGCGCGGCGGTGGATTTTTTGAGCCTACACAAAAATGTTGATAGAGAGAAAATTGGCATTATTGGCATTTGTGGTTGGGGTGGATTAGCCATCAATGCAGCAGCAAATGATCCGCGCATCAAGGCAACTCTTGCCTCGACAATGTATGATATGTCAAGGGTGAGTGCTAATGGCTATAATGATAAAGAAGATAGCAAAGAGGCACGATTGCAAAAGCGAAAAATGCTTTCCCAACAGAGAATTAAAGATTATGAGAGTGGCACATACGCACTTGCTGGAGGTGTGCCTGAAAGCTTGCCAAGCGATGCACCGCAGTTTATGCACGATTATCACGCTTATTATAAAACACAAAGAGGTTATCATATACGCTCTTTAAATTCCAATAATGGCTGGAATCTTACCTCTGTTCTTGGCTTTTTGAATGCGCCTATTCTCCAATATAGTGATGAAATAGAAAATGCAGTTTTGCTCATACACGGAGAAAATGCACACAGCAGGTATTTTTCAGAAGATGCTTTTAAAAAACTCAAAGGCAATAATAAAGAATTGCTTATCATTAAAGGCGCAAATCACACAGATTTGTATGATAATAAAGACAAAATCCCTTTTGATAAGATTGCAGAGTTTTTTAAGCAAAATGTGGTATAAATGTTTCATACATCTTAAGATTAAAAGGGGAAACAATGCACAGACGAGATTTTTTGAAAACTTCGGCACAAATGGCAGCTGTGGTAGCATTTGGAGGGTTAGGGAATGTTCTTTTAGCCCAAGATTCTGCAAAAGGAGTAAAAATGCAATTTCTTACCCTCAATAATGGCATAAAAATGCCTATTCTTGGGCTTGGCACTTATTCACTCACAGGTAAAGCAGGACAAAAAGCAATGAGTGAAGCCATAGAAGTGGGCTATCGGCTTTTTGATAGCGCTCAAATGTATCGCAACGAAAGTGAGCTTGGGGCGGCTGTTAGAAACGCACTCGCAGGGGGTATAAAGCGCGAGGAGTTCTTTATCCAAACAAAGCTTTTAGAGGCAGATAGCGTGGATTCTACAAAGAAATCCATTGAAAAATCCCTCAAAGCCCTTAATTTGGATTATATAGATTCCTTACTGCTTCACAGAGCCTACCCACAATCAAAAGCAATGTATCAAGCAATGGAATCTTTCTATAAGCAGGGGATTTTAAAGAGTATTGGTATTTCAAATTTTGGGGCAAAAGTCTATAAGGAGTTTGTGCGTTTTTGTGAGGTTGTCCCTGCGATTAATCAATGTGAAACACATTTGCTTATGCAGCAAAAGCCACTTAGAGAGGCAATGAAAGGCAAAACATTGTTGCAGTCTTGGAGTCCTTTTATCGCAGGGCAAGGCTCGATTTTAGAGAATCCTACCTTAAAGACAATCGCACAAAAATATAATAAAACACCCGCTCAAGTGATTTTGCGATTTTTAATAGAGCAGGGCATTTCTGTGATTCCTAAAACTTCAAAAAAAGCAAGAATGCAAGAGAATATCAATGTTTTTGATTTTAGCTTAAGTGCGCAAGATAAGAAGATTCTAAGTGATTTAGATACAAATAAAAGTTCATTTTCTTGGACAAATTACTAAGAATTCGTTTTATGAATGAAAAGGGGCTTATTTAAGGGCGGTAGCTTGACAAAAGGCGCGGTTTTAAGTATAATCGCGCCTTTTATTTACTCACAAATTTGATATTCCGGATTAGCTCAGCGGTAGAGTAGGTGGCTGTTAACCACTTGGTCGCAGGTTCGAATCCTGCATCCGGAGCCATACACAACCCCCCCCGCCTTATAAAATTTCTTTATTTGCTCTTGTTAATATATTTTCCATACCTTGACAAATACCTACTCTTAGGTTTTATAATTGCATCATTATTTTAAGATTCTTAAGGGAGAGTAATGCGCAATCATCGTAGAAAATTCCTCAAAACTTCACTTAAAGCCACTATTGGCTTGGGAATTTTGGGTGCAGGTGGCGCGTATTTTATGCACAATCGCGCCTATACTCCCACAACATCACAGGAGCAAACAATGAAACCACAACTTACTCAAACAGCAAAGCAGCGCTTTGAAACACTCTTTGGCAGCACTGATGTGCCACTCGCACAAAGCGACCCGGAATTTTTTAGTAATTATGTCAATTTTGCCTTTGATGAAGTGCCTAGCCATTCCAAGCTTGAACTTCAGGAGAATCTAATGATTATTCTTGCCTCGCTTGTGGCAATTCCTGCTTTGAGTGAGTTTAAGGCAATAATGCAAGCAGCGCTTAAAAATAATGTCTCACCTCTTGCCATTAAGGAGATTATTTACCAAGCCACGCCTTATGTAGGTAGCGGCAAGAGCATAGATTTTATTAATGCAGCCAATGAGATTTTTACGCAACACAACATTACATTGCCTTTAGCCTCTCAAGCGACAACTACGCGAAAAAATAGACAGCAAAAGGGATTAGAAATTCAGCGTATGATATTTGGTGAAGCCATTGATAAGGGCAATGCAGCCGCACCAGAGGATATAAAGCATATCCGCACTTTTTTGAGTGCAAATTGCTTTGGGGATTATTACACCAGAGGAGGGCTAAGTTTGCCATTTCGTGAGCTACTTACATTTGTATATATTCTCTCGCTTGGTGGGGCAGATGCTCAAGTGAAGGCACATATTGCGGGGAATCTCAAAATTGGCAATGATAGAGAGAGATTAATTGCTGTGGTAACTGCTCTTGTGCCTTATATTGGCTATCCGCGAAGTCTTAATGCTTTAAGTGCGCTTGATGAGATTGCACCCCCAAAATGAGTTTATAAAAGTCCTTATATCTCTAAAATTGATAATCTTTCTCCTTTAAATCTCTTTAATTGAGTAAAGATACCTTTAGATTCTAAGCGTGGCTTGTATTTTTTAGAATCTATCGTTATAATCGTGGGATAAATTCAGTTTATAGCTTAATAGAGAAGATTTAAAAGTTTCAAATTTTTAGGAGTAGATAATGTTAATTTTTGCGTTAGTAATCTTAATACTTTGTGTAGCCGTGCTATTTATGGGGGTAAAAATCATTTCCCAAACAGATATAGCTATTATTGAGCGTTTAGGGAGATTCCATAGAGTGCTTGAGGGCGGTTTTCATTTTATTGTGCCTGTGATTGATAGGGTAAGTGCAGTAGTGAGCGCGCGTGAGCAGATGATAGATATTGGGCGACAACAGGTAATTACAAAAGATAATGTGAATATAAATATCGATGGAATCGTATTTTTAAAAATATTTGATGCCAAATCTGCTGTATATAGCGTTAATGATTATAAAAATGCCATTGCAAACCTTGCAACAACTACGCTTAGAGGCGAAATAGGGCGCATTAATCTTGATGATTCACTCTCATCTCGTGATCGACTTAATGCCGCCTTGCAGGTGGCTTTGGGTGATGCAGCAAATAACTGGGGTGTGAAAATTATGCGTGTAGAGATTAGTGAAATTTCTGTGCCACGTGATATTGAAGTCGCAATGAATCTCCAAATGAAAGCAGAGCGCGAAAAAAGAGCCATTGAGCTTAAAGCACAAGCCGAAAAAGAAGCTCTCATACGCAATGCTGAAGCCCTCAAACAAGAAAAGGTGCTACAAGCTGAAGCCATAGAGAGAATGGCTGATGCGAAAAAATACGAGCAAATCGCTCTTGCACAAGGACAAAGCGATGCAATGGAGCTGATTGCTAACCAAATGGCAAAAAGCGCACAGGCTGCGGAGTTTTTGCTCACAAAAGAGCGTATTAGTGCATTTAATGAACTCTCTAAGAATCCAAGCAAGGATAAGGTAATTATTCCTTACGAAACAAGTGAGTTTATCGGTGGTTTAAGTGTTATTAATGATTTTTTAGCCAAAAAATCTAAGGATTAAGTAAGAAAAAGTTTGTCCTTATTTTCCATAAGTAAGATTGAGAGTAAGCGATAAAATTAGATTGTAAAATATAAGGAGAAAAAGATGTCAGCTCTTATGCTTTTAGGTGCTGGTATGGTGATGATTATTGCTGAAATTTTTTTTGGCTCATTTTTCTTATTTTTTATTGGCATTGGGCTATGTATTACATCGGTTTTAGAGTTTTTTATCGGCTTTGAGACTTTTGGAAATTCCTTTGTGTGGCAGGCTATAAGTATTTGCTTTTTCTCATTTTTTTCGCTTATAGCGTTGCGAAAGCCTATAAAAAAATGGTTTAATCGCTCTCAAGTGTATGAGGATAAGCTATGCGAGGGTGGAGAGGGCGAGATACGAGAAGGTATGGTGTATTTTAAAGGCACTTTATGGGCGTATGAAGATGCTAATCATTTATTCAAAGAAGGCGATAAAGTCAAGGTAAAGAGGATTTTAGACAATAAAGCTATTCTTGAATCTTAAAATAGCCTTGTATTTTGAATCTTTTTGCTTAAAACTGAAGTTTTAGCAATCTACCTCCTAAGCTTGTCCATTTGTGCGTTACAAAGCCAAAGCATTCTGTATAGTGCTTCCTTTTAATTCCTAATAAATTTGGCAAATCTACATTATCTGTGCATAGCTTTTGTTTTTTATCATTGTATTTAACTAGTTTTTATCAGTAAGTGCATTATTGAAGGTAGGTTTGCTTAAGTGTAGTGGGTTTTACTCCTCAAATATTATGTGATGTTCAATAATTTACCTAATAAGCAAGGAAGTTTCTTTGTATCTCGTTTCTCTTTGTTTATGGCTATGCTATTTTATCATTTTTAGAGTGATTCTAAGGCATCTTGGGTGATTTTAATACTCCGCGTTTGTGCCCACGCATAAATATCTTTAAGCTCTGGTGTATTATCAGTTTGCGCTGGGCTTAAATGCGTGAAAAGTGGGGGCAGAATACGCAGGGGAGATTTAGATTGAATCCGAGCTTTAAAAAGCACAAGATTTGCTTCTCTATTGGAGAGAGAATGCACAAATCGCGCTACATCAATATGTAAGCCATTTTTTTTTGCTTCATAAAAAATTTCTGCACAAAGTCTTGCATCATAACACATACACAATACACCATTTGGCTTGAGAGTGCGTTTTATATGTGCAAATAAGGATTGCGGAGGCAAAAAATGCTGGAATCTTGCCATATTTTTATGTGCATTATCTCCAAGTAGCGCACCTTTAGTATAAAATGGCGGATTGCTAATAAGGAAGTCAAATTTTTCACTTGGCATAAAGTCTAAAAAATCTATACAATGCACGATTGCGTTAAAAAGTGCGCTGTTTTTGCGTGCAAAAGCACTCATTATCTCATCTTTTTCCACAAGAGTTAAGTTTGGTTTGCCACCTAGAGTAAGAATCTCCCTTGCACAGAGGATTCCTAAGATACCGCTTCCTGCACCAATATCTAAAATGCTGTAATGTTTTTTGAGAAAGTTTTTTGCAAAATGTGCAAGAATCAAGCTATCTGTATTGTAGCAATAACCATTTTCAAGCTGATAAATATCTACACAAGCCATAATGCGATGTCCTCGCCTATACTCATTTGAGCAATTAAAGTAAAATGCTCATCAAAGCTTGTGCGCATCTCCTCATTTTGTATTGTATATGGGGATTTGAGCAAAAGAAGCATATCAATTTCTTCTCTCATACTTTCTAAAAGGCTTAATCCTCCCTCGATGATAATAAATCCTTTTAAATCGCGCACATCAAGGATATTTGAGCTAAAATGCACACGATGTAAAAGAGCGGGATTAGATTCACTTAGTTGTTGCAAAAGATGTGAAAAGACAAGCACTTGGGGCGCGGCTAAGCTATTGTAAGGAGGTGTAGCATAGCGCGCATTAAGTTTAGGATTATCTGCCCTTAAGGTTGCACCTGAAATACAGATGTAATCGCACACGCTACGTTGATTATGCGTAAAAATGCGTGAATCTTGGCAAGATATACGCCCATTTTTATAGCTGCCATCAAGCCTTTGAGCGAGTTTAAAAAGCACAAATCGCCCCTTTGTGCGTAAAATCTCAAAAGGCAAAAGCAAGGATTTTGCATAATGCTTTATTGCCGAGCTTTGCGTAATAAAAGCATTGATGTTATGCTTTAAGAGATGGGCTAAGCCACCTGTGGCTAGGGCGTTAGATTCAGAGTGAGCAATACAGACTTTAGCAAAGCAAAGCGCGGCTATAAGTGTAGCACAAGGAGGCGTTTTGCCTTGATGATTGCAGGGTTCTAGGCTCACATAAAGACTGCATTGACTAAAAATACCCTGATGATGATTGAGTATGTATTGGTGAATATCCGCACTGCTTTGATAAAACAAAATCTCCTTGTCTTGGGTAAGTTCATAATATGCTTTTTGTATAGCAAGCACTTCAGCGTGAGGAGAGCCTGCGATGATATGCACACCTGTACCTATAATGCGTCCATCTGGAGCGACAACCACCGCGCCTACACTGGGGTTAGGCAATGCAAGAGTTTGGTGCTCCCACGCAAGTGTGCAACAATACTGCAATAAGAGTTCATCAACTGAATGCAAAAGTAACCTTTGTTTTTTTAATATCTGTAAATGCGATAGATTTTATCTCATTTTTTACGCGCACCTCTATGCCATTTTCATTCACATTTTGTAAAATCCCCTCAATATTCCTTTTATCTGTGAGTTTTACGCTCACTGCTTCGCCGAGCGAGAAATGATAATGCGTAGGGGTTTTTAAGATTCTCTCTAGTCCGGGTGAGCTTACCTCAAGATAATAGCTAGGGAGATGAGAGGCTTCTACATCAAGCAGAGGTGAAATCATCTCGCTTAGATTCTGACAATCTTGCAGACTAATAGCATTGCTATGATGTGAATCTAGCACTTGCATTGGGGCTTTGCGCGTGATACTTATGCGCAAAATAGAATTTTCATTTTCTTTAAGCATCGCAATTTCATAGATATAAAGTCCAAGACTCGCAGCCATTTTGGCGATTTTTTCTTGTGTAGCAAGTGAAAGCATACTCTCTCCTTAGTGCTTCTCTTGGGCAATTTGTGCAAAGAATAAATCAAGTGTATTTGCATTTTGCAAGGAATCATCAAAACTAAAGCGCAAAGCAGGCGCACGAAACCATTGCGTGGAGCTAAGAATATGCTCTTTAAGAATCCCTTGAGCTTTATTGAGCTTTTGGGCGATGAGTTTTCTCTCATCTTGGGCTATATCTGTGGCTTCGATAAAGACTTCAGCGCTGTGTTTGCCCTTAGAGCATATTACACGAGTAATGCTTAAATTATTAATCTGTGTATCATTAAGCTGGGAGAGTGCCTCGGATAAAACTTCTTGCAGAAGCGATTGTGTGCGTTGCTGCTTAATATTCATTAGGTATCTCCATTTCTCGCAGTTGGTAAAAAAGTGCGCGATAAGCCTTGAATCTCCCCTCCAAAATCGCCTCTCTCGCTCCTCTTGTGAGTTGTAAATAATAATGTAAATTGTGTAAAGAAGCAAGGCGATGATAGGTAATTTCGTTTGAACGAAAGAGATGGCAGAGATAAGCGCGTGTGAAATGGGTGCAAGTGTAGCAATCGCATTTGCTATCAATAGGATTTTGGTCATTTACATATTTGGCAGCTTTAATATTGATTTTGCCAAAATGTGTAAAAAGTGTGGCATTTCTTGCATTGCGAGTGGGCATTACACAATCAAACATATCCACACCTAGCGCGATAGATTCAATAATATTTTCGGGAGTGCCCACCCCCATAAGATAGCGCGGTTTATGTGGAGGTATAAGGGCAGTGGTATGGGTGATACACTCATACATCTCCTCTGTTTTCTCCCCCACAGCTAATCCACCAATCGCAAAGCCATCAAATTCTCCCATATTTGTGAGTTGAGTGGCTGAAAGTGTGCGAAAATGTGTATCTGTGCCACCTTGGATAATCGCAAAAAGATGATTATCTAAACCCTTGCCTTCTTGTTTTTGTTTGTAGTGATAATTAAGGCTTCTTTGCGCCCAATCACTTGTGCGCCGCACAGAATCTGCCAAACGCTCCTTACTTGCAGGAAGCCCTACCAAATCATCTAATACCATCATAATATCACTATTAAGTGCATATTGCACATCAAGCACAAACTCTGGCGAAAAAAAATGCTTTGAGCCATCAATATGAGACTTAAAGCTAATGCCCTCCTCGCTTATTTGCGTGTTTTGACTAAGGCTAAAGGCTTGGAATCCCCCACTATCGCTTAAAATACTTCCATTAAAAGCACTCAAAGTGTGAATCCCTCCAAGCTCAATAAGTCTCTCTATGCCCATACGCAAATACATATGATAGGTATTTGCAAGGATAATTTTTGCCCCTAGAAGAGTTGATAGGTCAATGCTATCAAGGGCTTTGACGCAACCTTGCGTGCCAACAGGCATAAAGATAGGTGTTTGCACTTGGGAATGCGCAAGGGTAAGATTAAGCGCTCTTGCTTTACCATCTTGTGCTTGAAGTGCCACTTGCATAGGAAGTTATGTCTTTAGATTCTACGACTTTGCCTTTGGCTTTTGCGCCTTATTTTTGCGCACAATGCGCAAACCTTGAGGACTTCTGCTTATGAGACATTCAGAAAGCACCCAATCTGCCTCTTCTTTTGTAATCGAACTTGAAGGAGTTTTGACTTTTAAGCCCAATTCTTTGGCTTTTTTAAAGGCAGAACCTGCACTTTGCCCCAACTCCTTATCAATATCTACTAATCTTATTTTTTCTTGTTTTTTGGGTGTATTGCTGATAGAAAAGGGATTTGACACAAGATGAATCTGTGACGTGGAATCTTTGACTAGGGGCTTATGGGCTGTAATGCTATCTTTTGCGTATTGTGCGGCAATATGTGCGGCATTAATTAATGCCCCTCGCACTCCACTTTGCTCAAGGGCTTGAATACCTCTTATCGTTGTGCCACCCGGGCTAGAGATAGCATATTTAAGCTCACTTGGGCTTTTATGGGCTAATTCTGCGCTAAATCCCGCAAAACATTGTTTCACTAAAGCTACACTTTGTGCGTATGTGAGTCCTTCAAGCACTCCTGCATCTATGAGGGATTCTGCTATAAGAGCAAGAAAAGCGATACCACTTCCACTTGGAGCAATACTTGATTCTATGAGAGATTCATTATCTACTTGCACGGCATTTCCAAAGGATTCTATAAAAGGAATCACTTCTTTGTGGAGAATAGAGAGGGTTTTGCTTGTATTTGGTAGATAATAAAAGGCAGTAGCAGAGAGTTTGCTGTGTGCGGCGATATTAGGCATTAAGCGCACGATGTAGGTGGATTGAATATGTGCTTGAATGCTTTTTATACTCACTCCTGCCAACACACTATACACACATCGTGCCTTGCCCTTAAAGACAAAGCTCTCTAGTCCCTTAGGCTTAATACAAAGAAGCATATCTTTGCCATTACAATCAATCTCATATTGTCCTTGATGATTGCTGTGTGCGGGGAGAATCTTCGCGCTAAGCTCACAAGCAGAAACAAAATCTTTTGCTTTTTTGCTATCTCGTCCGGCGATATAAAGCTCATAATGTGCAGTAATAAAGGGATTTTGAGCTAATATAGCCTGTGCCATATTGCCATATCCTAGGACAAGGAGTGGTTTCATTGATTTTTGCTAACTTATTTATTGCTATCTTGCATAAGCACAGATGGATTGCTCTTTTGAACTTCTTGATTGTAATATGTGCCAATGGGTTCATTGAGCTTATATATGGGATATTGTGTGCTATCAAGCACCACTTGCGCCATTGTGAGATTGTCAAAATTAAAAATAAGAGGAGCAAGAAAATTAATGGTGGATTGTTCGATAGGTTTTTGAATTACCATAATATTAGCAATGAGCAGATTTTTAGCATTGTCTAAATCAAGCAAAATCTTAATATTTGAGGGGACATCAAACTCATATTCTCGAAGTAAAAAGGGATTAACAAGCGTGAAATGCGGCACTTCACTCTCGACATTAGAAAGTTTCATAAACAAATCATCAATCTTTTCAAGCTTCATTTTTTTTACTTCTTCAAAACCCAAAATTGGCAACTTGACTTCAAAAACCATATTCTACTCCCATATTTCGCTTCCATTACCCATAGGCTTAATGCGCTAAAATTATCATTATTCATTATAATTATAACATAAATATGTGTTTTATGCCAAAATAATAAAATCTAAAGTGTATAATACATCATTTATTTTGATAATTAAAGGTTTTTGATGAGAATATATGTTTTAATGTGTGTTTTGTTTTCAATTTTTATGTTTTTTGGTTGTGCAAAGAAAGAAGTTGAATACAACAAACCCGCCTCTTATTGGTATGAATCAATGATTAAAGAGATTAATTTTAGTAACCTTGAGGGCGCAGATGGATTTTTTGCTTCTTTGCAGAGTGAGCATATGAACTCTCCTCTTTTGCCCGAAGCAATGCTTATACTTGGAGAGGCGCATATGGAGAAAGATGAATATCTTTTGGCAAGTTTTTATTTTGATGAATATCTCAAACGATACTCATCTTTGGAGAATCAAGACTATGCGCGGTATTTGAAGATTCTAGCAAATTTCTATGGATTCAAAAATTACAGCAAAGATCAGGAATTTATCGCAAGAAGTATCAGTGAAGCGCAATCATTTTTAAATACCTTTCCTCAAAGTCGCTATGCGCCCTATGTGGAATATATTTATTTGAAATTTCAACTTGGGCAAATTGAGCTTAATCGCGTGATTGCAAATGTGTATAAAAAACAAAATAAACAAGAGGCGGCAGAAGAGTATTTAAGGCGCAATGATGATGAGCTTTTTACGCATTTTAATCCTAAAGCTTCGTATATTCCTTGGTATGTGCGTATTTTTAATTGGTAGGAGCAAGTAAGAATGAATAATTTACAAAATGATGATTTTCCAATGATTATGCCTGTGATTACAGAAGATGAACTCATATATCCTTTTATGATTGCTCCACTTTTTATT
Organism: Helicobacter sp.; assembly: GCF_022511165.1. GTDB lineage: Bacteria > Campylobacterota > Campylobacteria > Campylobacterales > Helicobacteraceae > Helicobacter_C. Next base: position 4,129 of record NZ_JAFLSB010000034.1, on the reverse strand, counting down.
AGCAATGAAGAGCATATCAAAGCTGCGCATAAAGCTGTGGAGGGCAATAGTTTGATTTTTATTGGGCTTGAGCACGATGATGAGAATCAAAAGATTCCATTTTATAATGTGGGTGTGATTGGGAGTATTATGCGCGAAGTAGCGTTGCCAGAAGGGCGTGTGAAGCTACTTTTTAAAGGCTTATATCGTGGGAAGGTTCTCTCTGTGCTGCCCTCTAATACAGAGCCTTTGCAAGTGAAAGTTGATATATTTCAATACAAAGAATATGAGCATAATAAAATGAATGCGCTTTTGCAAGTGCTTCACGAAAAAGTATTGCATCTTGCTAATCTTGATGGGCGATTTTCACCTGATTTTATTAAAACTATTGAGAGCAATAATGAGCCAAATCGTATTGTGGATTTTGTCGCTTCGGCAATGCGTTTATCAAAAAAACAAGCCTACGAGCTTTTTGCTAAAGATAATGTAGAGGAGCGTGTGCTTAGGCTTATTGATATTGTGATTGAAGAAACACAAGCCCAAAAGCTCCAAAAAGAGATAAAAAATAAAGTGCATAACAAAATGGAGCAAGTCAATAAGGAATATTTCCTCAAAGAGCAGCTCAAGCAGATTCAAAAAGAGCTTGGGACAGAGAATATGCGTGATGAGGAAATGGAGCAATATGAGCAAAAACTCAATGCCCTTAAACCTTATATGGGGGAGAATGCCTACAAAGAGGTGCAAAAACAGATTAAGCGATTATCTCGTATGCACCAAGATAGCGGCGATGCAAATATTTTGCAAAATTATGTGGAATGGGTGCTTGAGATTCCATTTGGTAAATACGCTAAACAAAAGCTTTCTATCCAAAAGGTTGCCAAACAGCTTGATGTCGATCATTATTCATTGCAAAAACCAAAAGAACGCATTGTGGAGTATTTTGCAGTCAAAGAGCTTGTGGCACAACGCGAAGCAAATGCGCAAAAAGGACAAAAAGGCACAAAATCTCCATCAAAAAACACATCTAAACAAGAAAAAGGCACGATTTTGTGTTTTTATGGACCACCGGGGGTGGGGAAAACAAGTCTTGCAAATTCTATTGCTAAAGCCATTAAGCGACAGCTCGTGCGCATTGCACTTGGTGGCTTAGAAGATGTCAATGAATTGCGTGGGCATCGCCGCACTTATATTGGTGCAATGCCCGGGCGTATCACGCAAGGTTTGATTGAAGCAAAAGAGATGAATCCAGTCGTGGTGCTTGATGAGATTGATAAAGTTGGTAGAAGCTATCGGGGAGACCCTACAAGTGTGCTACTTGAGATTTTAGATCCAGAGCAAAATCACGCTTTTAGGGATTATTACACCAATTTTGATATTGATCTCTCTCAAGTGATTTTTATTGCCACAGCAAATGATATTAGCACGATTCCAGCCCCTTTGCGCGATAGAATGGAATTTATTTCTATTTCTTCTTATACGCCTCAAGAGAAATACGAGATTGCAAAAAAATATCTTATCCCTCAAGAGCTACAAAAGCACGGATTAAGCCAAAATGAGCTTAAAATTACCACTCCTGCGCTAAAAAGCATTATTGAGACTTATACACGTGAAGCGGGGGTAAGAAGCCTAAGGCACAAGATTGCCCAGATTATGCGTAAAAGTGCGACTTTGATTCTAAAAGGCGAGAAAAGCATAAGCATTACGCCCCATAATATAGGCGATTTCTTAGATAAGATTGTATTTGAGATTTCTCCAGCGGATAAGAAAAATGCTATTGGCATTGTGAATGGTTTGGCTTGGACGAGTGTGGGCGGTGATGTGCTAAAAATCGAAGCCCTAAAGATTAAGGGCAAAGGCACACTTACGCTCACAGGAAGTCTTGGTGATGTAATGAAAGAATCTGCGCATATTGCTCATTCTGTAATCAAAGTGCTACTTGATAAGAAGTTTCTCAAGGCTAAAGAATCTCACAAAACGCCTATTTATCAGCTTTATGATATTCATTTACACGTGCCAGAGGGTGCTACGCCAAAAGATGGACCAAGTGCGGGGATTGCGATGGCGTGTGTAATAGCCTCTATCCTCACAGATTCTAAAATTTATGCACATATTGCGATGACAGGTGAGCTTACACTTAGGGGGAATGTGCTTGCTATTGGCGGATTGCGTGAGAAGCTTATAGCGGCACATAAAGCGGGGATTAAAACCGCGCTTATTCCACAAAAAAACTATGAGCGTGATTTGAAAGATATTCCCAAAGAGGTGCTTGATAAGCTAGAGATTATTGGCGTGAGCGATATTAAAGAAGTGCTTGATATTGCGCTGATGAAATGATTGTTTTCTAAATGAATGCAAAAATAGCTTTTTATACCGCATTTTTTTGCTGTGTGCTTGGGTGGGTGTTTGTGGGGCTAGGCATAGTGTTTTTTCCTCTAAGCCTCTTTTTGCTTACGCGCTCACATTGTAATCAACAACTTTTTGTGATATTTGTTATGCTCGATATTATGGGACTAACCCTCTCACTCTATGCGAATGCCCAGATGATTACAAAGCAGATGTTCTAAAATATGCTGATTGTGCCCTATATGCCATTTTGTGCCGCTTTGTGTGAGTAGGATTTGAGGGTGTCAATGTCTTTAGATTCAAGCGATAAAAGCGTATGTAAGATATCCTCATTCTCAAATCCGCTTGCGATAGCCCCGCATTGATGTGTTTTGGCAAATGCACTTACATCAACAAGCGGTGTGCAAAGCAAGGCAAGACGAGATTGGATATACTCAAAAAGCTTATTTGGCATACAATGAACAAGATTAAAAGTGCTAGGCTTAAAAGGAATAAGCCCTATGTCATATTGCACACTTGTGGGGATAATCCCTGCTAGAGATTCATATGTATGGGCTTCATTGCTTCCTCTTTAATTCTTAAAGATTTGTGTATAGATTTTACAAAGGGAAGTTTAGCGCATCTTTAGCGAAATTTGCTTGATTTATTCTTTCAAATCTTGACTTTAAACAAAAAAATTGATATTTAGTGCCTTGCATTGATTATTTTAACTATTGAAAGGATTTTCTATGAAAATTGCGTCTAATATTACGGATATTATCGGCAAGACACCTATTTTGCACCTTCATCAGTTTGCTTCTAATCTCTATGGCAAATGTGAGTTTCTCAACCCTAGCCATTCTGTAAAGGATCGCGCTGCGTATTCAATGATAAAAGATGCTCTTGATAGTGGTAAAATCACCAAAGCAACAACCATTGTAGAATGCACAAGTGGCAATATGGGTATTTCTCTAGCGATGATTTGCGCGAGTATGGGGCTTAAAATCATCATTACTATGCCTGAATCAATGAGTATTGAAAGACGCAAAATGATGCAACTTTTTGGCGCAAAACTTGAGCTTACTCCTGCAAGTGAGGGTATGAAAGGTGCATTAAACAAGGCGCAAGAGATTTTGCAAGTCACTCCTAATGCCTTTATGCCAAGCCAATTTGAGAATCCTGCTAATGTGGCAATCCACAAAGAGACAACAGCACTTGAAATTTATGAGAGCTTTGAGGGAAAATTGGATTATTTTGTGGCAGGATTTGGCACAGGTGGGACAATTAGCGGTGTAGGAGAGGTGCTTAAGGCAAAGATTCCTTCTATTCAAATTATTGGTGTAGAGCCAGAAGCTTCGCCATTGCTTAGCAAAGGACAAGCTGCAGGGCATAAGATTCAAGGGATTGGCGCGAATTTTATTCCTAAGATTTTAAATACTGAAGTCATAGATTCTATTAAACTTGCCGGCAATGAAGAGGCGATTAAGAGCGCACAAGAGCTTGGCAAAATCGGTGTAATGGTGGGTATATCAAGTGGCGCAAATGTCGCCATCGCACAAAAAATTGCTAAAGCAAATCCCGATAAAAAGGTGCTTACAATGCTTAATGATACAGCAGAGCGATACCTTTCAACTGATTTATTTAATACGCTTTAATGGGGTAGACAAGTTTTTTATTTATGTTTTTATAATGTGCAAAATTTAAGGATATGCAGGGAGAAATAGAATGAGAAAATTTGCGATTTTAACTTTGTTTTTAAGTTTTTTGAGTGTGGGTGCTTTGGGCGCAGAAGTGAAAATGGCAGTGCTTGCTGCAAGTGGGAAAGCCG
>NZ_JAFLSB010000033.1 GCF_022511165.1 Helicobacter sp. | reverse complement strand
AGCTACGAGGACAATAACTTGAGAGAATCTAAAATAACTCCAAAGCAAATTATAAGCTAAAGAGGCGCATTTTACATTTTTATAGCACATAAATCAAGCCAAAGGCAAAAAGACTTTTTAGCTAATTTATGCTAAAATAGGCAGTTTTACGCATATAGTATTCCTAAACGCAACCATCACTTTATAAGGAGATACGATGGCAATCAAACTCGCAATCAATGGCACAGGGCGCATAGGACTAAGCGCAGCTAGGATTATTGGTGCGCGCGATGATGTGGAGCTTGTGGCAATAAATAGCACTGCTGATGTGGATACGCTTACACATCTCTTGCGTTATGATTCTGTACATAGAGGGTATGATGTTGAAAAAATAGATAGCCATACTCTACGCATTGGCAAAAGCAAAAATGTGAAGATTTTAAGCGATAGAGACCCACTTAAGCTTGATTTTGGTGCAGCAGTTGGAGTGCTAGAATGCACAGGTAAATTTAACGCTCTTGAAAAATCAAGTGCGCATATTAAAGGCAATATAAAAAAAGTGATTATCTCTGCACCTGCGGAGAATACACCGACTTTTGTCTATGGGGTAAATCACACAGATTATAAAGGTGAAGCGGTGATTTCAAATGCCTCTTGCACCACAAACTGCCTTGCACCTATTGTAAAAGTGCTTGATAATGCTTTTGGTATCGAAAATGGCTTAATGACAACTATCCACAGCTATACAAATGACCAGAATCTGCTCGATGTAAAGCATAAAGACTTGCGCCGCGCGCGTGCAGCGGCTTTAAATATGATACCCACAAGCACAGGTGCGGCAAAGGCAATAGGACTCGTCCTCCCTCATCTTGCAGGAAAACTCAATGGCATTGCGGTGCGTGTGCCTACGCCTGATGTGAGCTTGGTGGATTTGAGTGTGAATCTTAAAAGCGAAGTAAGCAAAGAGAGCTTAAATGAAGCTTTTTACAAGGCTCAAAATGGGCAAAGTCTCAATGGCATAATGAAAGGACTTATTGTTGTTGATGATGAGCAAAGGGTATCAAGTGATTTTATTGGCTCTAGCGCGAGTGCGATTATTGTGCCTGATAAAAGTGTTGTTATTGGCAAAAGCGCAAAAGTCCTTGCGTGGTATGATAATGAAATGGGCTACACACATCGCCTTGTGGATATGAGTGCCTTTGTGTGCCAAAATCTCTAAGGGGGCGGAGATTGGTTCGCTTTAGTGCAGATTTTACATATTCAGGGAGCAAAGAAGCGGAACAAACGCTTTTTGATGCAATAGCACAAGAGAAGCAAACGCGAAAAAGTGGCTATTATTATTTGCCTTATGAATACGAATCACTCAAAGAAGCATATAGTTATATTGAAGAAAATAAAGCTTTTTTGCATTCTCTCTCTCATCTTGTCATTATCGGTGTGGGTGGAAGTTCGCTTGGACTTAAAGCCATAGATTCTATGTTGCAACATCTACCTTGCAGAAAAAATCTCAAGCTTATTTTCTTAGAGCATACCGATCCTCTCCATATCACACAGAGTTTGCAACATATACATATACAAAACACACTTTTTATTGTAATTTCTAAATCTGGCACAACCATTGAGACCTCTTCCTTGCTTAAATATGTGCTTCACACTTATGCCTTGCTTGAAAATGCCCAAAATAAAACACATTTGCTTGTAATTACAGATAAACACTCTCCACTCGAGCAATGGGCAAAAAGTCAATCTTTACGCTTTTTCCATATTGCAGAAAATGTGGGTGGGAGGTTTTCTGTCTTAAGCGCTGTTGGTATCCTACCCTTAGCAATTTTAGGCTATGATGTCAAAGCACTCTTAGATGGTGGAGCAAAGATTGAGGAGGCTTTTTTTAAAAGAAGAGCGGATCATATCTTGCATAAAGCCCTTGTGTATGCCGCACATAGAGGGCGAGTGCCAATGAATGTGCTTTTTTCTTACTCTAGTCTTTTTACACATTTTAATGCGTGGTATGTGCAATTATGGGGCGAAAGTCTTGGAAAACTAAATATTCATAATCAAAAAGTAGGACTTACGCCTATCTCACTTATTGGCAGTATTGATCAGCATTCATTTTTGCAACTCATCGTGCAGGGTGAAGCAAATAAAAGTGTTACTTTCTTAAGCCTTGATCCAGCCCATAGCCCAAATCCCTGCATTCCACCGCTTGAGCTTGCCTTTTTAGAATCTACAAATTTTGTTAATGCCAAAAGTTTTGCAACTTTGCTCAATAATCAACGCATTGCTACTATGCAAACAATCCAAAATGAAGGGATTCTCACAGATTGCATTGAGATAGAGTGCCTATGTGAGCAGAGTGTAGGCACATTAATGATGTATTATGAACTCCTCACTTCCTGTATGGGCGTGCTTTTTGAGATTAATACCTACGACCAACCTGGCGTAGAATATGGCAAACAAAGACTTAAGGCACTTTTTGACACATAAGCAACAGACTTAATATCTTGTATTCTTATCTCCTCTCCTATGTCTTTTAGGCTTTTTTTGTATAGAATCTTCATTTTGTTTTGCTTTTGCATTTACAAACAAAGGCACACCACTAAAATCAAAATGCTCTCGTAAAACATTAACTAAATACCGCTTATAGCTAAAATGCAAACTCTTTGGACGATTACTTATGAGCGCAATTTGGGGAGGTTTTATATCATATTGGGTAGCATAATAGATTTTCACAAGCTTGCCGTGATCGCTTGGGATATGATGGGCGCTCACTGCTTTGGCTATCACATCATTAAGCGCACTTGTTGGGATTCTATAACAAAATCGCTCATAGACTTTCAAAATCTCTGCTTTAAGCTTTGCAATATTGCGTCCATTGAGCGCACTAAGCGTAATCATAGGCGCAAAAGAGAGAAAAGAAAAACGATGAGCAAAAGCGGCTTGAATCTCCTCAAAATCCGCATATTTCTTATCCCATTTATTCAAAACAACAATTACTCCAAGTGCATATTTAGGGATAAGGGAGCTAATTTTTTCATCTAATTCCACAAAGGGCGCACTCACATCAAGTACGAGGATTGCGATATGGCTTTTCTCAAGTACTGCGTTTGTGCGACTAAGGGCAAATTTTTCAATTCCCTCAATCTTTCCGGCTCTACGAATTCCTGCCGTATCAACAAACCTTACCCTTTTACCCTCTATCATCATCTCATCATCAACAGGATCAAGAGTCGTCCCCGCAATCTCGCTCACCACACTTCGTTCTTTATCTAAAAGCGCATTAAGAAGTGAGCTTTTGCCAACATTAACGCGTCCAATAATCCCCACAGCAATACACTCTTCCTCCTCTTTTTGTGTTTTTTCATCTAAGATTCCTAAAAATTCTTCCAAGCTCTCATCAAGCTCTTCATTCTTAAATTGCTCTCTTAAATGCTCCTGCAAAGGCTGCTCTTTAGCCAAATCAAGCATATCAAAAATCACTTCAAGTAATAAGCTTATGCCGCGATTATGTTGCACAGATATAAAACACATATCTTGCGCCCCAAATGCGCTAAAATCCCACGCTCTTTGTTTGATTTTGTCATTATCTACTTTATTGACTACAAGCACAAGGGGCTTTTTATGCTTTTGCAATGTGCGAAAATGCGCAATATCATCATCTTGTGGAATACTGCTTCCATCAACCATATAAAGCACCATATCTGCTTGTATTGCGGCTTTTTGAGAATGCTCACTTACCTTTGCAAAAAGCCCTTGTGCTTTTTCAAGCCCACCTGTATCAATAATCTCCACCTCCACCCCACTGATAATAAAATATGCCTTTTTCACATCGCGCGTTGTGCCGCTTATAGGAGAGGTAATGGCTAAATGTTGTTTGATAAGGCGATTAAAAAGTGAGCTTTTGCCAACATTAGGCTTACCCAAAATTGCAATACTTTTCATTGATACCCTTTATTTATGCTAAAGTTTTTTGATACAATACTTCTTAATTGATATGTTAGCCAAAGTTGGCTTTAGCTTGATAAAAAATCAAAGGAATCCTTTATGTATAAGATTCTCTGCATTTTGCTGTTTTGTGCGCTTTTAACCATAACCACACACGCCGCTCAAGAATCTACCCCACAGCAAACTATGCAAACTCAAAAAATAGAAAATCAAAGCCAAAACAAAGAAGTGTATGTCGATGAGGGTGTGGTTTTTATGCTCAAAGAAGGTGATGCAAATTTTAAAATGTATGGGGATTCATATGTGCTTGTGCCTATCTCACAAGAATTAAAAAAATTTTTAAGCCAAGAATCTTCCCCTCTTGATGCACGCACATTGCGCTCTGCTAAAAGCACTACACAAATTTATAATCAAGGCAAAGAGATTCTTTTTTACTACTCAAGCACCAAAGGCTCAAATCTTTATAGTGAGATTGCTCCTGCGAGTTTTAAGCTCACGCTTGAAGAATATAATGATGAAAATGAAAATCCACGCCAAACTCTTGCTGTGTATAGAATCCACAATTTTGATGAGGCAATTTTGCACTCATCTTGCCATATCGTGCAAAGCAGGCATTTTATCCGTGATAGAGCGCGAAGTGAAATGCTCATTAACCTCAATAACAAAATTAACCCTCGTCTTCTAAGCCAAGGACAAATTGAGCTCTTTTTAAAATGTCATTTAGAAAGTGAGAATTTAGGCTAAATAAGCCAAACATAAATGAGATTTTGTATAATACATCTAAATTCCACACTAAAGGCATTCTATGCGCGGATTCAAAATTTTTAGTGGTTCAGCCCATACTCTTTTTAGTAGCGAGCTTGCAAGATTCCTTGATATATCTCTCTCTAAGGCAAGTATCAATCGTTTTAGCGATGGTGAAATCAATGTGCGCATTGATGAATCTGTGCGAGGCAAAGATGTTTTTATCATTCAGCCCACCTGTGCGCCCACCAATGATAATCTTATGGAGCTTCTTATCATCACAGATGCACTTAAACGAAGTGGAGCAAATAGCATTAATGCTGTGATTCCATACTTTGGCTATGCAAGACAAGATAGAAAAGCCTCTCCTCGTGTGCCAATTAGCGCAAAACTTGTGGCTAATTTGATTGAGCAAAGTGGCGTTCATCGTGTGATTACTATGGACTTACACGCAGGGCAGATTCAAGGTTTTTTTGATATACCTGTGGATAATCTCTATGGCTCGATTGTATTTGCTGATTATCTCCGCACAAAATCTTTCAAAGCCCCTATCATTGCTTCTCCTGATATTGGCGGTGTAGCAAGAGCGAGATATTTTGCTAATAAAATGGGAATGGATTTGGTAATAGTGGATAAAAAACGTGAGAGGGCAAATGAGAGCGAAGTAATGAATATTATCGGCGATGTGAATGGCAAAGATGTGATTCTTGTTGATGATATGATAGATACCGCAGGCACGATGTGCAAAGCAGCTGATGTGCTTAAATCTCGTGGAGCAAATAGCGTAATGGCTTTAGGCACACACCCTGTGCTTAGTGGTTCAGCGCTTGAGCGCATTGCTAAAAGCGCACTTGATGAAGTGGTGGTTACAAACTCTATTCCCTTGCGCACTACACATCAAAAAATCAAAGTCTTGAGTGTCGCTCCGCTTTTTGCTGAAGTCATTCGTAGAATCTGCCATAATGAAAGTGTCAATTCACTCTTTATTTAACCTCAATGGAACATATTGAAATCGCCACTCTAGCAAGTATCGCATTCTTTGCAGCACTTGGACATTGTGTGGGTATGTGCGGGGGTATTGTCTTAGCTTATAGCGCATCTTTGCCCTTATCTTTAAAGAAAAATAAAGATTTTGTTACTAAGGATTTTTCTGCACACAAGGTGCAAATGCCTCCAATACAAGATTCTATCCCTTTAACAAAAAAACATCATATCCAATCCTCGCTCTATCGCGCATTCTCGCCCATACTCTATCAGCTCCCCTTTCATCTCTGCTATCATTGCGGCAAAATCACTACATATTGCGCACTTGGCTTTATTGTTGGCACACTTGGATATACTGCCACACCAAATGAAAGCATCAAATATAGCATATTACTTGTGGTGGGTGTTTTACTTGTCTTGTATGGTTTTTTTATGGGGCAGTTTATGCCGAGATTCCATCTCATTCCACGCATAACGCTACCGCCAAAATTTCTTGCCTTTATACGCTCACTTCTCACTCAAAGCACAAAATGGCGACTTTATGTGCTAGGAGTATGCAATGGCTTACTCCCTTGTGGGATTGTGTATTATTTTCTGCTCACTGCAGCAATAGCAGGAAATGGCTTGAATGGTGCGCTTGTTATGGGAATCTTTGGCATAATGACTATACCCTCACTACTCTTTTTAGGACTTTTTAGCACGAATATATCACAAAGGCGCGAACTTTTCTTGCGCTTGTGTGGTGTGGGTATGATAGGCTTAGGATTATATGAGATATATAAAGCAAGCAAGGCTTTAGGGATATTTTCACTTTAAAAATAAAGGAGTCCATATGCAAAAATGCGCGTTTTTTGATAGAGATGGGGTGATTAATAAAGACAATGGCTATGTGTATAAAATCAGCGATTTTGTTTTTAATGATGGGCTTTTTCCCTTACTTCGCACACTGAAAACACAAGGTTATTTGCTTCTTGTGATTACCAATCAATCTGGTATTGAGAGAGGTTATTATACTGAATTTGACCTAAAAGTGCTTCATCAGTTTATGCAGGAAGAGATTCAAGCACAATGTGGATTTGGCTTTGATAAAATTTATCATTGTCCGCATTTGCCAAGCAAAAATTGTGATTGTCGCAAACCTAAAACTGGAATGATAAAAGCTGCTTGCAAGGATTTTAATATTGATTTAACACAATCTTTTTTTGTGGGAGATAAAATTACTGATATGCAATGTGCTCAAGAAGCAGGTATAAATGGGAAATTTTTACTAGGAGAGGCTGAAGTGATAGATATTTCATTACAAAATATCCAAAAGATTGCTACTTTACAAGAACTCCATAGTATAATAAACAAACTTTGAGTTAAAGGATTGGGGTATGAAATATATTTATGATGATTTAGCAGAAAAAAAGATACTTATTACTGGTGGGGCTGGATTCATAGGGAGCAATCTTGCTTTTTATTTTCAAAAAAACCACCCTCTTGCGCAAGTATATGTATTTGATACATTTCGCACCACAGAATGTTTCCCTAGTGGAAACCCCACATCATTAGGGCATTTTAAGAATCTCATTGGATTCAAGGGTGAAATCATCGTAGGAGATATTGCAAATCCAAGTGATTTAGAGCGATTAAAAGCATATGATTTTGATATTATCTTTCATCAAGCCGCCATATCAGATACCACAGTGCAAAATCAAAAGCTTGTGATGCAGACAAATTATGAGGCATTTTTGCGTTTGCTTGATCTTGCTAATGCTTCCCAAGCCATAATGATTTATGCCTCCTCTGCTGGGACTTATGGTAACTCAAGTGCGCCAAATATCGTAGGAAGTGGTGAAATACCCGAAAATATTTATGGCTTCTCAAAGCTCTGTATGGACGAGTATGTGAGGAAGATTCTTGAAAAAGATCCAAGCTACCCTATTGTCGGGCTACGATACTTTAATGTCTATGGAGAGGGGGAATTACATAAAGGCAAAACGGCATCAATGATTCTCCAACTCTCCCTCCAAGCCCTAGAGCACAAAAAAGTACGCTTATTTAAAAATGGAGAGCAAAAACGTGATTTTGTGTATATCAAAGATGTAATTCAAGCAAATATCAAAGCCATAGAATCTCCAAAAAGTGGTATTTATAATGTCGGTAGCGGAGAAGCAAGAAGCTTTAATGATATTATAGAATGCTTGAAAAAAGATTTGGGAGATTTCGAAGTAGAATACATCGATAATCCTTATAGCTTTTTCCAAACCTATACTCAAGCGGATATTAGCCCTATTACAGAAGATTTCTCCTATGTGCCACGATTTAAACTTGAAGAGGGCATAAAATCTTATCTCCCTAAGATTCAAGCTCTCTTTGCAGCTCAAAGTGGCAAACAATAATGCTCTCTTTAGAATCTAAAAGTCCAAAAATCCTTGTTATTGGGGATTTGATGATTGATCATTATGTGTGGGGAAGTTGTGAGCGAATCTCCCCAGAAGCTCCCGTGCAAGTCGTAGATGTCAAAAATGAAAATAATCGCCTTGGCGGGGCGTGTAATGTCGTGCATAACCTTGTCGCGCTCAATGCCCAAGTTTTTGTATGTGGCGTGGTGGGTAATGATGAAGCGGGATTATGGCTTAAAGACAAACTCCAATCCATAGGAGCGGATTATTCATATCTTTTTACTGATAACTCTCGTCCTACAATCAAAAAAACACGTATTATTATTGCCAATCAGCAAGTCTTGCGCGTGGATAGAGAGAGTAAAATCCCCATAGATTCACATATCCAAAATGATATTATGAACAAACTTCACAAGGTGCTTGATAAGGTAGATTGCGTTATTATTTCAGACTATAACAAAGGACTTTTAAGCGAGGAGCTGACACAATTTGTGATTACATACGCTAAAAGCAAAGCAAAGCTTGTTTTATGCGATCCTAAAGGGCAAGATTATCGTAAATATCGAGGGGCAACTCTACTCACGCCTAATAAAAAAGAAGCACAACTTGCCACAGGCATTACTATAAATGATGAATCTTCTCTTATCCGCGCGGGAATGGCTCTTAAGGAGCAATGCGCACTTGATATTTCACTCATTACCCTCAGCGAAGATGGCATAGGTATCTTTGCAAATAATACAATGGAGCGCATTCCTACACGTGCAAAAGAAGTTTATGATGTAACCGGTGCAGGTGATACCGTGATTGCTGCACTTGGTTTTGCGCTAAGTAGCGGCTGTGATATAATGAGAGCTGCTGAATTTGCCAATACTGCTGCTGCTGTGGTAGTGGGCAAGGTAGGAAGTGCGGTAGCTACCCATAGCGAAATAGCACAATATCTCCATACCCAACCTCTTAATATGCAACAACATATTGAATCTAAAATCATCTCCCAAAACACATTGCAGGAGACGCTTAAAGCCCTTAAGGGAAGCAAAATTGTTTTTACTAATGGGTGCTTTGATATTTTACACAGAGGGCATTTAACCTACCTCAACCACGCGCGTGAGCTAGGCGATGTGCTAATAGTGGGGCTTAATGATGATCACTCTATCAAAGCACTCAAAGGCGCTTCCCGCCCTATTAATACACTTGAGGAGCGCGCCTTTATGCTAGCGGGTTTAGAATGTGTGGATTATGTGGTAAGCTTTAGTGAAGAAACACCTTTTAATCTCATTAAAATGATTGCGCCTAATGTGCTTGTCAAAGGCGGGGATTATCGCGATAAAGAGGTAGTGGGAAGAGAATTTGCTGAAGAAGTGGTGCTTATAGATTTTGTAGAAGGCTATTCGACTTCAAAAATTATACAATCCATTCAAGGAGGTAAGCTATGAAAACATTTATAGAATCTGAATTTCAAGCACATTTACAAAGCGCGCAAAAAATCTTTGATTTAAATGAGCAAGTAGAAAAAGCCGCGCTTTTACTCACGCAATCCCTCGCGCAAGGAGGCAAGATTCTTATCTGTGGAAATGGTGGCTCGGCTGCTGATGCGCAGCATTTTGCTGCTGAACTCACAGGAAGATACAAAAGAGAGCGCAAGGGCATAGCAGGTATCGCTCTAAGTGTAGATACCTCCGCGCTTACAGCGATTGGCAACGACTATGGCTTTGAATATGTATTTTCGCGTCAAGTAGAGGCTTTAGCCAAAAAAGGTGATGTTCTCTTTGGTATCTCCACAAGTGGCAACTCTGCAAATGTCCTCAAAGCCGCTGCGAGTGCGCGTGAGCGAGGGTGCGCTATCATCGGGCTAAGTGGGCGTGATGGAGGCAAGCTCAATGAAATATGCGATATTAATCTTGTTATGCCAAGTAGCGACACGCCTAGAATCCAAGAATTGCATATCCTCATTATTCACATTTTGTGTGATATTATTGAACAAGCAAGTATGGAAAAAACAGCCAATGCTCCTGCCTAAAACACTCCAATCCCTACAAAGCACACAAAAAGATGTGATTAAAGATACCTTGCAAGATGCACTCTATGCCGATGGTGTGAATATTGCACTTTTAGATGTAGTTTTTGGGCATTATTTTATTTATGCACTTTTAAGTGATGGGGTGCTGATACCTGTGTTTTTATATGAAAATCGCATTAGCTACAAACAATCTCAAGCTTATGGATTACCCAAATTACATTTTTGCGTATGCAGTGAGATTGCTAATGATTTTAGTCCTGCAAACAAAGCCCGCACACTTGATACACGACATTACATTGCCAAAAAAAGCACAAAAAACGCCTTTAGTGTGAGCGTAAAGCAAGGTTTGAGCGAAGTGGGGCTTTATAATGACTATCCGCTTGAACTTTGTCCAATGTGTAGTGATATTTTAAGCCAAATGCGTGAAGGAGAAGTGATTAATAGCACTTTAAGCGTGTATGTATTTTCCTATCAATGGCTTCAACTTTTAGAATCTCGCCCAGATATAAGACAAAAAGAGCTTCTTGCTCTGCAAAATGCAAACCTTTCTTGCTGTAAATGTAAGCAGCATATCACCCTTGATGTAGATGTGTGGATACGCATTCACAAAGATATTGTGCAGGTTTGCTGTTGTTAATTTTTTGTGTTAAAATCGCGCTCCAATGTTTTAAATAAATGTAGGAGTTTTTATGAGCTTGACTTTAGGGATTGATATAGGAAGCACAACCGCAAAAGTTGCGCTTATGGACGGAGATAACATACTCTTTCAAGTCTATGAGCGGCACTATTCAAAAGTGCGTGAAAAAAGCATAGAAATTGTGCAAAAAATCACAGATATTGTCGGTGATAGAGAACTTAAAGTCGCTATTTCTGGCTCAGCAGGATTTGGTATCTGCAAAGCCACCGGGATTGATTTTGTGCAAGAAGTTTTTGCGACTGCAGGTGCGGTAAAACATCTTGTGCCTGATGCTGATGCAGTCATTGAACTAGGTGGAGAAGATGCAAAAATCATTTTCCTCACCGGCGGAACAGAAGAGCGAATGAATGGCTCTTGTGCTGGTGGAACGGGTGCATTTATTGATCAAATGGTTACGCTCCTTGCTATCACCCCCCAAGAGTTTGATGAAATTTCACTCAAATGCCAAAAAATCTATCCTATTGCTTCACGTTGTGGCGTATTTGCTAAAACCGATGTGCAGCCACTCCTCAATCAAGGCGTCAATAAAGAAGACATTACAGCAAGTATCTTTCAAGCTGTGGTGGATCAAACTATCACAGGCTTAGCGCAAGGGCGCAAAATCGAGGGCAAGATTTTATTCCTAGGAGGTCCGCTTTTTTATTATAAAGGCTTACAAGCGCGATTTGCTAAGACATTAAAGCTTGATGAAGAGCACGCTATTTTCCCGGATTTTGCACAATATGCAGTTGCTATTGGCGTCTCACTCCAAGCGCGAGAGCTTGAAAAAACCTATACTTGCAAAACGCTTATTGAAGCATTAGAAGCAAGCAAAAATACTGCCTCAACAAACAAATACCTTGAGCCACTCTTTGCTTCAGAATCCGATTATAATGCCTTTATCGCGCGACACGAGAGTGCAAGTGTGCAAGAGATAGATATAGATAAAGCCTATGAGGCAAATAATTATCAAAAAGTTGATGCCTATATTGGCATAGATTGCGGAAGCACGACAACAAAGCTTGTGATACTCGATAGCAATAATGCTATCATCTATCAATACTATAACTCTAATCAAGGCAATCCTGTGGCAGTGATTTCCTCTCAACTTGCCTACATTTATGAGCATTTTGGTGATAAAATTACGATTAAAGGTAGTGCGGTTACTGGCTATGGTGAAGAACTGATTAAGGCAGCATTTAATCTTGATTCTGGGCTTGTAGAAACAATGGCGCACTTAAAAGCAGCTAAACATTTTAACCCCAAAGTAGATTTTATTATTGATATTGGTGGGCAAGATATGAAATGCTTTTATATCAAAAACCAAACCATAGATTCTATAATGCTTAATGAAGCGTGCAGTTCGGGCTGTGGAAGCTTTATTGAGACATTTGCAAAATCTATGGGCTATGATATACAAACTTTCTCAAAACTTGGTTTAAGCTCAAAACACCCTGTGGAGCTAGGCAGTCGTTGCACTGTATTTATGAATAGCTCGGTAAAAGAAGCTCAAAAAGAGGGTGCGAGTATTGAGGATATAAGCGCAGGATTATCAATGAGTGTTGTAAAAAATGCCATTTATAAAGTAATACGCGCTCGTGATGCGGACGATTTAGGCAAACAAATTGTTGTGCAAGGTGGCACATTCTTAAATAACGCTGTACTTCGTAGCTTTGAAAAAGAAATTGGCAGAGAGGTGATTCGCCCTAAAATAAGTGGGCTTATGGGAGCTTTTGGTGCAGCCCTTTATGCAAAGGCTTTAGGCTTAGAGCATTCAAGCACGATGAGTCAAGAAGAGCTAGGGCATTTCAAGCATACAGCCACAGCAAGTGTATGTAAAATTTGTGGAAATAATTGCCATTTAACCATTAATCGCTTTGGTGAGGGTAAAAAATTCATATCCGGCAATCGTTGTGATAAACCCCTAGGCTTTAAAAAACTGCTTTTCTTGCCAAATCTTTATGACTATAAACTCAATAAGCTTAAATCTCTTTGTGCCTATGAAAATATCGATAAATCCCGCCTCACTAAAGGAAAAATCGGTATTCCACTTGGGCTTAATATGTATGAAAATTTACCCTTTTGGCATACATTATTGAGTGAGCTAGGCTATGAGGTAGTTGTCTCTGATATGAGCACACGCAAGACTTTTGCTTTAGGGCAACATACTATTCCAAGCGATACGGTGTGCTACCCAGCTAAACTTTTGCACGGACATATTGAGAATCTGCTCAAAAAAGGTGTAGATACCATCTTTTATCCTTGTATGAGTTATAATTTTGCAGGTGATGAAAAGCATAAAGATTCAAGCACAAATAGCTATAACTGCCCTGTGGTAGCATATTACCCAGAATTACTCAATGCCAATGTTGATAAATTGCGTGAAGTAAAATTTTTCTATCCTTATTTTGGCTTACACAAAAAAGAAGACTTTAAGAAAAAAGGTTTTGATTTTTTCAAAAAAGAGCTTGGCGTAGATAAAAAAGCATTTCTCCAAGCTGTGAGTAAGGCTTATGAGGTGCGTGATGAGTGGCTAAGTGATATAAAAGAGCAGGGCGAAAAAGCACTGCAATTTGCACGAGCAAACAAACTCAAAGCGATTGTGCTTTGTGGGCGACCTTATCATATTGACCCAGAGATTAATCACGGCATTGATAAACTCATTAACTCACTTGGACTCGTCGTCCTTAGTGAAGATAGCGTAGGACATTTGGCAGATGCAGGAGAGCTATATATCCTCAATCAATGGAGCTATCATTCTAGGCTTTATAATGCTGCGGCGTTTGTGAGCCAAGATGATAATCTTGAGCTTGTGCAGCTTGTGAGCTTTGGCTGCGGGATAGATTCTATTACTACTGATGAAGTGCGTGAGATTCTAGAATCTCACGATAAGTTCTATACCCAACTCAAAATCGATGAGATTAGTAATTTGGGTGCAGTTAAAATTAGAATCCGCTCACTCCTTGGAGCTATGGAAGAAAAACAAGCTCAAAAGAAAACAAAAGTATTGCCTAAGTCAATGCAAATACTTGAAAATACTTCAATTTAAAGGAATCCTATGACACAAAAAATGACTCCACATATCAATTCTTGGCAAGCTCCAGGCTCTCAATCACTGATTATTAAGCCAGAAAATAAGCGCGAAATTAAACGCGTGCCTTTTACAGCAGAGATGAAACAAACGCATACGATTCTTGTGCCAATGATGCTGCCTGTGCATTTTGAATTACTTGTGAATATTTTGCATTTACACGGATATAAAGCCGAGCTTTTACATAATGATGGCAAGGGCGTAGTAGATGAAGGGTTGCGCAATGTGCATAATGATACTTGCTATCCTGCTCTGCTTGTGATTGGGCAAATGATTGATGCGCTCAAAAGTGGCAAATGGGATTTGAGCAAAGTAGCCTTACTCATCACTCAAACCGGTGGAGGCTGTCGCGCAAGTAATTATATTTATCTTTTGCGCAAAGCACTCAATAAAGCAGGATTTGGCGATATTCCTGTGATTTCTCTTAATTTTAGTGGCTTAGAATCTGATCAAGGCTTTAGCGTTACGCGTCCAATGCTACAAAATTTACTTAATGGCATTGTGTATGGGGATTTGATTATGCAC
Organism: Helicobacter sp.; assembly: GCF_022511165.1. Lineage (GTDB taxonomy): Bacteria > Campylobacterota > Campylobacteria > Campylobacterales > Helicobacteraceae > Helicobacter_C. The sequence goes on along the minus strand of NZ_JAFLSB010000033.1, from coordinate 1,886 downwards.
ATTGCTAATCAAACTCGCGCGTATGAAATCAATAAGGGCGATACTGATGCAATGGTTGCCAAATGGGTTAAACGCATTACGACAGAGGGCACAAATGAGGGATTGAAAAAATATAGTGTGCTTAAAAAAGATATGAAACTTATCCTTGAGGATTTTGCCTCTATCCCACGAGATACAAAACAAAAAGTGCGTGTGGGGATTGTAGGTGAGATTTATATTAAATTCTCTCCGCTTGGGAATAATAACCTTGAGGATTTTCTTTTGAGCGAAGATTGTGAAGTGGTGATTCCGGGCTTTATGGATTTTTGCCTCTATTGCATTAATGATACGATTGTTGATGGTAAAATGTATGGTGGCACACTGATGCAAGCACTTATTTATCGCGTAGTGTATTGGTTCTTTGCGAGCAAGCAGCTTGATATGATTAAAGCTATCAATAAACACGGCGTATTTAGAGCTCCTACGGCATTTAAGCACACAAAAAAGATGGTTGATGGCTATGTTTCCCAAGCAATGAATATGGGTGAGGGGTGGCTACTCACTGCTGAAATGCTTGAACTCATCGAGCAAGGCGTGGGAAATATCGTCTGCACCCAACCTTTTGGCTGCCTCCCCAATCACATCGTAGGGCGTGGAATGATGAAAGTAATTAAAGAACGCAATCCACAAAGCAATATTGTCTCTATCGACTATGATCCGGGTGCAACAAAAGTCAATCAAGAAAACCGCATTAAATTGATGCTAAGCAATGCTAAAAAAGCACACGCGATAGAAACGGAAGCTTAATTTTTTAGGATAAAAAATGAGTTCAGTTAATTTTAAAGGCAATCCTATCACGCTTAAAGGGCAAAATGTAGAAGTAAATGATAAAGCGCCCGTTGTCAAACTTAAGGCAAAAGATTTAAGCTCTATTGAGGTTGGCTCATCGAGCAAAACCCAAATTTTACTTTCTATGCCAAGTTTAGATACTGCAGTGTGTGCGAGCGAGGCAAGAGAGTTTAATAAAAAAATTGCTTCTTTTCCCGGAGCTGAAGTGATTATCATAACGCTTGATTTACCTTTTGCTATGGGGAGATTCTGCACTACAGAAGGCATTGATAATGTGGTTGTGGGAAGTGATTTTCTCGCTAAAGAATTTGGGCAAAAATATGGAGTTTTAATTAATGATGGTCCTCTTGAGGGTTTGCTCGCTCGAGCAGTTTTTGTCGTAAAGAATGGAAAAATTGTCTATAAAGAATTAGTCAGCGAAGTAACAAATCTGCCTGATTTAGCAAAACTCGAAGCTTTTTTTAAAGCTTAATAAATACTTTAGGATAGATTTTATTCTAAAGGGTGTAAGCATTAAAAAGATATAAAGAATTCTCCACAAAAAGAAATAAAAATGGATAACTCAATAGAAAAAATAGAAGCATTAGAAGAGCTATTGTTAGATGAGGATTTTATTACCCTCACATCAAAAACAGGTAGATTAAATGTATTTAACGCTCTACAACTTCAAAACCAAGAAATAAGGCACTCTAGTTTCTTAGCTTGGTTCTTAAACCCAAATGAAAGCCATAAACTCGGTGATGCTTTTTTGAAAGAATTATTACAAATTGTATTAAAAGAGTATTCAAAAAACCCCGAGATAACAACAATAAAACTTTTTGATATTATCCTTAATGATTTTAATGATGCCAAAGTTGAGCGTGAAAAGAGGACAGATGAAAGCAGACGCATAGATATTTTTATAGAAAGCAAAAGCAATGATTTTGTTTGTGTAATTGAAAATAAGGTTTGGACAGAAGATACAAATAATCAATTAGAGCATTATCAAGCATATATAGATTCTAAAAATTACAAACATAAACTCTTTATATACCTAACCCCAGATCCTAGTAATGATT
>NZ_JAFLSB010000032.1 GCF_022511165.1 Helicobacter sp. | reverse complement strand
ACTATCTAGGCTTGAGCGCAAAAAATCCTACACAAAACCATTAGGAGAGGAAATATAGCCTATGGAGAACAAATCCCATACAAAACCACTCGATTTAATTGAAAATTTCCGCGATAAAGAGGTGATTTTAGCCTATGCCAAAAAAATCGCACATTTAGCGCCTTCCCTAGAATCCCCGCTTTATATTATGGAAGTATGTGGTGGGCATACACATAGCATTATGCGCTATGGGCTTAAAGGGCTAATGCCAAATAATATTGATTTTATACACGGACCGGGCTGCCCTGTGTGTGTAATGCCTAAAAATCGCATTAACCAAGCCTATGAAATGGCGATGCAAGAAGATGTGATTTTGCTCACACTTGGCGATATGATAAAAGTGCCCGGCACACAAGGCAGCCTTGCTGATGCAAGAGCTAAGGGGGCTGATGTGCGCTTTGTGTATTCTCCTATGCAAGTTTTAGAAGTTGCACAACAAAATCCTAACAAGCGCATTGTGTTTTTTGCTATTGGCTTTGAGACTACTACGCCTATGACTGCTGCGGTGATTGAGAGAGTATTGGCTTTAAAGCTCACAAATGTGCTTTTTCATATTAACCACGTGCTTGTGCCTCCACCATTAAAAGCGATTTTTAATACAAAAGAATGCCTTGTAAATGCTCTCATTGCTCCTTCTCACGTGAGTGTAATCAGTGGGGCGAAAATTTATGAAGAGCTTGTGAGGGATTTTGATTTGCCTATTGTAGTAAGTGGATTTGAGCCAGTGGATATAATGGAGAGCATTTATATGCTTACTTGTCAAGCTATTAACAAACAGCATACACTTGAGATTCAATATAAACGCGTGGTAAGTATGGAGGGCAACACAAAAGCCCAGCAGTTGGTGGCGCGTTATTTTGATGTGAGAGAATCTTTTGAGTGGCGTGGATTAGGGGAGATTAAGCATTCTGCTTTAAAACTTAAAAAGGAATATGCTTTTTTAGATGCTGAAATTGCCTTTGATGCTATTTTAAGCAAGGATTTAATCCCTGATAATAAAGCCTGTCGCTGTGGAGATATTTTGCGCGGGGTGGCTAAGCCCTTTGATTGCAAGGTTTTTGGTAAAGCCTGCACACCAAGCAATCCTCTTGGAAGCTGTATGGTAAGTAGTGAGGGGGCTTGTGCAGCATACTATAAATATGGTGCAAGGTAAATGAATGATATAAAGCAAACGCTTTTAAAAGCAGCACAGATTTATTATACCTATCTTGATGAGCATCATCTTGGTTTAAGTGAGATTGCCCTCAAGCAATATGATTGCACGGATTCTGAACTCATACTTGCGCTCAAACATAATGTAGGCGATATGGATATAAAGTTAAGCGGAGCTTTGCTTTTGGAATGTGAGCAAAATTTTTATACTATTAGCGAAGAGGGTGAGCTGACATTGCAATTTTATGATGAGAAGCAAAAAATGCTTTATTTAAGCCCTAGTGAGCAAATGATGCGTTTTTTAAAAAAAGCTCAAATTGCCAAAAAACCTCTTAAGCTCTTTAGTGATTTGAAATTTTTGGTTAAAAATGTAGCTGATTTCTTTGAGGGTAATGGAGAGAGAGTGCATCTGCCAGATTCTATTACATCTTGCATAGTGCCTCATATTGAGCGTTTGAGTGAAGAGCAAAACAAAGCCCTCTCTCAAGTATTAAATCACCCTCTAAGTTATGTGTGGGGACCACCGGGCACAGGTAAAACCCAAGCCGTGCTATTTGAAGCCCTTTTGCATTATATTAAGCTTAATAAAAGAGTAGCGGTTGTGGCTACGACAAATAATGCGCTTGAGCAGGTGCTTAAAAGCCTTATTAAGCAATTTGATAAGTTAGGATTAGAGCGGGAGAATATTTTAAGGCTAGGAATGCCGACATTGCAATATATGAATGCCTATCCACAGACTTGTGAGCCGCAGATTCTCCAAGAAAAGAACAAAAAGAGTATGGATTTATTTAATTTTCAAGAGGTTAGCAGCCAAGATTCACTAAAATATCGCCTCAAAAATGCGCTTGTAGTGGGCATAACGCTTGATGGATTTATCCAAAAATATGAGAGACTGCCCTTGCGCTTTGCTCATATTTTTCTTGATGAATGCGCTTATGCACCGCTTATTAAAGCCTGTGCTTTGTGTGTGGATAATACGCCCTTAGCTCTTTTTGGCGATCATAAGCAACTTTTTCCTGTGTGTGAAATGCCCCTCAGTGAAATTACTAAAGCAGAAAATAAGGAAGCCTCTATATGGAATCTCTCCGCGCTTTTTTTAGAAAGCTTTTGCAAGGGAGAGCCACTAGAAAATCTTATGGCAAAAAATGCGCAAGGTTGCACTATGCCTCCATTACAAGATATGATTCTAAGCACATTAAGCCAAACACATCGCTATGGTGATAATCTCGCGCGTTTGCTTGATAGTCATATTTATCATATAGGCTTACGAGGTATAGATTCACAAATGGAACTTTTTGTGTGCGATAGTGGGAGCAAGAAGGAGGAAGATAAACATATTAGCGAGAGTGAGGTGCATTTATGCAGACGCTTATGTGCGCAATTAGGAGGGGAGGAATATGCGGTGATTACGCCTTTTGTGAAGCAAAAAAGAGCGCTTTCACAACATATTATGCGTGATAGAATCTTTACGATTCACGGCTCACAGGGGCAGGAATTTGATAATGTGATTTTTTCTCCCGTGAGTTTGCACTATTATCTTACAGATTCGCGCCAAACAAATGCACTTTATGCACTTAATGTGGCGATTTCAAGGACAAAAAAACGACTTTTTCTTGTATGTGATTATGCGTTTTGGAGTAGGCAGAAAAATCAGCTACTCTCTGCGCTCTTGCAAGAATGCAAAATGTTTAATGTTGCTTAAAAAGGAGTAAAAATGAAAAATACACATATTAGCCTTGCTCACGGCAGTGGTGGCATAGAATCTAATGCTTTGATTGAAGAGGTAATATATAGCATTTTGGGGGAGCTTATCGTAGGCGGTGGGGAAGATGCAGGTGTGTTTGGCGGGGCGAAGCAGTATGCTATTAGCACAGATAGCTATGTGGTAAGCCCGATTTTTTTCTCTGGGGGTGATATTGGGAAACTCTGCGTGTGTGGCTCGAGTAATGATGTGAGTATGCGTGGGGGCAGGGCGCGTTATTTGAGCTTAGGACTTATTTTAGAGGAGGGCTTTGCGTTAGCGGATTTACAGAGAATCTTGCATTCTATAAAGGCAGAGGCGTTAAAGGGGGATTTACGCCTTCTTTCAGGGGATACAAAGGTTGTGCCAAGAGGCAATGCGGATAAAATTTATATCAATAGCACCGCTATTGGCGAAATGGGGCAGGTGGATTGGAGCATAAAAAATATACAAGAGGGCGATGAGATTATTGTAAGCGCACCTGTGGGAACGCACGGAGCGGTGATTTTTTGTGCAAGGAATGAGGTTGCCTTGCAGAGTGATTTGCAGAGTGATTGTGCGCAACTCTATCCGCTTGTTGAATCCTTACATCGCTATAATGTGCATACGATGCGCGATGCGACAAGAGGAGGGGTGGCAGCGGTGCTTAATGAATGGAGTAAAAGTGCTAGTGTAGAGATAGAAATTAGGACAGAGGCAGTCCCTGTGCTTGAAAAAGTGCGTGGTGTGTGTGAGATTCTAGGGCTAGATCCACTTAGTCTTGCAAATGAGGGGGTGTGTGTAATGGCTGTCCCACCAAGTGAGAGTAAAAAGGTTTTAGAATCGCTTCGCACGCATTCACTTGGCACACATTCTTGTGTGATTGGGCGTGTATTGCGTAAAGTTGAGGATAAAAAACAAGCTCGAGTTGTATCAATTAATGCGTGGGGGGGAAAATGTTATGTAGAATATCCACAAGGAGAGTTACTCCCTAGAATCTGTTAGGGAGTGCTATTCGCGTGGTCTTGCTTCATTCACACGAATATTTCGTCCGCGAAAATCTTTTTCATTGAGTGCTTCAATGGCTTTGAGCGCGGCTTCATCTTCCATTTCTACAAAACCAAAACCTTTTGGTTTGCCGCTTTCTCTATCATTGATAAGCTTTACAGAAAAAACTTCGCCAAATTGAGAGAACAAATCGCTGACTTCATCACGCGTAACCGCATATACCAAATTTCCTACATAAAGTGTTTTCAAAAGACCTCCTAAAAAAATAATTAACCTTTTGTTACCAAAAGATTGTATATGCTACGACTTATTTCCTTACAGGATTCTTAAAATATTTTTAATTGGCGTTATTCGTTGCGTAAAACTTGTAAAGTATCCACTAATGAAGCTTTTTTGGCTGGATAGTATGATGAGAGACACACTATCGTTATTGCCCCAATGATTGTAAGACAAAAATCAAGCATTGACAAATCAAGCGGAAGTTTTGAGCTTCCATATACATCAGCAGGAAGTGAGATAATAGGAAAAGTATCAAGCACATACATTGCTATACCTGTAAGCACAATACCAAGTGCAATACCACTTAGTCCAATCGTATTACCCACCCAAAAAAATACACTTTTGATTTCTTGTTTGCTTGCACCAAGTGAAAGAAGCAAAGCAATTTCTTTACGGCGATTCATCACTACCATAAGCAAAGAGCTAATAATATTTAAACTTGCCATAACAATAATCAGCATAAGCACGATAAAAAGAGCACGTTTTTCAAGCTCTAAAGCCGAAAAGAAATTGCCATTTTGTTGCCACCAACCCTCCACTCCTGCACGATTTGGAAACTCTGTGAGTAGAAATGTTTTAATTGCATCGATGTCTTTCATAGGATTTGGCGTGTAAATATGTATGCCATCATATATGCCCTCACCAATGCGGCGAATTTTTTGCAATGCAGCAAGATTTGTATAAGTATAGGCTTCATCATACGCCCTTAAGCCAGATTCAAAGAATCCTGCAATCAAAAAGCGTTTATTAATCGGCGTATAGCTAAAGCCTGAAGGTTCAAGTTGTGTAAAAAACAAATCAAGCCTATCATCAACTTCTAAGTCAAAATGCTCTTGAAAGCCTTTGCCTATGAGGATTGAGAATGTATTTTCTTTAAATTTTTCAATGTTTTGGGCTTTAAGTTTTTGGGTTTGCTCTTGTGTGAGAGAGGCACTATTTTCAGGCATAAAAGCTTGATTAACCACTTGATTAAGCTCGGATTCAGCACTCATATCCACACCAAAAACCATAGCGGCATTCATTATATTGCCCACTTTTCCCACCGCCTGATAGCGCAAATAAGGGCTAAAGAGAAATTGTGGAAAATGTTTTTTAAGAGATTGCAAAATCTCATCATCAACCCCTGCATAAGTCGTAGAATACACACTTAGGGGATAATTCATCACAAAAAGTTTGCGCTCAAATTCCTTTGACATACCATTCATAATTGCCATTGCTACACAAAGCACCATAACACCTACGCCCACACCAAAAAATGCAAGAAATGCAGTAATAGAAATAAAGGGTTGTGTCTTATCAAAGCGCAAGTATCGTGGTAAAAGATAAAAAATAAGGGCTTTCATTATGCAAGTAAGCCTTTTTTGGGACCACTTTTGCCGTGGCAGAGTTTATATTTTTTGCCACTACCACAAGGACAAGGATCGTTGCGTGAAACTTTTGGTTTTGTAGAAGGCGTAGAATCTGCATTTGTGCTTGTTTCTTGTAAATTTTCCTTTAACCCCTCTTGCATATTATGCAATATTTTATTTGTCTCTTCTTCCTCTTTGTCTTTAAGTTGAATAATATGAAGCATTTTTGTTGTTTCGACTTTGAGATTCTCTATAAATTCCAAAAAGAGATTGTAACTTTCTTTTTTATATTCCACAAGAGGATCTTTTTGATTATAGCCACGCAAACCAATACCGGTTTTGAGATTATCCATTGTGTAGAGATGCTCTCGCCACGAGCTATCAAGCACTTGCAAATAAATGATACGCTCAATTTGCGCTCTTTGCTCTTTTTCAAGCTTAGACATTTTTGCCTCATAGTCTTGCTCCATTTGGGTGATGATTTTTGAAAGAAGCTCATCATAGCTCAAATGCTCACAATCCCCTAAGTCTAAGCCTAGCTCCTCTTGGGCTTGAGCCTTAAGAGAGGAGAGATTAAAATGCTCACTCTCATCGCCGGGGAGAATCTGCGCCTTATAAAGTAGGCTTTGTGCAGTAATTTCGCGGTTATTTTGAATCCGCTCACTTAAAGAGCAATGCTCATCAAGGAGTTCATTGCGGAGTTTATACACCGCCTTGCGTTGTTCATTAGCAACATCATCATATTCAAGCAGATGTTTGCGGGATTCAAAATGGAGACTTTCCACCTTTTTTTGTGCATTTTCAACAGAACGTGTAACAAGCCCAGATTCTATATGTTCGCCATCTTTTAAACCTAAACGTTCCATAATGCCTTTAATCTTATCACTTCCAAAGATACGAAGCAAAGAATCTTCAAGACTTAAATAAAATTGACTTACCCCCGGGTCTCCCTGTCGCCCAGCTCTTCCGCGCAGTTGGTTATCAATACGGCGGCTTTCGTGCCGCTCTGTGCCGATGATATAAAGCCCTCCAAGTTCGCGTATTTCATCATTAATTTTTATATCTACGCCCCGCCCCGCCATATTTGTAGCAATCGTTACTGCTCCTTTTACCCCTGCATCTTTGATAATTTCTGCCTCTTTGCTATGTTGTTTTGCATTCAGCACAGTGTGAGGGATTCGTTGTTTTTTAAGCAATTCGTGGAGAATCTCACTCTTTTCGATACTTGCTGTCCCTACAAGCACAGGTTGCCCCTTTTTGTGTAATTCCGTGATTTTGGCAATCAGGGCATTAAATTTTTCTTGCTCACTTTTATAAATAAGATCATTTAAGTCTTTGCGTTGCACAGGGACATTGGTAGGGATACTCACCACTTCAAGATTATAGATTTGCAAAAATTCACTCGCTTCAGTTTGTGCTGTGCCTGTCATACCCGAAAGTTTTTCATAGAGTCTAAAATAATTTTGGAAAGTAATATCTGCTAAGGTTTGACTTTCTTCTTTAATATCTACTTTTTCTTTAGCCTCAATCGCTTGGTGTAAGCCCTCACTAAAGCGTCTGCCCTCACTTAGACGCCCTGTAAATTCATCAACAATCACTACTTCATTATCTTGCACGACATAATCTTTGTCTTTAATAAAAAGATAATTTGCTTTCAAGGCTTGGTCAAGATGATGAGAGAGCGCGGCATTTTCGATGCTATAGAGATTATCAACCTTAAAGAGAGATTCAGCCTTTTTGATACCCTCTTCAGTAAGCAAAATCACGCGATTTTTTTCATCAATGCTAAAATCTACTTCATTTGTGAGCTTTTGTGCCACGCTATTGGCAAGTTGGTAATGCTCAAGTGTGCGATTAACAGGACCAGAGATGATAAGCGGTGTGCGCGCTTCATCAATAAGAATAGAATCTACCTCATCAACAATAGCAAAGTAATGCTCTCTCTGCACTTTTTGACTTAAATCATATTTCATATTATCGCGCAAATAATCAAAGCCAAATTCATTATTTGTGCCATATACTACATCACAAGCATAGGCTTTTTGCCGCTGCTCATCATCATATAATCCACCTGTAATTACCCCCACGCTAAAGCCCAAAAAGTTATAGAGAGGCTCTAGCTCCTTTGCGTCTCGTTGGGCGAGGTAGTCATTCACCGTTACGACATGCACCCCTCTACCACAGAGCGCATTGAGGCATACAGCAAGTGTTGCCACAAGTGTTTTGCCCTCTCCTGTTTTCATTTCAGCTATGCGTCCATCATTAAGTGCCATACCACCAATAAGTTGCACATCAAAATGCCGCATATTGAGTGTGCGCCGACTTGCTTCACGCGTGATAGCAAAGCTTTTGTAGAGGACAGATTGAAGTGTTTTTTCACCACTTTGAATCTTTAGCTTTAATTCATTAAAGGCATTTTTAAGCTCCTCATCGCTAAGGGCTTCATAGGTGGATTCTAGAGCATTAATTTTTTCCACCTCTTTGCTGTATTGTTTAATAAGTTTATTATTGCGTGAACCTAAAATTTTTGAAACAAAAGTTTGTAGCATACAATAGCCTTTTAGTAAGAAATTAAGCGTGATTTTAGCACACTTTTACATAGTTTAGGTAAAATCTCTTACCTTTAAGAAATATAACTTTTAAGGACAAAAGAATGAATATTCTAAAAATTTGCATTTTTCTTGCATTAGGTGTTGGGATAGCTTTTGCGTGGGGAGAAAATCTCCAAAGCATAGAAGCAGATTTTGAGCAACGCATCGAAAATGAAGATGGTATGGATATGTTTTATAGGGGCAAGATTCTAGGTAAAGCCCCAAATAAAGTCAAATGGGACTATCAAAGTCCCCTCAAAAAAGAAGTTTATATGAATAATAATGAAGTAATGATTTATGAGCCAAGCCTTGAGCAAGTGAGCCATTCTACTTTAAAAACAAAGAGTGATTTTATCTCGATTGTCAAATCCGCCAAAAAGCAGCCAGATGGGAGCTATCGCACAAATGTAGAGGGCGTGGAATACACACTTTATGTTGATAAAAATGACAAGCCCGAACGCATAAGTTTTATAGATTCTATGGGGGCAAAAAGTGTGATAAAGCTTAGTAATGTCAAGCTCAATGGCGCAATGAGTGATAAGGTATTTGAATTTTCTGTGCCCAAAGGGGTTGAGGTTGTTGAGATAAGAACACGTTAATTTACAATTATTGTATTTTTGAAGCAGGGGTTGGAATCTAGAATTTGCAGACAAAAAGAGCCATAAGGAGGGCTGATGTTTGATTTTACAAATACGCATAAGGCGGTGATTGCGCATAAAGAAATACTTTGTGATAATCTCACACCACTTGCGTTACTTGGGGCATTAGATGCAAAAGTGCTTTTAGAATCTGCCTATAATGAAACCGGCAAAGATAGATATTCGATAATGATTGTATGTGAAGCTTTTAGTGTGTATAAAGAAAATGGGGAACATACTTTAGTATGTCAAAATGAGAAAATACCACTTAAAGAGATTTTTAGCGCATATAAGCCTACACCAGAATCTAATGAAGTAAGAAGTGATTTAACCTCTCAAGGTTTTTTAGAATCTCTTGCACTTGTGCGCACCCTCGCGCCAAATCCAAATGGAATCTTGCCTGATAATTTGCCTTTGCCTCTTGGCGGAGCAGGGTATATTGGCTATGAATTTTTTGCCGAGATTGAAGAGGTGCATTTTGCTAAACCTCCACTTTATGATGCGCCTGAATGTGGCTTTATGTTTGGGCGGGATTTTTTGATTTTTGATCATCTCTTTGATAGGCTGCATATTGTGAGCGTAGGCTATGCGCACGAAAAAACACTCATTAACCCAACGCAGAGAATAGAAAAAATTATAAATTCCTTGCATAATCTCCCCCAAGCCCCACTTGAATCCCCTTATTTAAGTGAAGAATATGTGATAGAGAATGCTACAAGTCAAAGTGAATATGAATCTATGGTAAGACAGATTCAAAAGGGTATTTATGCAGGGGATTTACTTCAGTGCGTTATCAGCCAATATATAAATATCCGCTCATCTTTCCCTCCACTAGAGGCATATCGGCGTTTGCGTCATCTTAATCCTAGCCCTTATATGTTTTATTATCGCTTTGAGAATTTTACTATTTTGGGAGCTAGTCCAGAGATTATGATACGACTAAAAAGCACGCAAGATAAGTGTTTTTTCACTATTCGTCCAATTGCAGGCACACGTCCTAGAGGGGAGAGTGTTGCACAGGATTTAGAATTTGAAAAAGAGCTTTTAAATGATGAGAAAGAAAATAGTGAGCATTTGATGTTGCTTGATTTGGCGCGTAATGATGCGGGTAAGGTAAGTGTTGGCGGAGGTGTAAAGGTAAATGCGCGTAATCTTATTGAGCGATACTCACATGTGATGCACATTGTTTCAGAAGTGCAAGGTGAGCTTGATAGAGAGCGTTTTTTTAAGCGAGATGCGCTCAAAGCAGCATTTCCTGCAGGGACACTTTCAGGTGCGCCAAAGATAGAGGCGATTAAAACCATAGAATCTTTAGAATCTCATTCAAGGGGCATATATGGTGGGGCGATAGGGTATTTTACTTATGATGAGGATATGGATTTTGCTATTGCTATTCGCACCGCAGTATATCAAAATGGTGTGTATTATGTGCGTTCAGGTGCGGGAATTGTGCAGGATTCAATTCCTAGCAATGAGTATAAAGAAACACAAAATAAAGCCCGATCAATCCTCAATACGCTCATTCCCACAAAGGATTAATGATGATTTTGCTTATTGATAATTATGATTCTTTTACTTACAATATTTATCAGGCATTTTATCGTTTTGGTTTTCCTATCAAAGTCGTGCGGAGCGATAAGATAAGTATTGATGATATTCGCGCCCTCTCTCCACAATACATCATTATTGGTCCAGGTCCTAAAACGCCAAAAGAAGCGGGTATTTCTGTGCAAATCGTGCAGGAATTGCAAGGCGTATATCCTATTTTAGGTATTTGCTTGGGACATCAGGCGATTATGGCGGCTTTTGGGGTGGAGATTGTGAATGCAAAGCGCATTGCGCACGGCAAGATTGAGCCATTACATCATAATCAAAAAGGGCTTTTTCGCCATATTACACCCCTAACGCCCATTGTGCGCTATCACTCTTTGGTAGGCAAGATTGGGCAGTTACCAGAATGTTTTGAGGTGAGTGCGTGGAGTAGTGATGGTGAGATTATGGCAATTGAGCATAAGGTTCATCAATTAATGGGTGTGCAGTTTCACCCTGAATCTATTGGCACGCTTGAGGGCGAAAAAATGCTTTTAAACTTCTTGCACTATGCGCGTGAGGTAATTCCTATTAAGCAATACCTTAAAAGCACACTTGAGGGCGAGAATCTAAGCTTTCAGCAAGCCTATGATATAATGGACGAGATTACTGAAGGCAATATGAGTGATGCGCAAATTGGGAGTATTCTCACAAGCCTTGAGATAAAGGGCGTAACAGCGGAGGAGTTAGCAGGATTTGCGAGTGTATTAAAGAAAAAAGCGATAGCCTTTCCTTTGCCTCTAAGCAATGAGGTAAGGCTAGATATGGTAGGCACAGGTGGTAGCCCTAATAAAACTTTTAATGTCTCTACCACAAGTGCTTTGCTTCTTGCAAGTGCGGGGGTAAAGATTATTAAACACGGCAATAGGGCAGTTACTTCAAAGTCTGGTTCGGCAGATTTACTTCAAGCGCTTGGCGTAAATATCAATATGGATTCACAAACTTGCAAGAGGGTATATGATGAGATAGGCATTACCTTTCTTTTTGCGCAAAAATTTCACGCTGCTATGCGTTTTGCTGCTCCTGCAAGGGCATCTTTAGGCTTTAAAACCGCCTTTAATCTTATTGGTCCCCTCTCAAATCCTGCAAATGTTACACATCAATTTATTGGTGTTTTTGATAAGGCTTATACAGAGATTATGGCGCGCGCCCTTGCTATTTTAGGGATTCAAAGGGCGATAGTAGTCAGTGGATTTGATCATTATGATGAGATTTCTTTGTGCGCTCCTACGCAGATTACAGAGCTTAATAATGGCGTGATTACAAGTTATGTGTTTCACCCTAATGAAATTGGGCTTGATTTTGTCCCACATACCGAGCTATGTGGCGGAGATAGTGAGCAAAATAAGCATATTAGCCTTGATATTTTTAATGCCATTTCATTAGATTCACCTAAAACCCAACTTGTTGCACTTAATACCGGTGCAGCACTTTATCTTGCAGAACGTGCCTCAAGCATTAAAGAAGGATATTTTTTAGCAAGAGAAATTATTGAATCTAAGCGTGTTTTGCCTTTGCTAGAGGATTTTGTGCGATTATCAAATGAGAAAAGCATATTTTAGAAATAGTCATATTTAAAGAGGCGTAGTTTATCCTTTTAATAAAAGCTTTTATAGAGTGTTTTTTTAATTTTTAAGAGTAAAGAGTTTTTTAATGCTCTGTGCAGGTTTTTTCAATATATTTGCGCAATTATTGCCTATAAGTCGTATTTTCTGCGCTTTTTTATATCGCCTTTCGATATTGCAACGCCATTGCCCAAAACCTCTACGATAAGCTTTTTCTAGGGGTTGGTTAAAAATATGGAGCAAAAAGTTTTCAAGCTTTTCATCAAAAATCTCTTGATGATTTGCATCTAAAAATGCAGGCTCACGAAGCATTTGTAAATATGCATCTTCGTGTGTATCAAGGTAGGTAATTACCTCTAAAACCTCTTCAAAATTTTGATAATCTTGCACATTGATAAAAGATTTTTTATTTATCCCCCCCCCCCATTACATCTAAAGGCATACTTATACGCTCATCTCCCCAATAAATAGGTATGGTATGGGAGGCAAAAGCATCAAAAAGTTTTTCGGTAGTGTAGCCATTTGTGCTTGAATTTTCAAAAGCGATATTAAATTTGCCACTTTCTAAAAATGTATGCTTATCTTTTATAGCTGTGCCGATGTTATTTTTGTATCGCCCACCGCTATCTACGCGTTTATATTGATTTAAAAAATCAAAAAATTGTATGCGCTTTTCATCTGCTCCACCATTACTGACGACAAAAGTGCAAAAACGCGTTTTTTTATGAAGTATTTCTGGTGTGATATGCAGATGTTTAGTATTGACTTTTTCCATAGTAGTCATATAACAAAGATAGAGCGGATAGCGCAAATATCTATCTTCAAAGCTCATATAATCAAATCCAATCCCATAATCACAAAAATTAAAATCCGCGCGGACATTTTCCCCTGTGAAAAAGATTCTAATACCATCATAATTAAGATGTTCTAACCCCATACAAGAGTAAAAAATATAATCAGGCTTGTGAGAATCCACTATTACCGCATAGTGTTTTTTGAGAATATCAAGGGTTTTCCCTTGCACTGCGCCATCGCAAAAATATACTTTTTTGATGGGCTTTTCACTCATTGTTCGCCCCCATAGCCTGACTTTGAGCGTGAGCGATAAGGGGATTAATAAACTCATCAAGCAGTCCCCCTAGCATAATTTCTTCAAGGCTATAAAGCGTTAAACCAATGCGATGGTCAGTAAGGCGATTTTGTGGGTAATTATAAGTGCGGATTCTCTCACTCCTATCACCACTTCCTACTTGAATCTTGCGTGTTTGCTTATTTTGGGCATTTTGAGATTCTAGCTCCGCTTCATAGAGTCTTGCTTTAAGAATCTTCATTGCTTTGTCTTTATTTTTGTGTTGGGATTTTTCATCTTGCATTGATACGCTAATGCCGGTGGGGATATGCGTGATTCTTACTGCTGAATCTGTGGTATTGACACTTTGTCCGCCGTGTCCCCCACTGCGAAATACATCGATTTTTAAATCATTTGGATTAATATCAATTTGCACATCATCAACTTCTGGCATAATTGCTACAGTAATGGCTGAAGTGTGAATGCGCCCTTGAGATTCTGTTTCTGGCACTCTTTGCACTCTATGTGTGCCACCCTCGTATTTGAGCTTAGAATACGCGCCATTGCCTTTTATAAGTGCAATCACCTCTTTGTAGCCACCGACACTATTTTCACTTGAGCTTATGATTTCAACTTTCCATTTTTGCAAATCTGCATAGCGACAATATGCCTTAAACAAATCCCCCACGAAGATTCCCGCTTCATCACCGCCAGTACCGGCGCGAATCTCAAGATAAATATTTTTACTATCATTAGGATCTTTGGGGATAAGCAAAAACTTAATTTCTTCTTCTAAAGCATTTTTTTGAGATTCTAAATCTTTGAGTTCTTCTTTTGCAAGCTCTGCAAGTTCTCTATCTTCAAGCAAAGTTTTATTTTGCGCGATACTCTCAAGCACATTTAGATATGTTTTTGCTTTTTGTGCAATAGATTCTATATCGCTTTGTTCTTTGCTAAGTTGGGTAAGTTGTTTGACTTGAGAGAGGGTGGATTCTAAAGTGAGGAGGTGTGAAATCTCATCATAACGCGCCACAATGGGCTTTAGTTTATCGACAAGCATTCAAACCCCTTGTTAAAAGATGTTTAATATTAAAGCACTTTAGAATCTGCGTAGATTATGCAGATTGAGCGATTTTTTTCACACTTGCATTGAGGCGAGATACTTTTCTTGCAGCTGTATTTTTTGTTAAAATGCCCTTGCTGACAAATTTATGCAATTCTTTGTTGGCAATTTTAAGGGCTTCTTGTGCTTTTGGGACATCTTTTTGAGCGACTGCCTCTCTTAGGTTGCGCACAATGTTTTTGATACGCGTTTTATAGTAGCGATTACGCTCGGTTCTTGTTTTGGTTTGTCGAATGCGTTTTTGCGCAGATTTGTGATTTGCCATAGTGTATTAGTCCTTTTTTAAAAAAATTGAGGCAAAATTGTGCCAAAAGTTTAATTAAACGCAGTTTAAAAGCCTAAAAGGAGGGAATATGAAACCTACAAAAACATCTCAAGCAACAGGAGAGAAAAAAGAGGTATCAAAAAAAACTGCAAAGCCAAAGCTTTTTGGCACTGATGGTGTGAGGGGACGCGCAGGAGAGGTAATTACACCTTCTAGTGTGATAGCACTTGGTGCAAGTGTGGGGATACATTTTCGCAAACATTCGCTGACAAATAAGATTCTTGTGGGCAAAGACACGCGTCGTAGCGGCTATATGATTGAAAATGCGCTTGTCTCAAGCCTCACATCTGTGGGTTATGATGTGATTCAAATTGGTCCTATGCCTACTCCTGCAGTTGCTTTTCTCACCGAGGATATGCGTTGTGATGCGGGTGTGATGATAAGTGCTAGTCATAATCCTTATGATGATAATGGCATTAAATTTTTTAATCACTATGGCTACAAACTCGCTCCAGAGGAAGAAGAGAGTATAGAAGCTTATTATCACGATAATAATGCTCTGCAAGCTGCGCTTAAGAGTGGTAGGGAGATTGGCAGCTCAAAGCGCATTGATGATGTGGTGGGGCGCTATATCGTACATATTAAAAATTCTTTTCCTAAGCATCTTACTTTACACGGCTTACGAATCGTATGCGATTGCGCTAATGGCGCGGCGTATCGCGTTGCTCCGATTGTGTTTAAAGAGCTTGGGGCTGATGTGATTGTGATTAATGATGAGCCAGATGGTTTTAATATCAATCATCAATGTGGAGCGATGCACCCTGAAACTTTAGCTCAAAAAGTGCGTACATATCGTGCTGATGTAGGATTTGCACTTGATGGCGATGCGGATAGGCTTGTGGTGGTGGATAATGAGGGGTGTATCGTCAATGGAGATAAGCTTATTGGCGCACTTGCGCTTTATCAAAAAAAGATTGGCGCACTCAAAAATAATGCTATTGTTGCTACACAAATGAGCAATCTTGCCCTTGAGGAGTTCTTAAAAACACATCACATAAAACTTCATCGCTGCAATGTGGGTGATAAATATGTGCTAGATATGATGAAAGAAAATGATTTAAACTTTGGTGGGGAGAGTAGTGGGCATATTATCTTTAGTGATTATGCTAAAACCGGCGATGGTTTAGTAAGCGCATTGCAAGTGCTTGCTTTGCTACTTCAAAGCAAAAAGAGCTCACAGCAAACCCTTAATCCCTTTGAACTCTACCCAAGTGAGCTTATCAATCTCAAAGTTGCTCATAAAAAACCCCTTGAGCAGATTCCGCATTTGCAAGAAAAATTAGATTCTATTACCAAAACAGGTAATCGCCACCTTGTGCGCTACTCTGGCACAGAAAATAAACTTAGAATCCTCGTTGAGGGCAAAGAAAGCAAGCTTGTGAGTGAGCAAGTAAAAATGCTTGTTGAGTTTTTTCAAAAACAACTCAATGTCTAAAAAAGTGAATTTTAATCATTTAGAGTGGCTGTGGTGTATAGAA
Source organism: Helicobacter sp. (assembly GCF_022511165.1). Lineage (GTDB taxonomy): Bacteria > Campylobacterota > Campylobacteria > Campylobacterales > Helicobacteraceae > Helicobacter_C. The sequence continues at coordinate 1,175 of NZ_JAFLSB010000032.1, read as the reverse complement.
AAAATCATAGAGTAAATAAATGAAAGCAATATCTTTTAAACATATCACTAAAAAGCATATTGGTGTTTTTATTGCATTTTTTATAGTGAGCATTGCCCTTGATAGGTGGGTAAAAATACTGATGTTAGAAGGGTTTGTGTGGGATAGTGAGGCTCTTACTATTGGAGGGTATGCGCTTGTATATAATAAAGGCGTGGCTTTTTCGATGTTTAGCTTTCTGCAAGAATATTTAAAATATATACAGATTCTCTTTTTGTGTGCAGTATTGCTTTTTGCCCTATGGAGTGATTTTTTTATGAAGCATTATGCCCCACTTGGTATGTTACTTGGCGCAGGGCTATCAAATATTATCGACCGCTTTATATATGGGGGGGTGGTGGATTATGTGTATTGGCATTATGGGTTTGATTTTGCGATTTTTAATTTAGCTGATGTGTTGATTGATTGCGCTGTAGCATTGATTATTTGGCAGATTCTAAGAGAGAAAAAGCATTCTAAAGACTAAAATTTAAAAAATCAATAGCCTTTATTTTGGCTTTTTTGAGATTGTATTGCAGTTTATATCAAAGCCCACATCATAGAGTTCCCCCTTCTCTATGAGGCAATCTTTTCCTGTGGCTTCTCCTCCTTTATACAAAGCCTCCAAAGCAGCACAAGCCTCTCTTTCGCCACCATTGCAGGCTTTGTCAAAAAGCTTTTTTGCTACGGCATAGTCTTTCTCTAATCCTAAGCCATAATAATATGATAAACCCAAAACATAGCAACCATAAGCACTAGCACTACTATCGCTATCACAAGTTTGCATATATATTGTATTGGCTTTTATATATTTCTCATTTTTGTGTGTTTTATCTCCTTCCTTCTCTCTATAATATACAAGGCACTCCTCCAATCCCTCGCATTGTGTAGAATCTTGTATGATAGTATGAGTTTCTTGGGTATCCTTGCAAGCACTTAAGCTCAATACAATAAAGCAAACAATAGCCAAAAAACGCATATCTCCCCTTAAACTTGAAATTTTAAACTCTGAAGTATATAGAAGTATGGTGATCACGACTGGACTTGAACCAGCGACCACTACCATGTCAAGGTAGTGCTCTACCAACTGAGCTACGCGATCTTAATTTTGTATGAAGCTATAAAATCTTAAATGTGATACATTTGTAGCAAGCAAG
>NZ_JAFLSB010000031.1 GCF_022511165.1 Helicobacter sp. | reverse complement strand
TATCATCAGGTAGAATGCTTGAAAAAGGCTCAAGTTCCTGTCTTATCTCCTCATCTATGCTCTCTTGTTTTTTCCACTCAAATTCACAATTCTCCCGATCAGTTTTTTCTTTAGCAGCGTCTTTTAATGTGAGAATCTTCATAATATTAAAGCTTGGCTTATCATCTCTCTCTTCAACCTTGCATTTTAGTGCAATTGGCTCTTGGAGATTCAGCCCCTCAAGTACTTCAAGCTGCTTTTCAAACACCATAATTTCTATTTTGCCACCATAATCAAAAAACTCAATTGTCCCAAAAGGTTTGCCTTTCTTGCTTATTTTACGTTTAATCTTTAGCACATTGCCAACAAGCATACAACTAATGCCAATTTGCATATCCTGCAAGTCTGCGCTTTTGACTACCCCCTTAATCTTTTTAATCTGCTCCCTAAATTTATCAAGCGGATTCCCAGAGAGATAAATCCCCACGCATTCGTATTCATGATGAAGCAAATCGTGCATATCATACTCATCGCTATTTTTTATAGGTAGATACACATTAAATTCCACATCATCGTCACTAAAAAGCGAGTTGCTCATCATCTCAATCACTTTATTTTTATCACGCCCTTTTTCACAAAGCATATCGATATTTTCAAGCATACTCTTGCGTGAATAGCCCAAATTATCAAGCCCCCCAGATTTAATAAGCGGCTCAAGGGAGCGCTTAGAAAGTTTAGAAAAATCTACTCTTGCGATAAAATCCTCTAGATTCTTAAACGCACCTTTTCTCTCACGCTCTTGTATGATATTTTCAATAGGCGCATCGCCTAAGCCCTTAATGGCACTTAGCCCAAAAACGATTTTTTTTACGCCATCAAACTCGCTCACGCCAAAATCATTTTCAGAAATATTCACATGCGGGGGGACAATATCAATATGTAAGTTTTTTACCTCATAGATGTATTTTGCCACAGATTCTATTTTGCTCGTCTCACTTGTAAGCATTGCCGCCATAAACTCATGCTCATAATAAGTCTTTAAATAGGCTGTTTGGTAGGTAATCATTCCATAAGCTGCCGCGTGAGATTTATTGAATCCATATCCGGCAAATTTCACAATAAGCTCCCATAGCTCCTCTGCTTTATCGCGATTGTAGCCTTGTTTTTGTGCGCCATCAGCAAATTCTTTTTTAAGACGCAGCATCTCATCAAGCTTCTTTTTTCCCATAGCGCGTCGCACCAAATCCGCCCCACCGAGTGAAAATCCCCCGATGCTTTGCACTATCTGCATTACCTGCTCTTGATAAACAATTACTCCATAAGTAGCCTTCAAAATAGGCTCAAGCGCAGGAATAAGGTATTCAATTTTAACTAATCCGTGTTTGCGTGCGATAAAATCATTAATCAAATCCATAGGTCCGGGACGATACAAAGAAATCATCGCATATACATCTTCAAAATTGCTTGGCTTAAGCCTTCTTGCCACATCTTGCATACCTTCAGATTCAATTTGGAATAGCCCTAAGGTATTGCCACTTTGGATACTCTCATAGACTTTGGCATCGTCCATTTCCATTGTGCTAAAGTCAATCTCTTTTCCATATCGCTTTTTAATGAGCTTGAGGGCATCATCAATCACAGTGAGTGTTTTTAGCCCCAAAAAGTCAAATTTGATTAAATCCACTGGCTCAAGCCAATTCATTGAATACTGCGTGGCTACGCCATTGAGTTTTTCATTGCTATAAAGAGGCACTTTGTGCCATAATTCCTCTTTGGTATCTATCACAATCGCTGCAGCGTGTATGCCTGCATTACGCTTTAGCCCCTCTAAAAGCACCGCATAATCCCACACTGTTTGTGCCAAAGTATTATCTTTTAAAAATTCTTGAATCTTAGGCTCTTTTTCCCAAGCTCCGGGCTTTAAGTTTCCATTTTTATCTTTTTTTGCCATAAGCGTGATACCAAGCTCATTAGGGATAAGTTTTGCAAATTTATCAGCTTCATTATAGGACATATTCAGCACACGCGCCGCATCACGTATCACGCCTTTTGCAAGGAGTGAGCCAAAAGTAATTACCTGCGCAATATTATATTTGCCATAAGTTCTTGCCACATACTCTATCATCTCGCCTCTGCGCCTTTGACAGAAGTCCATATCAATATCTGGCATACTCACGCGCTCTGGATTCAAAAAGCGCTCAAAAAGTAAGTTATGCTTAATAGGGTCAATATTTGTGATTTTAAGTGCATAGGCGACAAGACTTCCCGCTGCCGAGCCGCGTCCTGGACCCACGGGGATATGATTTTGCTTTGCAAAATTCACAAAATCCCACACAATCAGCATATAACCGGGAAATTTCATTGTATTAATCACTGCTATCTCACGCTCTAATCGCTCTTTATAGGCAGTATGAGACGACTCTGGGACATATTTAAGACGCTCTTCTAGCCCTTGACGACATTTAAAGGCAAAATAGACTTCATCAGTAATTGATTCTAAGGGGCAGTTAAGAATCTGTGGGAGATTTTCTTTCTCTGCATAAGTTTGCGTATGCTTAAAAGTAGGTGGAGTGGCAGGAGTATTTTTAAGGATAATCTCGCCTGTATGCTTGTTTTTAATCTCTATATTTTTGAGATTAAGCTCAAGGCGACATTTTCGCGCAATCTCTTGCGTATTTTCTAGCACATCAGGAACATCACAAAATAACTTTTGCATCTCTTGTGGGGATTTGATATAAAATTCTTTCACAGAATGCTTCAATCTATCTTTATCATTAAGCGTTTTGCCCATCGCAATACACATCGCCACTTCTTGCACGCCCGCGTCTTCTTGCAAGGAATAATGCGTATCATTTGTGGCAATAACCTTTACATCACACTCCCTCCCAAGCTTTAGAATCTGCTCATCAATAAAAAGCTGGTCATTAATGCCATGCCGCATAAGCTCAAGGTAAAAATCCTCGCCAAAAATGTCTTTATATTCAAGCACTACCTCTTTGGCAATTTCATAGCCCTTTGCCCCAAAGCGTACATTGCGTTCATTATTGATATTAAGCTGCCAATTCACTTCGCCTTGTAAGCACGCCGAGGAACAAACAAGCCCCTCGCTATGCTCCCTAAGCAATGCTTTATTAATACGCGGATAGTAGTAGAATCCATTAATAAAAGATTGTGAGGAGAGATACATAAGATTCTTATAGCCTATCTCATTCTTGGCAAAAAGGCAGAGGTGAAAACGCTGTTTAATGCCCTTATCATTGAGTATATCGCCATTATGGATATAGGCTTCTATGCCAATAATGGGATTAAGCCCTTCTTCTTTCATACTCACATAAAAATCAAGTGCGCCAAACATATTGCCGTGATCAGTGATTGCCACAGATTCCATACCAAGCTCTTTAATGCGCTTGGCAAGGAATTTAATCTTATTTGCTCCATCAAGTAGGGAATATTCAGTATGTAAATGCAGATGGGTGAAACTCATTATATGTCCTTATATTTGCAATTCTTATTCTTATCTTACTGCGCTATTTTCCCAAAATAGCCACAATATATTAATGGATAAAAGCAATGAAATTATAAAATAAGATTTATTAGAATTGCTTAAAATGAGAAATATTCTTTATTTAGATATTCAAATGGTAGAGTGTGGCGATTTTAGACTCAATGCGAAATAAAAACAAAACTAAAAATATGGCTATTGCGTTAAAGTTTAAACTTTTGGTTTTGGGTTTTGAGGTCTTATTATGTGGTTTAAGTTTTGGCTTTGAGGTCTTATTTGACTATGATTGAGGTTTTGATTCCGAATCCCAACCGGGCTTTGGGGTCTTATTTGGCTGTGATTTAGAGTTTGACTTTTCACTTGATTGGGGGCTTCTTGTGGCTTTTGTCCGTGCATTCCTAAAAATTCTTTTTCAAATCGACCATCGATTCTCTTTAAGATAACTCTTTTTAATTCCAAATCAAACTCTTGCTTAAGCCCAAAATTTTCTTTTTTCTCTGGTGCTAATATTTCGTGAGATTTTTTGACAAAATCATTTATCCATCTTACTTTTCTTATCTCTCCCTCTTCATCTTTTGATTCAAGAGCTCTTACTCTTATTACTTCACTCCCCCCAAGCTCTCCTTTAGTCTTATCAGAGAATCTCTCATCATTCTCATCTTTATCCTGTATAGCCTTTGTAATAACAACCAAAGTTGGCACTCCATATTTTTTCAAACATTCATAGATTCTTTTTTCTGCATTAGTGATTTCTCTATTTGTTTCTTCAATACATAGCCAAGCAATGTGAAGCTGTCGCTCTTCTTCTCCACAACCTTGCCTCTTTTTTATAAATTTTTCAATCTCATCTGTTTGTTGTTGATTAAAATCTATTTTTGTAGTTTCATATACATAGAGTTCATTTTCATCTGTTAAGCTCTCTATTTCATTAGTAACGAGCTTTCCTGCTTTAGGATTCACGATTCTTTTGCCAAATACAACATCAATCAAAGTGCTTTTGCCAACACCCGCTTTACCAACAACTAAAATATTTAGCCTCGTTCGTATCGCTTCGAATTTAACGCCAAAGCGCTTAAAAAACTCTGCAAAATCAATGACTTCCATTACCCTTACGCTTCCTTTAACTTCATACATATAGTATAACTTAAATTTGATATACAAGCGACCTTCAAAAAAAAAAAAAAGCTTATATGTGTAATTTATATACATAAAAAATTAAGAAAATAAAAAATATATTACTTTATTACACATTCATTTATAAAAAGCACACGTAACCTTCCTAAGACATTTTGCACATTGATTTGTATTATTATAAGCCTACTTGGTGCGACTCCCTAATTTAAAAAAACTAAAAATTTTGCAAAAATTTATGTATAGAATCTCATTTTTATTTTATTCTTTTACAGAGGAGCAAGAGGGCTAGCAAATATGAGTAACACAATAAGAGCAAAGCCCCTTGATATACTCATTAAGATTCTGTCTCTACTTTATACTTACGCGCCTTGATGTGATGCAGATTATTTATCTCATTAAAGATTATAGAATCTAAGCCTTAAAGAGGGAGCTTAGCGCGTCAATGCCTGCTTTTTCTGCTCCCGCATTCTCTTTTTCTAAAGTCTTTGTCTCTCCTATTTCTTGCAATTCAATATCGCATTCACAGAGCATACTCGCAAGGCGAATATTTACGCCATTTTTGCCAATAGCCTTGCTTTTTTGATCACTTTTAATCTGCACAATCGCTCTCTTGCGCTTTGTGGCTTTGCTACTTTTTGCCTCATCACCCTCTTTAGATTCTTCCTCTGTCTTTTCCTGCACTTCTTCAATCCGCACACTCACCACTTGCGCGGGGGTAAGAGCTTTAGCGACAAAAATCTCTAAAGTGCTATGATACTCCACGCAATCAATATTTTCATTAGCTAATTCTTTGCTTACTGCATTAATACGCACCCCTTTTACCCCCACGCAGCAACCAATAGGATCGATTCTCGCACTTTGAGAATACACCGCGACTTTTGCGCGCTCACCGGGGATTCTTGCGCTTTTATGAATCATCACTTCATTATCTTTAATCTCTGGCACTTCCATTGCTAAAAGCTCTTCTAAAAATTTTGGCGTGGTGCGAGAAAGCTCCACCTGCAAGCCATTGCGATTAATGCCTACAAATTTTAAAATGGCTTTCACAACATCGCCTATTTTAAATTTCTCCCCCTTAATGCGGTTTTTCTGTGGCAAAATCGCACGAATGCTTTCAATTTCGATAAAAGTATTACCCTCTTTATCTATACCCACGACTTGCCCGCTCACAATCTTTCCCACCATTGCACGAAAATTTTGCAGAATCTGATTCTCGATGGAACGTTGCAAATTATATTCAAGATTCAAAAAAAGCTTATTAATCGCCCCTCTACTCATTGCTTCAAGCTGCAACTCATAATCCACCCAATCATTAATATGCACATCGCCTAATTCCTTTGCAGTAGAAATGGGGATATGCCTTGCTCTTTGCTCATCATCTAAAATCTCATCATCAGCACACACTTTCATACGATGAAAAAGCCTCAAAGTGCGTTCTTTACTATCTTCTTCAACAAAATAATCATAATATGGATTAATCTCCTCTTTGGCGATTTTGATTAAACCCTCTTTGACTATCCCAAGCACAACTTGATGTTCTAAGCCTTTGTCATAGGCAATTAAATCGATAATATCTAAAATCTTCTCCAAAACAACATCTCCTAACATCTTTGTGGATTTCTTTGCGAAGTAAGCCCTTAATAGCTATAAGGCTCAATAGAAGAGGGGCTATTATAATAAAATTTTGCTTAAAGTTTTACAAATATGCCTATTTTTAGCTATAATGGGCGATTCTATTAAATTAATAAGGAGTTCATTATGGAGCTTAAACTTGCTAAAAGCACACTTAATAGCAAAAACAAAACTGCTAATAAAATCACTTGTGAGGAAATTTTAAAAAAATGCACACAAGGCATTAATATTTTTTACTTTGATAAAGAAAATTCACATAAAGATATGCAAAAAGCTTGTGCGTTTTTCCAAAAAGCCGGACATAGCACACATTTGCACGAGGTGCGTTATGCTCTTGATGAGGGAAGTTATATTTATGAACTTCATATCATTTAAATGTGCTTTACATTTTAAGATTCTATGAAACTTTTTATACAAACATTAGGCTGTGCGATGAATGAGCGCGACTCCGCGCATATGATTGCTGAACTCAAAGAAAAACTCAACTATACTCTAACTGATAACTCAAAAGAGGCGGATTTAATCCTTATTAACACCTGCTCTGTGCGTGAAAAACCCGAAAAAAAGCTTTTTTCTGAAATTGGTGCATTTGCCAAAGAAAAAAAAGAAGGGGCAAAAATTGGTGTATGTGGTTGCACGGCAAGTCATTTAGGAGAAGAGATTATCAAAAAAGCGCCAAGCGTGGATTTTGTGCTTGGGGCAAGAAATGTCTCTAAAATCACACAAATTCTCTCCCGCCCCAAAGCTGTGGAGGTAGATATTGACTATGATGATAGCACTTATATCTTTGCAAACTCCGCTCACACAGGCATTAAGGCGATGATTAATATCTCCATAGGCTGTAATAAAAAATGTAGCTATTGCATTGTGCCTTTCACGCGTGGCAAGGAGATTTCAATCCCCACAGATTTACTGATGCAAGAAGCACAAAAGCTTGTGCAAAATGGCGCAAAGGAATTACTACTTTTAGGGCAAAATGTGAATCACTATGGCATTGGTTTTTCACAACCCCACCCACCAACAAACTTTACAAGACTTTTGCGCACATTAAGTCGTATTGAGGGCTTATATAGAATCCGTTTTACCTCTCCTCATCCGCTTCATATGGACGATGAGTTTTTGGAGGAGTTTGCTGCAAATGCGCATATTGCTAAAGGCATACATATCCCCCTGCAAAGTGGCTCAAGCAGGATTTTAAAAATGATGAAGCGCGGCTATACCAAGCAATGGTATATAGAGAGAATTGCTAAGCTCAAATCTCTCGTGCCAAATGTAGGCATTAGCACAGATATTATTGTAGGATTCCCCACAGAATCCGAGGAAGATTTTAAAGATACGCTTGATGTGCTTGAAATTGTGGGATTTGATACGCTTTATAGCTTTGTGTATTCGCCTCGTCCCCATACAAGTGCTTATCATTATGATAAAAATATGCTTATAAAAGAAGAAGTGGCAAAGGAGCGCCTTGCGCGATTACAGGATTTGCACAAGAATATGTTGCGCCAAAAAGCCACAAGTGAAATCGGCTCAACTTATGAAGTGCTGGTTGAAAATTGCTACAATGATGAAAATATATGCTTAAGCGAGGGGCGCAGTAGCCACAATAAACTGATTAAGATTCTAGGCAGAGCTATTCCTATTGGCACAATCGCACAAGTAAAAATCACGCATAATGAGGGTGGTGCGCTTATGGGTGAATTTATACGAGAGCTTAGCCTCAAAGAAGCCCTAGAGCTTAATGCAAAAAATGCAAGGATTGCAAATTAATAAGGGTGGAAATGTTAAGCAGAGAGACAAAACGGCGCATTTTAGGGGTGATTCTCCCTCCACTCATATATGCATTTTTGCGCCTTTTATACGCATTTACGAAAAATACATTCCACATCAATGAATACACAAAAGAGCATAACTTTATCGGTGCATTTTGGCACGGCGAACTGCTCATGCTCCCTTTCCTCTATAAATATTTTCGAAAGCAAGTGAGCAAAGAGCGCGATAAAGGCTTTTATATCGTGCAATCTCAACACTTTGATGCTACGCTTATGGTTGATGTATGTGCTAAATTTGGTTTAAGAAGTTTGCGTGGCTCAACATCTAAGGGTGGTATAAAGGCTTTGATAGAATCTTTTAAACTCCTTAGAGAAGGCTATGATGTCGCCCTTTCACCTGATGGACCAAAAGGACCTTATCATTCTATTAGCGATGGCATAATAGCGATGAGCCAAAAAACAGGTAAGCAGATTGTCCCTATACGCGTGGTGTATAGCCGATATTGGGAGTTTAAAAGCTGGGATAAATTCCGCATTCCTAAGCCATTTTCACGCATTGATTATTATATGCTTGATGGGTTTGTGATTGATAAAGATATGCAAATTGACGAAGCCAAAGCCTTAGTGCGCACTCATTTAGAAAAGGAACTCTAAATGCTTATAGATTATCAAATATACTTTATGAAAGTATTTACAATATCGCAAAATCCTAAGAGTGAGGGCTAAAAGAGTTGCTAAAGTTTTTGCTTCGTCCATTTTTTTCTACTATTCACATTGGCGTAAATCTTGACGCGAAAGTATGCTCACTCAAAATTGTAGCAATAAAAGGTGGGCGCGTAAAAAATACTATCACAAAAGATTTTAAAATCATAGATAAAGAACTGCCCATAGAGGCAGCAAAGCTTATTAAAGACTATAAGCGCAAACACCCTTTTACCTACCTTAGTGCAATGAGTAAAACCTACAACCAAGGCTTAGCAAATTGTGCTAAAAGGGGCGATCTTGTCAAATTTGGCATTAATCCCAAAGTCTCGCATATTGTAGAAATGCCAAATCAATGGTTTTTTTATATCCAAAATCTTGCCATAGATGAAAATCGTGTGAAATTTATTCGCGCTCTAGGACTTGATTATCTTTTTTCGCCTTTTATTATCATATATGAAAACATTAAAACTAGGCTTGGCTTAAGTATTAAACTCTATGTATTGCAAGAGCGCGCAAGTATGACTCTTTTTGTGGCAGATAAGAAGGGGGTGTATTTTGGTGGATTTTTTATGATGGGCAATGAGCTTGAACAAGGCGATAGCGACAAAGATTCCACAAAAGAGGTGCATTCGCTTAAAGAACTAAGCGATTTAGATTCTATACTTGGCTCTATTGATGAACTTAAAGAAATTGGTGTGCTAGAGGATTTAGATGAAGATCTTGTGCGCAAGGAATTTGCTCCAGATGAAATGGATTCACAAGAGAGGGAACAGGCTGAAATATCACGCTTAGAGGGGTTAAAGGACTTGGCTCGTGCATCAAATGCGGTGGAGATTCTCAAAAATTCTATCAATGAATTTTATAGCAATCCTATCTATGATGCGCATTTTATAGAATCTGTTGTGATACTTGATAGCTATGGTATGACAGATCAGGCCATAGAGCATATCCGCAATGCACTGATGATTGATTTAGAAGTGCGCACACTCAATATTCCTGATGCTCTCATCAATCTTGCAAAAGCCGAACTCAAATGAGGACAATATGATGACTTATAGCTTTATACAACCAAAACCAAAAAACATCTTCAAACGTTACACAAAAATTTGGCTTATATATAGCATATTGGCAGTTGTGTGTATCATTGGCTTTGCAGAGGTGGTTGAAAAACAAAGAGTAGCTAAAATTGCTGAACGAGCTAAGGCTGAAAAAGATATTCAACACATAAAACTTAAGGCGATTGTGGTAAAAGATTATATCGAACGACTTGATTATGAAGCCAATCTTGGCAAAGAAGTACAATTACAAAATCAGCTACTTAAAGAGGGTTTATCAAACCTCCTTAAACTCATACCCGATCAAATTGTCGCCAAAAGCATAGAGCTTGATTACAATATGCTTGCAATGAATGGCTTAACACCTTCAAAAGAGGTTTATAAATTCCTCCTTGAAGCCCCATTACGTGCTATATTTAGCCAAACAAGAGTGGAGTTTTTTCCTTTGATGAGTGGGTGGTTTAATTTTGTATCTGTGAGCAAAGCAAATCCCGCAATTAAACCTCTTAAAATAGAAGAAAAGGAGAAGGAGCCCGAAGATGGATAATGACTTTCGTATAGATTATGCAATTAAAAACTTTGTGTGGTTTTTAGTTTTTGCTGCTATTTGTGCGTTTTGTATTGCGAATTTTCTCGTTCCCCAAATCACAGAATACAAAAAACAAACCCTAGAAAATAGAAAAACACGGATTGCTTTTAATCAAGCCAATAAAGATTATCTTGACATAGAAGCTCAACTTAAAACATTTTCGATTCAAAATCACAGACTGCTTGCAAGTCTTCATCATCAAAGCGATGAGGCAAAATTGCTTGAATTGCTCCAAACTCGATTTAATGCAGTAGAGATTAAAAAACTCTCTGACAACAAGGAGCAAGATATTATTGATACGCGTTATGAGATTATTGGTTATGCTCCAGATACCCAAAGTATAGAGGATTTTATATCGTGGGCAAATACAATACCTTATTTTGTAAAAGTGGATTTACCTCTAAAAATGGAATTTGACGAAAAGAGTAAGCAAATTTATTTTATATTGTTTCTTATTGTAAAATATTCTGTTTATACCGAGCACCCTATTATTCTTGATGATCATCTAAAATTTGATTATTTTAAGCCCTAAAAATGCTCAAACATTTTTCGGTCTTAAAAGATGAGCTGCTTGAGGGTTTGCAATGGCAGGGTGGAGTGCTTATTGATTGCACACTTGGCTTTGGTGGGCATACTCTAGCCTTTTTAGAATCTTCCCCTCTCACACAAGTATATGCTTTTGATAGGGACAATTCCGCTATTACTTTAGCAAAAGAGCGTTTGCAACCTTATGCTTCACGCATACATTTTCACCACTGCGCTTTTTCTGCTGCCCTTGAACACTTAGACAAAAGGATTTTAAAGCAAAGCAGAGGGATTATTGCAGATCTTGGCGTAAGTTCTATGCAGCTTGATGATAAGCTTCGAGGCTTTAACTTTAGCTCCAAAAATCTTGATATGCGTATGGATACGCGCGCAGAGTTTAGCGCACAAAAGGTGCTCAATTCCTATCCGCCCACACGCCTAGAAGAAATATTTAGAATCTATGGTGAATTCAAACAAAGCAAAAAATTGACACATATTATTGTAGAATCAAGAGAGAGAAAACCTTTTGAGAGTTGCGCAGAGCTTAGCGCACTTATTGAGGGGCATTTTCCTCGCACAGGCGGGATTCACCCAGCGACTTTGGCATTTCAAGCCTTACGCATTGAAGTCAATGATGAGCTTAATGAACTCCGCACTTTGCTTTCAAGCATAGAGCAAGCCTATCGTGCAAAAATACTCAAAAATTGCAAAATAGGCATTATTGCCTTTCATTCTTTGGAGGATAGAATCATCAAACAATACTTTAAGCAATGGAGTAAATCCTGTATTTGTCCGCAGGAAAATTATAAATGTGAATGTGGAAATAATAATGCTTTAGGGGAGATTCTTACCAAGAAGCCTATTACTCCAAAAAGCCAAGAAATTTCCCAAAATAAACGTTCGCGTAGTGCGAAACTACGTATTTTTGCATTAGGAACAGGAAATGAGTGAAAAATATCCCCTCAAAAATCTCATCTTGCCCCAATCGCGTGTGAATGAGTGGGAGAAAGATGAGCTTATAGAATCCACTAAAAAAAGCAAAGAGCAAGGCTTAGGGTTTAAGGAGCTAAGAAATGCCTTTATTTTGGTGCTTTTGGTGCTACTTTTATGCGTGCCAAAAGTCTATCTTGCCAATACCATTTACTATTTGAGCAAAGATATAATCAATTTGCAAACCCAATATGATATACTCCTTGATGAAAACAAGCGTCTCAAACACGAAGTAGAGGATTTGCGCTATAAGTTTTTGATACTCAATTAAAAAACGTCCCATAGCACATAAAATAGCTGCGATAGAATAAAACTCTATGTGAAGAGCAAAAGCTTTTTAAGAAACTAAACTCTAAAATTGCTTAAAAAAGCTAAACAAAACCAATAAATACTTTTTATTTTACAATTTTGCTAAGGGCAGCAATCAGGTGAATTAAAACCATAAGATGAATAAGGATTAAAAATAAAAATAATCGATATTGAGAAAACTAAAAATTGCAAATCCTAGAGAAGCAGCAATAGAACATAAGCTCGCCAAAATCACATGTCTTGTATGAAAGATTTTTTTAAGAAAAAATCATAGGTATATTAAATATAAAATTCCTATACCTAAAGGCGTAACATAGCTTATCGTTTCAAGTTTATAATGCTCCAAAATACCTTGTAGCACAACAACAATCGCTCCTTGTAAAAATCCTAACAACAATGGTACAGCAAGAGCTACAAGGGCTAATAAAAATTTTCATTCAAAAACTTATCCGCATTCAATCAAAGTAAGCGATTGTGCTTTGATGTTAAATGAAACAGCACAATCAACAAACTCCAAATCCACTTCAAAATCCCTTTTAGGCTTTGTAGAATCTGCATTGTGCATTCACACTTTCCTTACAAAGTCTTTGTTTTTGGCACTTCTTTATAAGTTTCAAACACATCACCAACTTTTATATCATTATAATTTTCAAGCATAATCCCACATTCATAACCCTTGGAGACTTCTTTGACATCATCTTTGAATCTCTTAAGCGAAGCAATCGCCCCTGTATGCACCACTACACCATCACGAATAAGGCGCACTTTGATGCCTCTTTGAATATTTCCTTCAACCACCATACAACCTGCAATCGTGCCAACTTTGGGAATATTAAAGGTTTCACGCACTTGGGCTTGTCCTGTATTTTCTTCCTCAATAATAGGCGACATTAGCCCACCAAGCAATGCCTTAATATCATCAAAAAGATCATAAATCACCGAATAAGTTTTAATATTCACGCCAAGCTCTTTTGCCTTTGCTTTCACGCTACCTGTGGGACGGACATTAAAGCCTAAAATCACGCTATTATCGCTTGTAGCACATAGGCTGATATCTCCCTCGCTAATACCCCCTACACCAAAACCAATCACATTCACGCGCACCTCATCGTTACTAAGATTCTCTACATTTGCCTTAATAGCCTCAAGACTACCTTGCGTATCTGCCTTAATAATCAATGGGAGGGTTTTGAGATTCCCCTGTGCAACCATTTCTCCTAGTTCATCAAAAGTAACCTTTGTGCTTTTACTTAGCTCTTTTTGACGCAAATACAAAGCCCTTTTTTGCGCATATTCTCTTGCTATACCATCATTTTCTACGCTTAGAAGCGTTGTTCCAGCTTGTGGCACAAGAGAAAGCCCTGTAACAACAGCTACGCCAGAGGGATAAAGCTCTGTAATATTCTCTCCTCTATCATCAATCAATGCCCTCACACGCCCAAAAGCTGTATCTGCTACAATAGAATCTCCAAGTCTTAAAACACCATTTTGCACGATGATAGTTGCCACCGGTCCTCGCCCTTTTTCTAAACTCGCTTCAAGCACAATCGCTTTTGCCTGCCCAAGTTGTGGGGCTTTAAGCTCTAATACTTCAGCTTGAATAAGGATTGTCTCAAGCAGATGTTCTACACCCTCGCCGGTTTTTGCAGAAATGGGGATAAACTCATATTCCCCGCCCCAATCATTTGGCGTAAATCCAAGTTCAGCACACTCGGCTTTAAGCTTGTCGGGATTGGCATTTTCCTTATCCATTTTGTTCATAGCAATGATAATCTGCACATTAGCAGCCTTTGCGTGATTGAGTGCTTCAATGGTTTGTTGTTTTACGCCATCATCTGCGGCAATCACAATAATAGCAATATCAGTTACCTGTGCCCCACGAGAGCGCATTTGTGTGAAAGCCTCGTGTCCGGGTGTATCAATAAAACTAATTTTTTTGCCATTTTTTTCCACCATATATGCGCCAATATGTTGAGTAATGCCTCCAGCTTCACCACTTGCTACGCGCGAATTGCGGATATAATCAAGCAAAGAGGTTTTGCCGTGATCGACATGCCCCATAATTGTAACCACAGGCGGACGCTCAACTTCTTGCACATCATACCCAAGCGGGGATTCGATACTATCGTGGGCTTGCACATCTTGGATTGAGATTTCAAGCTCAAACTCCTCACTTAAAATCTCAATGGCATCTCTATCTAAAAAATCATTTTTTGTCGCCATAACGCCAAGATTAAAGAGTACCTTAATCACATCTTTAAGCTCTAGCTTTGTCATCTCGGCAAATTCATACACGCGTATTTCTTCAGGGATTGAAATAGGACCTTTGATTTTATCGACATTTTTTGCAATTTTCACAGGTTTGCGCCGCTTACCTCCACGCTTTATGCTCCCCTCATTCATCCACGGATTCTTACGATGAATATGCACACGCTCTGTGATAGCTTGGCGAATTTGATTTTCTTCTTCCTCATCACGCACTTGTGTCTCATTCAAATCAAAAAGCATAATCTCATCTTGCTCATCATCATAACCAGAAGCAATATCCCTATCATCAAGAATGTGCATTTTTTGATCAGTATGCTTATGGGCAACTTTGGGCTTAGGCTTGTCTTTTTTCTGCTTTTTTTGCTCCTCATTGGCACTATCAGCAAGCAGCTCTTTATAGCTTAATGTAGGTTTTTTTACTTCCTCTTTTTTAGATTCTGCCTTTGGTTCTTGCACCCTATTTTTGCGCACAATGCGCAAACCTTTAGCTTCAGGAGGTGTTACTAAAGGAGCTTGTGATTCTTTGCTTGTGGGAGATTCTGTGATTTCTTGTGTCTGTTTTGTAGATTTTTTTTCACTTGCTTTTTGAGTTTGTTTTTCTTTCTTGGGGCTTTCTTTTTTGGGAGCTTTTTCTTTGCTTGTTTTAGATTCTGTTTTTTTACTTGTCTTAGAATCTGTTTTTGTGCTGCTTTTTTTGGGCTTTTTAGTCTCATCTTTGGGCTCTTGTGCAGCGATAGGATTGATGCCGGTAGTGATGTATTCAACTAGCCAACCAGCCTCTTCTATTGTAATCGAGCTTGAAGCGGTTTTTACCTTTAAGCCTATTTCTTTGGCTTTTTCAAAGGCAAACCCTGCGCTTTGCCCAAACTCCGCACCAACTTGTGTTAGCCTTATTTTTTCTGCCATAGATTCCATATCTCCTTTATCGTTGCAATCAGCTCTTCGCTGACTTTAAGTTTATTCATTTTAATGATAATTTGAAATGTTTTGGGCTGCGCTAGGCATTCCTCACACACATAAAAACTCCGCCCTCTCCCGCTAAATGCACATAGGGAATAACCATTACTCTGCAGTCTTAGAAGCTCCTTTTGCTGAAATCTTTTACGACATCTCACACACATACGCGTTTGCTTGGGTTGTTTCACGCTATTATACCTAAAGATTCTATGATTCTATCAGGGTTGCACCTGAATTATCAAATTCAAGCTCAAGCACACGAAATTTTGGGAACTGCTCACGCAAAACTTGCGCAAGTGCCGCGCTATCATCGCGATAGCAAATATTTAAAAATGATGAGCCAGAGCCGGAGAGAGTAGAGAGGAGCGCACCTTTTTGTAAGGCAATTTTTTGCACACTAAAGAGAGCAGGGCAGTTTTTCATACGCACCTTTTGGTGGAATCTATCCTTGCTTGATTCTCTTAAAAGCTCCCATTTATGCGTAATAAAAGCCGCACTTAGCATACAAGAACGCGAGAGATTAAAAACAGCATTTTTAGTTGTGTATTTTTTAGGTAATTCTTTACGAGACATTTTTGTAGAAATGGCTATATTTGGTATCACTACCACCGCTTTAATATCCATAGGCAAGGGGGCTTGGAAACTCACTACCTTATGTGTTTGCTCTTTTTTTTCATCACAAGAAAGCATAGCGATATTAAATCCTCCATAGAGTGCGGGGGTGATATTATCGGGGTGATTTTCATAAGCAAGAGCGAGTTGGAGAATTTCAGGCTTATCAATGGGCTTTTGCATTATATGATATGCGCTCACAATCGCACCAATAATGACTGCCGAGCTTGAGCCAAGCCCACGCGATATAGGTATGGAATTGGTAAAGCTAAATTTAAAATGCGTTGGGGGATAATCATTGCGCTTTAATATCTCATTAAAAATCCGCACAAATATATTATCAACGCGTAGCTTTGGGTACTCCTCGCCCTCACCTGAAATATGAATCCCGCTTAGGCGCGAGGGGGTGATACTAAAAACATTATGTAGCTTCAATGCTAAACCCAAAGTATCAAAGCCCGGTCCAAGATTTGCACTTGTAGCAGGGACAGAAACAACCACACACGCTCCTTACCTGAAATTCTTAATGATTATAATGTGTTTTTGATTGCTTTTTCTTTAGATTCTCTTATCTTGGAAAGAAATGCACTTTTATGAATGCTTTATACACTTTAATAAACAAAAGAGAATGCTAGATTCTACAAAAAGCAATAGAATCTAGCAAGAGGATTAAGACTTCGCGTCTTCTACAATATTGATAATTGTATTTGCTACGCGGCGCGCAGTTTTATCGAGGAATTCTGCAGGAGAAGTAAAGCCCACGCAAGAGCAGTTAATTTCACCCAAAACATATTTGTCTTTGCCATTTGCATCAGTATCAAGGATAAAATCCGCTGTCCAAATCAAAGGTAAATCATAGTTGCCAAGTTTAGTTTTAATCTCTGGCAAATTTGCAAGAAAATAGCTTACAAGCTCACTCCATTGTTCAGGCTTATCATAGCGATATTTTGCACCACTAAAGAGCGTTGCAGAGAAAGCATCAGCACCTTCTGCTGGTTTTTTATGCACCACATAAATAGGGTCTTTATAGAGCATAAGGATTCTGATTTCACCTTCTTTAATACGAGGCAAGAAAGTCATATCTACAAGCATACCATTATCGACCTTGAGGTATTTTTCACAAAAATCCATAAATTCGCCAAGTTTGCGAATCTCTACGTGATTATCCACCGCTTCGGTACATTTGATTTCTGTATCAAGTGGTAACTCACTTACG
>NZ_JAFLSB010000030.1 GCF_022511165.1 Helicobacter sp. | reverse complement strand
GAAAGTCCAAACGGAGTATATAAAATAGAAATAACTGAAATTAAATAGCATTAAGCTATTTTTTTCTTGTTTAAAATAACTTGTTAGTATATAATATAGGAGAAATATGGAGGTATTTATGGCTAAAAAAGATAAGAAAATTACCCCTTTCATCGCGAAAAATAGAGTTTTTTTTAGCTTTTTAATAAATTTCTTGCGATAACAAAATTATAAATACCTTGTAAAATCTCACCTAAAAAACACCTACTCCAACTATAAAAGGTGCAGTAAAATAGATAGTACAAGAAGGAATTCCACTTGCTCCACCTGTTCGTGCATATACATAAGCATAGAGATAAATATACCCACCGGCAAGGCTATGGCTGCAAGGACTGAGAGATAAAACATATTTTAAAAATTTTCATTTTTATCTTTTTGCATAATCCCCTTATATCATTGCACCAATATCATAAAAAGAATGATTTGATTATTAAGAGACAAATCCTTTATCGTAATTTCTGCACATAATCACAGGCAAATTGATTATTTAAATCACACGCACGATGATAAAAATCTTTTGCCTTTGCTAAATCCATTTGCACACTTAAACCCTGCTGATACACCTCCGCACTTAACACACACGCGTATTTTTTCTTTTCATCGCATTTTTGAGAATCTAACTCCAAAGCCTTATGAAGAAAAACTTGAGCTTTTTGTGAATCCTGTTTTGTATTCATTCCATAAAAATAGTAAGAGCCAAGTGTAAAACACGCATTTTCTATATTATGCTCACACATCACATTAAGATATTCCAAGCCTTTTTCTATATCTTTTTGCACACCTCGCCCATCAATAAGCGCGACTGCTTGTATTGTGCACCACTGCTCTCCACCCTCCTTACACGCCTCTAAACTATAATTATATCCTGCTTGATAATATTGCCTAGATTGTTCAAGATTCTTTTGTCCATCTCTTCTATCTTGGGATTTAAGCTCATAATAATTACCTAGATACAAGCACGCTCCGGGGTGCTTTTGATCACAAGCTCTATGCAAAAATTTACTTGCTTCGTCGGCATTTCTTACCCACATCATCACTGCTTGATAAAAATCAGAATCTGCACTCTCTATAGCTTGAAGTAATACACTCTCTTGGGGTGGCTCTTGTTGAGATAAATCTTGTATGTTCTCACTCTCATTTGCCCACATATTCATTACCACAATACCTAGTAAAAAACATTTCAAAACATATTGTTTCATTAACTCGTCCTTTTATTAAGATGCACAAGCTGGGGAAAATTGTGCATTACCATTTGATGATGTGAAAAAAACTGCCCTATATGTGCTTTTATTAGCTCAACATCGCTTAAACGATTAATGAGATTGCGAAACTCACTCGCCCCTTCGTGTCCTTTGGCATAAGCGTGGAGATTTTTGCGAAACATAATCGCTCCACGTTGCCCATAGAATTCTACCATTTTTTGAAAATGTTCCAACACAAGCTCTTTTTTTATAATAGGCGGAATCTCTTGCGTGTGGTTTCTAATCTGCCAAAAAATCCACGGCGCAGAAAGCGCTGCTCTGCCTATCATCACGCCATTTGCACCTGTATGATTAAGCACTTCTTGGGCTTTAGAGGCACTATCAATTTCGCCATTAGCAATCACAGGCAAGGAAACTTGAGCTTTAATAAGCGCGATTGCATCATAATCAATTCTCTCCTTTTTATAGCCATCTGCGCGTGTGCGTCCGTGAATAACTACAAAATCTGATTTAACATCTTTGAGCGCTTGGGCGAGTTCATTTGGAATCTTCTTATCAAAGCCTAAGCGCACCTTAAGGCTTGTATAGGGTGTCTTTGCATTCTCTTTAATGAGGTTGGCTATTTTTACAAGGAGATTCAAATCTTTGAGCAATCCACTTCCATTGCCGTGATTAGCAACCTTTGGAGCAGGGCAACCACAATTTAAATCAATAATATCAATGCCTTCTTGTGTATTTAAAATCTCCACTGCTTGCTTAATAACTGCTTCCTTTGAGCCTGAAATCTGCACGCTATAAGGCTGCTCTTCTTGCGATTTTTCAATCATTTTAAGTGTGCGAGTGTTATTATAAACAAGGGCGTGAGAGCTTATCATCTCACTCACGGTAATATCTACGCCAAAGCCCTTTACCACGCTACGAAAGGGTAAGTCGGTATAGCCCGCAAGAGGGGCTAACATCAAAAGATTCTGAAAATCTATCATTTAATTTCTCTGCTTATAATCCATATAATCAAAGCTTTTTAAAACCCGCCACTTCCCTTGTGTATCAATCACAGCAAGTGCAGGGAGGGGGATTCCATTAAAGGTATTATTTTTAACAATACTATAATGGAGCATATCTTCAAAAATCACTCTATCGCCCACGCATAAAGGTGTATCAAAGCTATAATCCCCTATTACATCGCCTGCAAGACAAGTAGGAGCACCTAAACGATAAATATATGTCCCAGCACGCTCACCCTTATCAGATTCTAAGCCATTACAAGAAAGCTTTGTAAGACGCGGACGATAGGGCATTTCAAGACAATCAGGCATATGAGCAGACGCGCTCACATCAAGGATAGCAATACTCATTTCATTTTCTACAATATCCACCACCTCACCGATAAGAAACCCAACGCCCCAGCCAACTGCTTCACCGGGCTCTAAAAATACCTCTATGTCTTTATATCTTGCTTTAAAATCCTTAATGAGTGTAATCAACAAATCGCGGTTGTAATCTGTTCGTGTAATATGATGTCCACCACCAAAATTAATCCACTTCCTCCCCTCGATGTATCGCCCAAAATGCCCTTCAAAATGTGGCAAGGTGCGCTTTAAGGCGGTGCTATCTTGCTCACAATGTGTATGAAAATGCAATCCACTAATGCCCTCTAAACCATATTTAGCTACACCTTTTTCAAAAGCTTGTGGAGTAATGCCCAAACGCGAACCAGCAATACAGGGGTTATAAAGAGGTAGCTCTACCTCACTATAAAGCGGATTCACGCGTAAGCCCACTTCAATAGGAGTAAGATTTTGCGCTATTAAAGCCTGATTTTTTGCATCTATAAGGGGCTTGAAAGTCTGCCATTGTGCAAAGGAATTAAAAATAATATGTGTGGCGTATTCTAGAATCTGCTCCATTTCCGCCTTTTTATAGGCAGGGGAAAACACGCATACTTCTTTGCCTTGTGCCCTACCACCTATTTCTTCAAAACCCAATCGCGCCTCATATAATCCACTCGCTGTACTCCCACTTAGAATCTTTCGCAGATTCTCAAACACACGCCAAAACGCATAACCCTTAAGTGCAAGCAGAATCTTTGCACCACTTTGTTGCTGCACAATATCTAAGAGAGCGAGGTTAGCATCAAGCTTCTCCTCTTCAAGCACATACGATGGGGAAGGAAGCTGAAGAAGTGTAGAAACTTGACGCATTTATTTCAAAATAAAGCGCCTAACTGCAGCTTCAATTTCCACAGGATTAGATTTAGAGATAAAATCACTTGCATTGAGAGAACGTGCCATATCTTCATTGCTACTTCCACTCATAGAAGAATTTACCACAATGGGCAAATGTGAGGTAGAAGGATTTGCCTTGACTTGTTTAATTACCTCAAATCCACTTGCTTCAGGCATTTCAAGGTCTGTAATAATCATACCCACCGAGCTAATATCTGTTGTAGGCGCAAAGAGATAATCAAGTAGCTGCTTCCCATTTATAAAATCATGATGCACAACCCCAAGTTTATTGAGGATAAGCTGCATTGTGCGAAGCACCGTTGGGCTATCGTCTGCAAGAAGTATGCTTTTGTTTGTCTCCACTTGAGAAATCTTAGCAATACCCTCTTCTTTTTCTTTTTCAATCCAAGGGAACACATCAATAAGCATTCGTTCAATATCCACTACTTGCACCAAACGCCCATCAAAATAACGTGTGCGACTTACGAGTTTTCCATTTTTGCCACCACCGCCGACACCAATACCTTGCTCTATCTCTGTCCATTTTTTATTGAGGATTCTATCTGCTTCATAGATTCTTACCCCAATTGTCCAATGCGAGAATTCACAAATCATAATCACATCTTCTTCTCCGGGTGCTCTTTTTACACCACAATCACGCAAATTTTTACCTTTATTATTACTATCATAAAAAAACCATTTACGCATATCAATAAGAGGAATAGTCAGCTCACGAATAGTAATAAGCCCCTCTACAAGGCTATTATTTTCGTGCGTAACAACCGTGAGTGCACCTCTATACTTAATCACTTCACGAATCTTAAATACATTTACGGCATATAAATCTTTACCTTTTTCTAGGCGAAAACAAAGGAGTTGCAACTCATTATTCTTATGTAGACTCGTTACTTGATCAATGTTTGACATACTTGTTTTGGACATAATCACACCTCGAATTTTCTAAAAATATTTAATCCTAGCACAAAATCACTAAATATAACTTTATATGTTGCTGCTTCTTTGGTTGGATTTTTGACTAAAGCGCATTTTAAGCATAATCGCAACCCAACGCACAATACCATATACGACATAACCACTCATCAAAGCACACAAAGTTTCTTGTGGATTAACATAAATTACACCAAGAAGCAAAATGACGGCTATAAAAGATTTGAAACTCCATTGCATTTTCTTAAAGCTTGGATAGCGAATATTACTTACCATAAGGATACTTAATACAAAACTTCCTCCAAGCATTACATATTCATAATTATGGGCTTTAATCAAATCATACTCTAAATCGACAAGTATCCACAGCATCAGCACAATTGCCGCAGAAGGAATAGGCAACCCAATAAAAAAATGAGGCTCGGAACTTGAAGTGATATTAAAACGCGCTAAACGCACTGCTCCAAGGATTACAAAAATTGCAGGGACACTCATACCCAAACGCCCATAATCAACACCAATATAAAAATAAAGTAAAAGAGCAGGAGCTACGCCAAAAGCCACCACATCAGCAAGAGAATCAAACTCCACACCAAACCTACTCTCTGTATTTGTAAGTCGAGCCACCCTACCATCTAATCCATCAAGAATCATAGAAAACAAAATGAACCAACACGCACTTTCAAAGTCTCCTTTTGAAGCAAAAATAACACTCAAAACACCCAAAAAGATACTGCCGGCAGTAAAAAGATTGGGCAAAATAAAAAGGGGATTAAACTTCATAAAAGTATCCTATTACACTTTGCAATGCCTTTACTCTATCGCCAATGCCAATTTTGAGCTCCATCTCTGCAGAATCTGCACCCTTTTTTTTCTTTTGGGGAATCATAATGCGCGTCATGCCAGCTTTCATAAAGCCCATACGTTCACCAATATCTAAATTACTTGAAGCAAATAATTCTTGCGAAGAAAAAAGTATGGGATAAAATTCAATACAAAAAGCTCTATCTTGCACACTCTCAAAACGCATCATCGCATTAAGCTCATTGCATTTCTCCTTACTACAACACGCAAGATTTAAGCCTTTTTTTTCACTACATTTTCCCTCTATAATATCGCAAGGAGCGCGTATCACACCCACATCAATAAAACGCGTCTCAATGAGAATACTTACCTGCCCCTCACTTGAAGTAATATCTCTTACTATCCCATCAACAGGTGATACAAAAACATTGCTTTCATCAGTAGTTGGAATCCTCTCGGGATTGCGAAACATTACAAGCCATAATACAAATAATACAAATAATACAAATGCACATACATTCCAATCTAACCAAGCCGTGAGTAAAAAGGCTATAAAAAGCACTAACGCGCCACTCCAGCCTTGTTTTGCGATGATTTGTGTAGTTGTCATCTCCCCTCCTTATACTTCTTCTTCCTCAAGTGGTATGAGACGTGATTGCAGATTATGTGCTTCTTCATACTCTACTATAATCTCCCGCACACGCGCACCATCAATCACTTCTTTTTCAAAAAGCTCTTTGACCATATTTTCAATCGCATCACTATAATCCCTCAAGAGATTTTTCACATAATTATAACGTTCATCAAGTGTGTTTTTGATATGTGTATCAATCTCTTGGGCAAGTTGCTCACTAAATTCTCTTTGCGCCCCACCGCCACCTAAAAAAGTATTGCGTTGTTTTTCAAGCACCATTAGTCCGCTCACATCTGTCATACCATAATAGCTAATCATTGATTTTAAAATCCCTGTGGCACGTTCTAAGTCATTACTTGCCCCTGTGGAAATTTCACCCAAAAATACTTCTTCTGCCGCGCGTCCGCCTAAAAGCACATCAACCTCCGCCATAAGCTCGTGTTTTTGCATAAGATAGCGATTTTCTTCAGGTGTATGGAGTGTATAACCAAGTGCTGCCATACCGCGGGGGATAATAGAGACTTTATTAACTCTATCAGCACCCTTTGTCATCTCCGATACCACAGCGTGCCCACTCTCGTGATAAGCCACAATCTTTTTCTCCTTAGGAGAAATACGGCGAGATTTTTTCTCTAATCCCGCAATACCTCGCTCTACTGCCTCCTTGAGATGTTTTTGACTCACTTCCTTTTGATTCTCTCGTCCTGCAAGCAAAGCTGCCTCATTGATAATATTTGCCAAATCCGCTCCAGCAAGTCCTGCTGTAAATTTTGCAATCTCGTGCAAATCCACATCACGCGCTAAGGCGACATTTTTAATATGCACTTTGAGAATCTCCAATCTCCCCTCAAAATCTGGCTTATCAACAAGCACTTGCCTATCAAATCGTCCCGGACGCAATAACGCAGGGTCAAGAATCTCGGGGCGATTTGTCGCTGCAAGCACAATAACAGGGGCAGATTCTGAACCAAAGCCATCCATCTCTGCTAAAAGCTGATTAAGAGTTTGTTCTCGCTCATCATTGCCACCTACCATACTCCCAGCTGCACGGCTTTTACCAATGGCATCAATTTCATCGATAAAAATAATGCTTGGCGCGTCCTTTTTTGCCATTTCAAACAAATCTCTCACACGAGAAGCTCCTAAGCCCACAAACATTTCAATAAAACTACTTCCGCTCATTGAGAAAAATGGCACATTTGCCTCACCCGCTACTGCTTTTGCTAGAAGTGTTTTCCCTGTTCCCGGAGGTCCTACCAAAAGCACACCACGTGGAATCTTTGCACCCACGGCAGCATATCGCTCGGGATATTTTAGAAAATCCACAATCTCTACGACTTCCTCTTTTGCCTCTGCATTACCTGCCATATCATCAAATCGCACATTGGG
Organism: Helicobacter sp.; assembly: GCF_022511165.1. Taxonomy (GTDB): domain Bacteria; phylum Campylobacterota; class Campylobacteria; order Campylobacterales; family Helicobacteraceae; genus Helicobacter_C. The sequence continues at coordinate 10,037 of NZ_JAFLSB010000030.1, read as the reverse complement.
CTTTTCTGCATTCACAAGCTTTTTGGCATTTCCCATACCAAAAATGCCCCCACCCATACTTTTTTGCATACGCGCTGTAAGAAACATCCAAAGGGCGATAATAATGAAAATAGGCAAAAGCATATTAACCAAATCCCCTAGGAAGCTCCCTTCGCTAAAGCCACTATACTCAATTTTCTTCTCATCAAGCAAAGGCACAAGCCCCAAATCTGCGACTTTTTTAGTCGTGTAAAGAATACGTGGTGAATTATGCACAGAATAGGCTTTAATATAAGTTTGCCCAATACTTACAGATCCAATTTCGCCTTTAGAAATGAGTTCTTTAAGCTCATTGTAGCTAATCTCTTTGGTAACGCTTCCTCCTAAAAACTTATCAGTAAAAGAATCGCTACCATTAGGCGAAAAAAGTTTAAATAAAAGCAAAGCTAAAATCACAAAAATAGCAAAAACAAGAAAAGGATTTTGCTTAAAAGGTGGTTTTTTATCATTAGAATTTTCCATAATTTGTCCTTTTTTTTATTCATTATAAGTTAATCTCAAGGCTACCCAACCCTCTTTAGATTGGACTTCTTGCACATTAAAATCATTAAACGAGCTTATTATATCAAATTTATATTCATCAAGTATCCCAGAGAGTATTAAAAGCCCATTTTTTGCACATTTTGCCTTAAAATCTTCATACAAAAGCTTCACAACAAAAGCTACAATATTTGCCACAATCACATCATATTGCCTAGGTGTATCAAGCGGAGCTTGAGCAATGCTCCCCTGCCACAAACCTTGAAAACACACATCATTGAGTGCTGCATTTTTTTGACTTTCTTGTACTGCAAGCTCATCGGTATCACAAGCATAAACTTTTGCACCAAGCTTACAAGCTGCGATGCCTAAGATTCCGCTTCCACAACCCACATCAAGGAGGGTTTTGCCCTTTAAGTCCATACGACTTAAAAAATCAAGGCACATTGCTGTGCTTGCGTGATGTCCAGAGCCAAAAGCAAGGGCGGGATTAATAATAATCTCTTCATAACTAGCCTCCTTATAATGTGCTTGAGATGCCCTGATAGATTCTCTCCATAATGGACGAATATAGAATCTCCCACATTGCACAGGTTCAATCGAATCTTCATACGCCTTAATCCAATCATAATTTTGCTTTTCTGCAATATGATAACAAAAGCCAACCGCATTTGAAGTAACTTGGCTAAGCGTAGAAGCAAAATAATTAAGAGAAGCTAAAAAATCCTGTATATCAATCTTGTCTGTATCTATACGAGCAATAATCTGTGTTGTTTGATGAGATTGTTTAGCTTGTGTAATATCAAACCCCGCACTCTGCCATAAATAGTCTTCATAAATGATAGCAAAAGGATTTGATGGAAGCGATATGTCAAGATATTCGATAGCACCAAAAGTTTTTTCAATGATAAAATCAGCAAATTGTTCTAAAAAATCACTTGGATGGACAATAATCTCCCAATATGTCTGTTTATCCACTACAATAAGCTTTAAGCCTACTCATTCACGCCTAATACGACTTCGAGTTTTTCTTTAAGCACTTGTGGGGTAAAAGGCTTTACAATATAATTATTTACTCCCGCCTTAAGAGCAGTAATTACCTCTGCTTTACCTCCTTCTGTGGTAACCATAATAATAGGAATAGAGGTATATCGCTCATCACTACGCACCTTTTTGACAAGATCAAGTCCATTCATTTCAGGCATATTCCAGTCAGTAATAAGCACTTGTATGCCTTCTGTGGTATCCATAATCTGCCACGCTTCTACGCCGTGCTCGGCTTCTAAAATATCTTCATATCCCAAACGCTGAAGGGTATTTTTTATAATTCTTCTCATTGTGGAGCTATCATCAACAACTAATAGTTTCAAGCTATCTCCTTAAATTCTTAAATGATAAATGCTATTCTAACATATTTTTATATACAAGTTTATAAAAATACTTACATTTTAGTTTTGCGCTTTCAAAATCTCCCTTACCTTCCATAAAGTCGCAAGGATTCTTGAAGATTAATTTTTCCCTCATAGAATGCTTTTCCTACAATAACACCGCTGATATGAGGATTCTCACTTAAAACCTGAAGCTCACTTGAATGAGCAAAACCACCGCTTGCAATCGTATAAATTCCGCTACAAGAAGCTATGCTTTGAGTAAAAGATACATTAATCCCACTTAAGGCACCATCACGATTAATATCGGTGCAAATAATCGCTTTTATAGCACTTCCTGCAAATTTTTGTGCTAATTCATTTGAATCCATACCGCTCTCTTGCGCCCAGCCTTGCGTAGCTACCTTACCATCACGCGCATCAATGCCAACTGCTATGGGATAAATTTGCGCCATTTCCTTAACAAATGCCCAATTTTTCATTGCTATTGAGCCAAGTATCACTCTTGATATGCCCATTTGCGTATAAAGCTTAATCGTTTCTTCATCGCGAATCCCTCCGCCAAGCTGCACTTGAAGCGATGTAATTTGCAGAATCTGCTCAATGACTTTGAGATTCTGTGGTTTTCCGGCAAATGCTCCGTCTAAATCTACGATATGTAAATATTTTGCACCCATATCTTCAAATTTTTTTGCAAAATCCACTGCCTCTCCATAAACCACAGCGCTCTGCATCTCCCCCTTAAAAAGCCTCACCGCCTTGCCTTCTTTTAAATCAATCGCGGGATAAATATCAAGCGCCATTACTCCTCCTCTTGGGCTTTAAGATTCTCATACATCCACTCCGCACACCACCCCATAAAAGCAAATACCAAAAACGCATAACGCGCGTTAAAGTAATTATCCGAAACAGAAAGCACAGAAGTGCAAAAAAAACAAATAAATATACCCAGCACAAGCAGGGAAAAATTCATATATTCATAAAATGAAAAAAGATTCCTATGCTTTATCATCACCCATATAAGTAGCCCTATACTTACTATAAGCGAAAAAATATCAATATAAGCATACATATTATCGCGATAATAATAAGGTTGCAGTGAAAGCCCAAAAAGCATTATAATAACAACATTTATCGATGGACGCATAGCATAGAGCATTTTGCCAACTTGGCTATTTTGATGAGGGCGCAAGGCAAAAATCTCAAATAAAAGAGGGAGATATACAAAAAATATATATGCGCAAGCAATCAACACAATACGCGGCAAGTAATCCACCATAAGCTCAAAAAAGCCTCGGTGATAAATACTCCCCTCAATCGCAAACATATCCATAATATCCTCTACCTTTGGCACATAAGTGATTTTTAAAATCACAATATACACACATACAACGCCTAGTATTAGTACAATAACGCGCTGTAATGGGTTGGCTACTTGACGCCAACTACTCACAATCACAAACACACTGCACAAGATAAATCCACAAAAAAATAAAAATGTACTCAAATAATCAAATAGCTGATTCTCACGAATGAAAATTAAAAATAAATGTGAAAAAGAATATGAAAATTGCGAGACAAAAAGTGTGAGATTTGTAAAAACAAAAAAGGAGAAAAAAAGGAGTGAAAAAATAATACTAACGCGTGTGGGTTGCTTCATTTTTAATCCTTTTTAGTAATTCCTCAAAAAATATCCATCGATACCATTAGCTATGCCTTGTGCGAGAAGCTTTTGGTAGTCTTTTTTGGCAATAAGCTTCCCCTCGTCTTTATGTGAGGCATAGCCAATCTCAATGAGTACAGAGGGCATAAGCGCACCGGCTAAAACCCAAAATGGACCCTCTCTTACTGCTCCATCGTGGATATTATGCTGTGTGCGCACCCGAGCAAGTATGCCTGATTGAATCTCAATAGCAAGCTTATGTGAAGCCACAAGATGAAAAGCACTGATAGTATTTAAAAAGCTTTTTGTCGCAAAATGGCTCATCGTCTCAATATCACCTTGGTTTTCTGCTTTAGCCACTTGCTCGGCACGCTCACTTCGCGCAGGAGAGAGAAAATAAGTCTCTAAGCCATTAGGCGTTTTAGGAGAATCTTTAGGGATAGAATTTGCGTGAATAGAGACAAACAAATCCGCATTTTTGGCATTAGCAAACTCTGTGCGCTTGCGCAAATCAATATACACATCGCTATCGCGCGTCATATATACGACATAGCCACGACTTTTAAGCTCATCTCTTACAATCCTCGCCGTATTTAGCACAATCACTTTTTCGCATATACTCTCTACACTCTTTGTGCCACAATCCTTGCCTCCGTGCCCCGCATCAATAACTATTTTTTTACCCTTTTGAGCATTTTTGCCTTTAGCTTGAGGTGGTTTTGCCTGTGGTGGTAAAATTGGTATATCTTTATCATCATTTGATAAATTTTCATCGCTGCTCGATAGATTCTCTTTTATAGATTGCTGGGGTTTGGTTTTATTGATTGGTTTTGTTTCTGCCTGTGGTGGCTCGATTTTAGAGGCTACTTGTTTAGCTTCTGCTTTGGGTTTAATAAAAATATAGAGATTCTCTTTTTCTTTAATCACCTCATAGGTTGATTTGGGCTGTGTGGTAATTACCGCACGAACAACTTGGGGCGTGTTTTGCGCAACCTGCAAGGTAGAATTATCTTTAAAAATAAAACTGCGGCGAGGGATAGTGAGATTTGCTTCAAAATCTATAAAACTTCGATTATCTTGCAAATTTTTCACTTGCCAAGTGAGGTCGCTAATATCACTTGCAAAGACAATTTTCACATTACTATCGCCAAAAGGCACCATTCTCACGATGCGATGCTCACTCCATAAGCACATAAATACGAGGCATAAACTTGCTATAACTCGCCACATTTATACCCTTAGTCTTGGACTAATTCAGCAATAATTTCTTTTACGGGCTGAATCTTTTGGATTCTATATCCATTTGCGCCTGTAAAATATAAGCCATACTCCCTATTCCCAAGATGAGCATATCCCAAAGAATCTGCTATACAATAGCCTACCTTTTTTGCTTCCACGCCTCTATGACAAGGCGAAACACAATTACTTATGCACCGAATCTTTGGCGCATTACCCTTTGCTATTGCCTCAAGCACACCTGTTTTTATTGCACGAGCAGGATAGCCTACCGGTGATTTAATAAGCTCAATATCTTCTTTGGAGACAGAAGGCATTAAATCACGATACGCCCTCGCATCACATTCTTCAGAACCAAGCCATCTTGTGCCCATTTGCACCCCACTTGCACCCAAAGAAAGCATTGTATCAATATCTTTTCTATCCCAGATACCTCCTGCAGCAATAACAGGAATATTTCCCCATTTTTTTGCCTCATCTACTACCTGTGGCAGGACATTCTCAAGCTGATATTCTTCCTTAAAACAATCCTCATAACTAAAGCCCTGATGTCCCCCACTTAGAGGTCCCTCTACCACCACTGCATCAGGCGTTCTTGCGTATCGTGCAGCCCAACGCTTACAAATAATCTTTAATGCTTTAGCAGATGATACAATAGGCACAAGCGCAACATCAGGGAAATTTTTAGTAAATTCAGGCATATTTGTAGGAAGTCCAGCACCTGTTACAATAATATTTGCCCCCGCTTCGCACGCATCTCGCACTACTCGCCCATATTCATTAATTGCATAAAGGATATTTGCCCCTAGAGGATTATTACCACAGATTTTGCGTGCATTTTTAAAAATCTCATTGAGGGCGTGTTTAGAGTAAAAATTAATCGCTTCAAAGGGTTTAGAATGAGCAATTTTTTCAACAAATTGCATTTTTTGATAATATCCTGTACCTACTGCGCTAATAATACCAAGTGCCCCTTCTTTAGACACATTGCCAGCAAGTTTGTCCCAGCTAATACCCACGCCCATACCACCTTGAAAAATCGGGTATTTAATCGTATGTTTTCCTATTTGAAGCGATTTTAGTCCCATTCTATCCCCTTACGAAATGATCACCTTTGCAAAACGTCTTTTGCCAATTTGCACGATATACTCACCTGCTGATAACTTCAAATTCTCATCGAGCATCTTTTCTTTATTGATTTTCAATGCCCCTGCACGAATATCTCTCCGCGCTTGAGAAGTAGATTCACATAATCCTGCAATCACAAGCACTTTGGCTATCCATTCACCGCTATCGCAGTTAAATACAGCTAAATCTGCGGGTATTTCATCTTTGCTAAATACATTGTCAAATTCTATTTTAGCTTGTTTTGCTAAATCAATACTATGATAACGCGCACTTATTTCAAGGGCAAGATTCTCTTTTACAGCCTTAGGGTGCATCTCCCCTGCTTGCACTTGCTCTTTAAGATGCTTAATTTCTGCCAAAGAAAGAGTGGAGAGCAATTCATAATAACGCCACATCATCTCATCGCTAATGCTTAGAATCTTCGCATACATTGTATTTGCGGATTCTGTAACACCAATATAATTTTGCAAAGATTTACTCATTTTTTGCACACCATCAAGTCCTTCTAATAAAGGCATTGTCATTACAGATTGCTCTTTATTTAAGCCATAGGCTCTCTGCAAATGTCGCCCCACCAAGAGATTAAACTTTTGATCATTTCCTCCTAGCTCAATATCACACTTTAAAGCCACAGAATCATAGCCTTGCAAAAGCGGATACATAAATTCCACCATAGAAATAGGCTGATTATTATTATAACGTTTTGTAAAATCATCGCGTTCAAGCATACGCGCAACAGAAAATTTAGAAGTAAGAGTAATCATTCCTGCTGCACCAAGCTCATTTAGCCATTGAGAATTAAAGCATATTTGTGTGTAGGCAGGATTAAGCACCTTAAATACCTGCTCTTTATAAGTTATAGCATTTGCTTCTACTTGCTCTTTGCTTAAAGGTTTTCTTGTCTCACTTTTACCACTTGGATCACCAATAGTCGCCGTAAAATCACCAATAAGAAATTTCACATCTCCACCATAGTGCTGAAAAGTGGCAAGTTTTTGCAAAAGCACCGTGTGTCCTAAATGCAAATCAGGTGCAGTAGGATCAAATCCTGCTTTCACGCAGAATCTCTCCCCTGTAACAAAAAATTTCTCTACCAAGTTTTTGATGTATTCTTCTCCAATAAATTCCACACAACCACGTGAAATCTCTTGCATAGCCTCTTGTATCTGCGTTTTCATCTTATTCCTTTCTATTCTGAATACACATCTTTAAGATTCTTAAACTCAATGATTTTATACTTTTTATGCAAGAACTCCTTTAAACTTTTAATCTCGCTATGTTCACTCTCAAAACACATCTTACAATATGTCGCAAACTGCTGATTGAGTACATCATAATCAATACTTAGAATCTTGCAATTATGCTCTGCGAGTGTGCCGCATAATTGCGCCAAAACGCCCTTTTGATTTTCAATAGCAAGAATCATCTTATAAGCACTTTTTTGCTCACTCGTCCATTCCACAAAAAGCATTTCACTGCCTTGCTCTATTTCATTTAAAGCCCTCTCACACATTTTATGATGGATGTAGGCTTTTTGCGCACTCTTAATCGCCAAAATATCATCACCATATTTAGGGTGGCAGCAGTAGTCAAAAATCACCTCATTGATGTTGCGATTTGTATGCACAATGATATTATCAAATGTAAGGGGTTTGAGCTTAAGCATATTGATTTTAATTTTGCCTAAAAAATTTGCATCGCGCACAAAATTGCCCTTGATGCTATCCTCGATTTCTTTTAAAAATACTAAATCTGAAGCAGCTTTATAAAATTGCGATTCAAGCTTGTGTTCTTTAAGATAATTTGTAATAGTATCTGTAGAGCTATCAAAGATTGTTTGCAAAATATGCAATGCGACTTTTTTATCAATCTCTTTTACTTTGGCGCGACATTGCGCACGAATATGATTCTTTGCTCGAGAAGTCTTCACTGCATCAATCCAAGTGCAACGTGGAGGAATTTTCTCTCCATTTTGCGAAACTACCACACGCACAATCTCCCCATTTTTTAAAGGCTGAAGCAAAGAGGCTTTTTTGTGGTTAATAAATACCTCTTTAGCATTATCACCTATATCACTATGCACCGCATAGGCAAAATCAAGAGCTACTGCACCTACGGGGAGATTATAAATATCTCCTGCGGGAGAAAAAACCACCATATCTTCTTTATATAAATCATTTTTGGCTAGCTCATAAAATTCCTCAATGCTATTATGCTGATATTGTAAGTTATTAAGCCACTCAAGATTTGGCTCTCTCCCGCCATTTTTATATTTCCAATGCGCTGCCACACCATATTGAGCAGATTTGTGCATATCAAAAGTGCGAATCTGCACCTCATAAATACTTGCTCCCTCAAAAATAGTTGTGTGGATTGTTTGATAACCATTCTCCTTAGGAATAGCAATATAATCCTTAAGGCGCGAAATTACAGGCGTAAGCTGCAAGTGCAATAACCCTAATACTTTATAACATTCTAAGTCTGTGGGGACAATAATGCGCACTGCGAGTAAATCTAAGATTTCATCAATACTGATGCCTTTGCGTTGCATCTTAAGATAAATAGAATAAAAACGTTTGACACGACTTTCAACAACAAAATCCTTTTGCGTGAATCCATTCTGCAAGAGAATAGTTGTAATCTTTTGGGTAAATTCGTTAAGTTTTAAGGTAATAGATTGATTATTCTCGCTGATATAATTTTCAATATTTTTATATTCTTGGGGAAAGAGATAAAAAAAACTTCTATCCTCCAACTCATTTTTAAGTGAAGAAATACCAAGTCTATGAGCAATAGGTGCATACACCATTAATGTCTCTTCAGAAATGCGCTTTTGCTTATGTGGAGGAAGCGCATCAAGGGTAAGCATATTGTGCATTCTATCGCTAATTTTAATCACAAGCGCACGCACATCTTTAATTGAAGCAAGAAGCATTTTACGGAAGCTTAGAGCAGAAGCGATAAATTTATCATTAGGATTGCTGCTTAGCTTCTCGCTGCGAATCTCTACAATTTTTGTTAGCGCATCAACTAAATGCCCCACATCCCAATCAAATTCCCTTTGCACTTCTTCAAGCGAACATAAAGTATCTTCTACAACATCGTGCAAAAGCGCTGCACAAAGCATTATCTCATCACCACCATAAAATGCGACAATACACGCCACACAAATTGGATGCACGACATAGGGTATGCCACTTTTGCGGAATTGCCCCTCATGTGCGCTCATTGACACATCAATAGCCTTTTGCACCTTTGGGGTAATTTCTGTTAGGCTTCCAAGCTGGGCAATAGCCGATTCTATATTGTCAATTTGGGCAATCTGGGCAAAGAAGTCCAAAATCTCTCCCTATTCCCTATCCTCAATTGATGAGAGCTTGATTTTTCCTTCAGCAATCTCACGCATTGCAATATCAGACAATTTATGCAATTTCACATCTAAATCTACAAGTGGTTTTGCACCCTCTCCAAGCTCTTTAACGCGCTCAAAAATAAGGCTTGCAAGCACGTATCTATCATCATTTACTCTTTCGAGCGCCTTTGCGGCAATTTCTTCTGTTCGTAATATATCCATAAATCTATCCTTTAGAGTATTTTTAGTTGGGAATTGTATCGTTTTTTTGTTTGATTTAGCTTTTGTTTTATGTTATTTCACAATAGAGCAAATACCCTTATCAAATTTTACCAAATCAAGCAAATTGCCTTTTTTAAACATATTGCATACAAGAATGGGAAGTTTATTATCCTTAGCAAGGGCAATTGCTGTATCGTCCATTACCTTGATATGATCCCTCAAAGCCTCATCATAACTTATACTTTTAAGCATTTTTGCATCGCTAAATTTATGCGGATCTTTGTCATACACGCCATCAACTTTTGTCGCCTTAATGATTATATCCGCGCCAATTTCTACTGCACGCAAAGTCGCTGCGCTATCGGTAGTAAAAAATGGATTCCCTGTGCCAGCGCCAAAAATCACTACGCGTCCTTTTTCTAAATGCCTAATTGCGCGGCGATAAATATAGCTTTCACACACTTCCTTAATCTCCAAAGCACTCTGCACACGCACATCAATGCCCAAATGCTCCAAAGCCTCCTGCATA
>NZ_JAFLSB010000003.1 GCF_022511165.1 Helicobacter sp. | reverse complement strand
ACAAAGGTTTTGCTCGGTTACCTCGTCCTTGAGATGAGACTTCGCATAACTATCCTTAATCCTAAAGAGATGACTTGGAGGATAGGACAAAAGAGCTTAAAGTCTAAAAAGCCTTAAACCTCCCAAAGCTCTAAAAAACTCAAAAGCCTCAAAGAGCCTCAAAACTCTAAAAAGTCTTAAAGTCTAAAAACCTAAAAGAGCCTAAACCCTTAAAAGCTAAAGCCTAAAAAGCTCAAAGCCCCTAAAGTCCTAACCGCCCAAAGCCACTGAGCGCAAATCTTAAGGAAAAATAGAAAAAATAAAAAAGAACCCGTGCTTAGGCTTAAGCCCTTGAAGCATTCATACTTTAAGGCGCAAGCCCTAAGCTTCAAAGTGCAAAAGCCCTAAGCCTCCAACCAAAGGGAGGCTTAAGCTATCTTAAGAAAGCTTAGTTAAGCAATCTTAAGATATTTTGCTGAATAGCATTGGCTTGAGAAAGCGCGTAGCTACCAGATTGAGCAAGGATATTGAGCTTAGTAAATTCTGAACTTTCAGCTGCAAAATCCACTTCACGGATACCAGATTCAGCGGCTTTAACATTCACTTGAGTAATAGTGATGTTGTTAAGAGTGCTTACCATTTGTCCTTGAACAGAACCAAGGTCAGCTCTAATCTTATCAAGCATTTTTTGAGCAGATTCTGCAATATCCATTGTAATCATCGCACCGCGTAAGGTAGTTACCCCTGCACCAAGGTCTGCTGCACCAGAAGCAATCACTGCATTGAAGTTTTCCCCAGAAGCAGAGCGCACATCTTTGTTAAACACACCTGTGATGTCTCTTAGGTTCGCCGTAGTTTGTGCTACTTTGCCTTCATTATCATACCCAGTAGCGCTGATGTTTATCCCGCTTATCACGACATCTCTTGCGTCTGTTCGCACAAGTGAAAGGCGTCCAAAGTTTTTAGAACCACCATTTTGCAAATTTTGCCCACCATTAACAGTTTGAATTGCTAGAGGCTCGGTAATAGCTCCATTTTGTGCTTGACCACGAATTGAGAGCTCAATACCGCGTCCGTCTGTGCTTCGCAAGTTTAATCGCCCGATATTATCTGTGTAAGCTTCCACACCTGTGTGCATTGTAGCCGCATTGAAAGCTTGCAACAAACGACCATCGCTATCGTTTTTCTTAATCCCAATAATATCGCCAATAGAGAAGCCATTAAGCACCACGCCACCTAAGCCCCCAGAGGCAATCGCACTATCAGAAGTGGTAATAGCATTGGCTACTGCGCGAATACCTGTTTGGTCAGAGTTTTTGTTAATCACTTCTGCCAATACGCCAAGTCCAGTCCCTGCTGATGAAGAAACCCTTACAGATTCCAAAATGGCATCATTCACACCATCAACATTTTTGAAAACAACAGTTACTTCACCAGATTCAGTAACCATCGCACCTGTTTCAAGGCGCACTTGCCCGATTTTACCAGATGTAGCCGCACCAATTGAAGTTTTAATGGATTGGTTAGAATACGCACCCACTTGGAATTCTTTATTTGTAAATGAACCAGAGAGCAACGCCATACCATTATATGTAGTGTTGTTACCGATGTTGTCCAAACCTTCAATCAAGCGCTTAATGTCCATTTGAATCATTGAGCGAGATTGTGTGCTTTGTCCATCTTGTGCAGCTTGCACCGCTTTAGTTTTGATAGTATCAAGAATTTTAAGCTGTTCGTCCATCGCTTTGTCGGCGATTTGGATAATCCCCATACCATCATTTGTATTTCTAATCGCTTGTCCTAGCGCACTTGCTTGAGAGCGCAAACTATCAGCAATCGCCATACCTGAAGCGTCATCCGCAGCCTTGTTAATGCGAAGACCTGAACTCAATTTCTCCATCGAATTTTTGAGGTGATATTGAGTAAAGGTAGATTGAGCGTGCGCATTAAGCGCGTTAATGTTTGTATTGACTTGGAAAGCCATAGTAACTCCTTTTTTGTGTTTTCCTTAGGCGTCCTTGCCTTTAGGTTGAGATACATATCGGTAATAACGCAAGAATTTTAATAAATTTTCATAATTTTGTTGATTTTTTTGGGATTTTTGAGCTTTTTTAGAGAGTAAAGAGAGGTTACTTTTAGGGACACTAGGGAGATTAAAATCAATAAAGTAGCTTCTATATTATAAAAGCAGTAACTTTGACATTGCATAATTATTTCTATTTAAGTTAAAAGAAGCTTGTCTTTTTGTCTTTGGCTTAGATTCGGGCTACCTTATAGATTCTAAAGTCTTTGCTTAAAATCTATAAAGAGATATTATTTTAGGCAAGATAAAGGGCAATGTTATGTAAGGAGATTCTATGGAAGATGTATTTGACCCCAAACGCCTCACAATGAGCATACTTGCCTCGCCAGATATGGCAAACTTTAGCGGGGTAATGCACGGAGGAGAGCTAATGAAGCTACTTGATAGAGTAGCCTATGCGTGTGCTACGCGCTATTGCGGCTGTGGTGTGGTAACCATTGGCGTAGATGGTATGGTGTTTAAAAACCCTATCCCCATTGGCTCTTTGGTGCATTTCCTCGCCTCTGTGAATTATGTGGGGAGCAGTAGCTGCGAAGTAGGCATAAAAGTCATTAGTGAAGATATTAAAAATCGCTTTGTTACCCACACTAATAGTTGCTACTTCACAATGGTAGCCATTGATCCTAGCGGCAAAAGAGTGCAGATTCCACCGCTTGATCCCACAACTCCTGATGAAAAAAAGCGATTTGAAGATGCACGAAAACGCAAAGAAATACGAATGAAAATTAAAGAATAAAGCTAAAGCATAAGCCTAAATCCTTTTTTGAATCCTCTTATTTTGTAAATAAGTGCGCTCATTGTGCGCTTGTTTGCGCTTCACACGATCTTGGTTTTACCTTGCTTAAAAGCTCATTTGCTTGTTTAGACGAAAGACGCTCACTAAGATAGGCTTTAATATGAGGAAAAAACGCAAGAAGCGTTGGCATTAGCTCTCCTAAATCTTGAGATTGTCTAAGGCGATTAAGGGCATTTTCATCATTATGAAATATAAAGCTATTAAGATTAAAATCCGCAATCTTCATACGATAATACACATTGCCATCAGCGGTTTGCTCCAAAACTTGCGAGGGCAGAATCCTATCTGTCATAAAGCCATTTTCTGTATCAAAAAAGATATTATATCCGCAAATACTTTGCTTTGCTTCAAGGGCATTGAGGGCTTCATTAATGCTCTCTTGTTGTCTATAACATTGCTTATCTGCCACACCCAAAAGCATAAAAAAATCAAAATCCAATAAATGCTTTGCAAGGGAGCTTTTCTTAAAAGTATCTATATCAAATACTTCATCTAAGCGAATTTGAAACATCTCTGGAGCTACGCCCTTAAAACCTTGTTCCTTATAGGCTTGATAAGTAAGTGAAAGCATAAACTTTGCTTCAAATGGGCTAAGACACATTGGTTTTTTCTCATCTTTAGCATATTTTTCTCTTGCGGCAATCGTATTAATTTGTGTGACTTCTTGTGAGGAAAGCACAAGTGGAACTTTGATATATCCTGCCTCATCTTTTGGCGCAGAATCTATAAAGCTAATATTTAAAAACTTGCTCCTATCCGTCTGATCTAATACGAAAAATGCGTCCTCATACATCTCTACATCATCGTGAGAAAGCACATCTTTGTAATGCTCTAGCTCGGATTTAGCAGTGCGCAATAGCTCATCAAAATACATCCCATTTTCATAAAATTGTGATAATACATAAGCCCCTAGCACCAAAGAAGCCATATAATTATGATACAAAGATAAATCAAAGCGATGCTCGTTAATTTGGGTGTAATTAAAACCTTGCTTCAAATATTCTAATGCCAAAGGGAGATTTTCTTGTATATTATCACCCAAAAGTGCTAAAGTAAGATAATCAAGCCCATAAAGATAATTTGAGATAGTAATATCATTATATACATTTTTCAGTGGATCTCGCGCAGTTGAGATAAAATCCTGTGCTTCAGCAGAATGGGTATTATGGGCTTTAAATAACTCATAAGCGCTAGTTAATCGCCTTGTGTGTAAATGCACCTCATCGCTACTGCTTAAAGAAGTGTCAAATTGCTTATGATAAAACAAAAGTTGCCCAAACACTTGATCTATGGGTGCGCGGAGCTGCAAGACTTCATTTTTTATAAGCGCAATGGCTTGTCGATAAACCTTATAATGCTCTTCAGGGATAAAATCATCAAAATTATCCAAATCTTTCTCGACTTCTTCGCGCATCCTGTGGCTTATCATATGCTCCATTTCTCCATTGATAAGCATTAGATGATGTAGCCCGTGTAATGCCAAAATACGCACTTGGATACGAGATTCTAAAATATTGCTTAACTGCCCGCTTTCTTTGGCAAACTCAAATCGCCCATTAAGCAAATTACTCAAGGTATCAGTATTTCCTCTCTCATAATCCAAAAACAAAAGGGCAAGAGCAAGTTGGATTTCTACATTATATTTTTCGAGCAAAGGTAGCTGCATATAGTCTTTGACTGAATGACACAACACTCGCCATTCTTGGACTAATCCCATTAGCCTCTCAACCAAAGCTACATCAACTTTATTGCTTGTATTATTCCTATAAGCTTGCCACAAAAGCTTTTTAATCTCTTCTTCTTTTTCTGCCACAGAAACAAGCTCATACCCTTTGATATTTTCTTGTGAATCTTGTGGTAAAAATGATTGGGTATCTTCTTTTATCGGTGCATAGTAAGAGAGAATCTGATCGAGCAAATGATGAATTTCTGCTTTATCATCATATGTTAAGCTAGGCTCTTTTACTTCTTTGAGAGTTTCTTTTTCTTCCTTTGCCTCATTTGCTTCTTTAGCGGAGAACATATCATTACAAGCCACAAAGCCCATAATAACACAAACTGCCCAAACACCATTCCATACTCTTCTCATATATTCTCCTTATTTTTTAAGCTCTAGGGCAAAAGTATGTCTCTCCTCACCCACACGCACTTCAAGCTCAAGCTTCCCTACTTGCAAAGCAGAGGGCGCATAAAGCACAAAGCCTCCTCTTGGACTCCCCTTTGGCTCAAGTGTATTTTTTTGCAAAATGCTTGAGAGTATCACGGCGCGATTGCTTCTTTGCCAATCAAGCTCAATGCTTGTTATCATTCTTTCACGCGCTAAAAATTGCATTTCATCATATATATAAAATCCCCCCATATAGCCTCGATAGATAAAAGGTATCCCCCGACTTGGCATTGGAGAAGAGGGGATAAAAAGATGATAAGATTCTACAATAGAGCTAAAATCAAAATTTTGGGTTTTTAGTTCTTTGTCATTTAAGGCTGTGATAGGCTTTCCATTTTGATAAAGTGATATATCTTCTTTTGCAAAAATCACATTTTGTAAAGAAAGATTAAGGGCAGAAATAAAAAGCGCAAGAGGCACTGCATTTACGCCTCCTACAAGATGTTGCCCCACTTCAAGGCGCACCTTGCTTTTTGGCTTAAATGAATCCACAATTTGCACACCCTCATTATATAAGCTTACATTTGCAACCTCAAGCGTATAACTCGCACAAGCGTTAAAAACACCTCCATATATAAAACTAAAAATACAAAAAAATATCTTATATAAAATATGATTCATAGCCCTAAAAATCTACTCTTCCTTGCTTTTAGCTCCACCAATACAAAGTAAAACCACAGAAAACAAATTTGCCACCACTGCGCCTACGACAAGTGAAGTTGCAATCTCAATATCACCAAAGATTTGCAAGAATATAAAAGCAGGTATGAGATGAAAATCAGCCACAAGAGAGCTTGCTAAAAGCTCGGCAGAAAGGCTAGTTTTTACCCCTATGCGCAAAGTTGTAGCGATGAAATTAATCGCTGTGGCGATAAAAAGTATGATGATATTATTCTCATACAAAAACCCTAATGTGAAAGTCAAACTCATCAAACTAAAAAATACAAAAAAGACTTTGCCCCAATCCATTACTTACTCCTTATAAAGTTCCTTGCTCATACATTGCGCGTAATCGCTTCTTTTCCTCTTGCTTTTTGAGCTTTTCATTCTCTTTTTTATAATATTCATCGAGATTAAAACCAAGAAGCAAGGCAAGACGAGGCGCAACAAACATTGAGCTATAAGTTGCCACAATCACCCCTACAAGCATAGGAAGTGAAAATCCTACAATAATCTCCCCACCAAAAAGATAAAGCGTAAGCACCACAAAAAACACAGTCAAGGAAGTCAAAAGTGTGCGTGAGAGTGTGCAAGAAACCGCCTCATTAATCACATATTTCATATCTTTTTGCCGCTTAATCATCATTTGCTCTCTAATTCTATCAAAGATAATAATCGTATCATTAATAGAATAGCCAATAATCGTAAGTAGCGCGGCTAACACATCGAGGTTAAAATCTACATTTGCAAGTATAACTATACCAGAGACGATAATCACATCGTGCATAAGCGCTAAAACCCCAGCAAGAGAAAATCTCCACTCATAGCGAAAAGAAATATAAATCATCATCGCAATAAGCGCGATGACAAGCGCGATGATACCATTTGTTTTAAGCTCATCGCCCACTTTTGGACCCACAGAATCCACTCGGCGAAGCTCAAAAGTGCCGCTTGGCTCTAAAAGTGTAAGAATATCTTGTGCCATATTTTCATTCACATCTGTAGGAATATAAGGAATCTTCAAAAGCACTTCCTCTTGTGAGCCAAACTCGCTTACTTGTGAATTTTTAAACCGCTCATCTTGTGCGAGGAGTGTGCGGATTTGCGCTAATGGTGCGGCTTGAGTGTATTGAAGCTGCACCACAGAGCCACCGGCAAAATCAATGCCTAGATTAAAACCTTTTAGCCCTAAAAGCACAAATGAAGCGATGATTAAAAGAATAGATATTCCTAATCCATAGGAGCTATACTTCACAAAATCATATATTTTTACTTTTTTAATAAATTCCATTATTTTGCCTCCTTGCGTACTTCTTGTGTAGTTTGAGCAGGAAGGCTGATACCAAACCATAAGGCGATATTACCACTTTTTACAATTTGATTTAAAATCGCCTGATAAATGCCGTGTGTGCCAATGATTGCTGTAAGAATAGAAGCACTTATACCAATCCCCATTGTGATAGCAAAACCCTTAATCGCACCTGTGCCAAAGGCATAGAGCAATACAGCGGCAATAAGGGTGGTGAGATTAGAATCAAAAATCGCTCTAGATGCGTTTGCATAGCCCATTTCTATGGATTTAGCGATACTAAATCCCCCACGCAAA
The DNA here is from genome assembly GCF_022511165.1 of Helicobacter sp. Taxonomy (GTDB): domain Bacteria; phylum Campylobacterota; class Campylobacteria; order Campylobacterales; family Helicobacteraceae; genus Helicobacter_C. The sequence goes on along the minus strand of NZ_JAFLSB010000003.1, from coordinate 46,862 downwards.
GCCTCGCGGATTCTTTCATTAATAATAATATTCGCATCAACTGCCATACCCACTGTGAGCACAATCCCCGCCATACCCGGCAAAGTCAAAGTCGCGCCAAAACAAGCCATTACCGCAATAATGAGCACAATATTGACAAATAATGCCACCACTGCAATCACTCCGGCAAGGGCATAATAGGCTATCATAAAAAGAATGACAAGCGCAAAACCACTTATAAGCGCAATCATCGAGGCTTTGATAGAATCTTCTCCTAAGCTTGGTCCCACACTGCGCTTTTCAAGCACTTCCATAGGCGCAGGGAGCGCGCCACTCTTTAGCGCAATCGCCAAATCACTTGCTTCCTCTACGCTAAAGCCACCGCTAATTTGTCCGCTTCCACCGCCGATTCTCTCCCGAATAACAGGCGCAGAATATACCTTGCCATCAAGCACAATCGCCATACGCTTACCGACATTTGCCCCAGAAAAATCACCAAAAATCTTCGCCCCCTTTGCATCAAGGCTAAAGCTTACGATTGGTTGATTATTTTGATCAAAACCAGCTCGAGCATCTGTAAGCATTTCGCCATCAAGGATAGGCACAGCTTTAAGCAAAATGACTTGATGAGATTGCGCTTTTTTTGCGCGTATATCTTGCTCTAATGAAGCAATATCTGCCTCTAATTTTTCATATTGCGCAGAATCTACTTGAGTAGCCAAAAGCTCATCTTTAAGTGTGCTAAGGGTTTTTTCAAGCTTTTGCAACTCGCCTGAATTCACAAAAGGCAAAATCACATCATTATATTTTTGCGCCTCAACCTCACTCATTGTGCTAACCCGCGCATTGCGCTCCTCATCAACTGCCATCATCTGCAAATGCGCAGGCTTAGCTATCAAATCCCTTGCTCTTTGTTCCTCTTGTAATGTCTTAATGCCCGGTAATTGCACAAGAATATTATCCTGCCCTTGTTGCGTAACGCTTGGCTCACTTAAGCCAAATTCATCAAGCCTATTGCGTATCGTGCCAATGGCTTGTTTGAGCGCATTCTCTTTAATTTCTTGCTCATACTCTGGGCTAAAGCTAAGGATATACTGCCCTGCATTCTCATTTATCTGCAATCCATTTATACTTGCTAGAATCTGCTCCAATTTTGGTTTTTCATCACTATCAAAAAGCTCAAAACTCACATTATTTTCAGTCGCTTTGAGATTATCGATAAGAATCTTCTCACGCCTTGTATCAAAGCTAATCTGTGAAGCAAGGGAAGAGAGCCGAGCTTTAATCGCCTCTTGTGTTTTCACACCCAAAAGCAGATTAAGCCCACCTTGCAAATCAAGTCCAAGCGAAATCTTACGACCACCTATATCTGTAAAAGAGGGCAAACTCAAAGCAATACCAAATATAGTGGCAACAAGTAGCACCCAAAGCCTATAATTGATGCTTTTATTTGCCAAAGAAGATTGAATATGCTGCTTTGCCATTTTTATGAATCTTGCGTAAGCTCATTTTCATCAAGTTTATAAGCAATAAATTCTCGCGAAAGGCGCACAATCGTATCATCATTTAAACGCACACTAAAAAATGTTTTCTCTGGCTTAACAATTTCAGCAATCAGCCCACCTGTGGTAATAATCTTATCGCCTTTTTGAAGCGCATCAATCATCTCTTGATGTTTTTTGCGCTTTACATTTGCTGGACGAATAAGAAGAAGATAAAAAATCGCTATAAAAAATACAATAGGAAGTAATGACATTATTACTTCTTGTGCTCCACCTTGCCCTTGCATAGTAGTCCTTTATAATAGAATAAATGCGGATTCTATCTTAGAATAGTTAAGATTTGGCTTTGCTGATTTGATGGTTGATGAGCAAAAACAACGAGCCAAGAATCCCTGCAATGCTTGAAGCAAGGAGAATTGCGACCTTTGAGACATCAGCAGATTGCACATTATCAAAGGCAAGATTAGAGACAAACATTGACATTGTAAATCCAATACCCGCAAGCATTCCTGCGCCAAAAATATGACTCCAAGTTACGCCTTGAGGACGAGCAGCAATCTTGCATTTTTCACATAAAAAGGTTAAGCCTAAGATTCCAACAGGTTTGCCCACAACAAGCCCAAGCATAATACCAAGCATAATATGATCAATATGGAAATCTATCTCTGCACTAATATCCACCCCTGCATTTGCAAAGGCAAAAAGAGGCATAATGATAAAAGCACATAAAGGTTGCAAGGCGTGTTCAAGGCGCAAAAGAGGATTCTGCACTTTGGTAAAATCTTGTGCTGCTTTATCAATCGCACTCATTTGGTCGGTATCAAGCAAGATATTTTTACGATCCTTGTCCTTATTTTCAAAGATTGTTATCATCTCCTGCACCACGGCAATAAATTCTTTTGTCTCAATTTTTGGCTTCACAGGCACACAAAATGCCAATGCCACTGCGGCGATAGTAGCGTGAATCCCCCCGTGATGCACACAAAACCAAAGCACAATTCCTATGCCTATATACACGCTTAAAGAGCGCACCCCAATATAATTCATAAAGCTCAATATACCTATAATGCCCACTGCGGCAAGTAAATATGATAAATGCAATCCTTCGGGCGATGGATAAAAAATCGCAATCACAGCAATCGCGCCTAAGTCATCAGCCACAGCTAAGGTTACAAGAAAGACTTTTAAGGCAAGAGGCACACGCTTACCCAAAAGCAAAATCACGCCTAAAGCAAAGGCAATATCTGTTGCCATTGGGATTCCAAAGCCGTGATATGAGGGGGTATTCATATTAAGCGCATAATAAATCACGCCCGGGACAATCATACCGCCTATTGCACCAATCACAGGAAAGGCAGCTTTTTGAAAGCCTGATAAATCCCCAAAAAGCAGCTCACGCTTAATCTCAAGCCCCACCATAAGAAAGAAAATTGACATCAATACATCATTAATCCAATCGTGTATGCTAAATCCATAGAATCCTCCAGCAAAACTAAAGCCAAAGGGTTGCTCCCAAAACTCCTTGTATAGATGCGATAGGGGAGAATTTGCAACTATCATCGCACTCACAGCACAGAAAAAGAGAAAAATACCACTAAAAGATTCTGCGCGAATAAAACTACTTAATGCCTCCGAAATCCTACTTGTCGTTTTCTTCATATATTCCTCCTTATTATTTAAATCACGCTCTGCTTATCTTTGAGCTTTTGAATCTCATCTTCAAGCTTTTGATGCTCTTCTTCCACACTCATACTCTCAACCTGCTTTTCTTGCCTCATCGTGCTAAGATATACCGCCAAAAGCCCAAGCACAACAGCAATAGAACTCGCTATAAGAATAGAAATCTTAGACATATCAATGCTTATCATATCATCTTTATAGGCTAAATTTGCCACAAAAATAGACATTGTAAATCCAATACCTGAAATAACACCCACAGATAAAATATGCGCATAGCTCAAATCTTTAGGTTTTGCAGCAAGGCTTAGCTTCTCACCCAAAAAACAAAACAAAAAGACGCCAATAGGCTTACCTACGACTAAACCTAAGGTTGTGCCTAGCATTACACTATTTAAACTTAAATCTATACCGCTTTGAATAGACACCCCTGCATTTGCAAAGGCAAAAAGTGGAACAAAAAAATACGCACACAAAGGCTGCAGGACAATTTCAAGGCGCACGAGAGGATTTTGGGCATAACGCGAATAAGTCCCTATGGTATCAAGCATATGCACGAGTTGAGAAGTTTTTGCCATATCAATCTTTTTCTCCGCATCTTGAGTATTAAACATAAAATTTTTGATATTTTTGACACTCCCTTTCCAAAAACTCATCTTTTCAATATCTTGAGCGTGTATCACATCATTCCAATCATTTGTTGCCACTTTCATTTTATCAAATTCTTTGAGCATATTGACAAAATATCGCCTATTCACACGCGTTCTCCCCGGGATTGCCATTGCCAAAATCACCGCTGCAATGGTTACGTGTATGCCGCTATGATGCACGCAAATCCAGAGCAAAATACCCACCAAAAAATACAAAGAGAGGTATTTTGTATCGCGATAATTGAGATAAATAAGCACAGCAATGAGTATCAATGAGGCATAAATCCACTGCATATCAAGCCCATTAGAATAAAAAATAGCAATCACCAAAATCGCGCCTAAGTCATCAGCCACAGCTAAGGTTACAAGAAAAATTTTAAGAATCTTAGGCACCCTATCACCAAGCAGCATTATTAGCCCTAGCGCAAAAGCAGTATCAGTACTCATTGCCACACCAAAGCCATTTTGATAGGCTGTGCCTGCATTAAAATAGAGATAAATCATCACAGGGCAAATAATCCCCCCAAATGCCGCAAGAAAAGAAAAGCTTACTTTTTTGAATCCAGCAAGTTCGCCATAGAGCATCTCACGCTTCATTTCTAAGCCCACAAGCAAAAAGAAAAAAGACATCAATATATCATTAATAAAATCAAGCAAACTTACTTTCAGCACAAAATCATCAAAAAATACACCAAACTCGCTACGAAAAAATGAAAAATACATCTCCGCATAAGAAGAATTTGCCACAAGCATAGCTGCCACAACACAAAAAGCAAGCAAAATACCACCAAAAGATTCGTGGGTAATAAAGCGATATAAACCCTCTTGCAATTTATCTTTAACATACGAATGTCGGCTAGGTGTAATCGTTACCTCTCCCATAGTTACGAAAACTCCTTGTATGAATAAGAATTTTGTGTTTAGGATTTTTTTGCAGATAAAACAAGGGCGCATTATACTCAAAGTAAGGTTAAAATGTAATAATCTTTACTTGCAGATTCTCTCCTACATATTTTATCCCATATTTCACCCTGCCTAAAGCTTTAAAAAAGCATATTTTAATCTCTCTTAATCTTAAAATATAAATTTATAGATTCTAGAAATAGCCCTTAAATATTGACTTCATATACCTGCTCACTGCCTTGCTTCAGTGGATAAATAATAAAGCCTCGTATGGATTTTTTTTGTTGATAAAGTGTATTTAAAAAACGCATATACCCCCTCACTTGCTCCTTTTGCTCTTCCTGCTCTCTTGCCCCACTTTTATAATCAAGCACAAAGCATTCTTTCTCATCATATAAAAGCGCATCAATGCGATAAAGACAAGATTGCTCGATATAGCTTACCTCACAAAGCATTTCCTTACCCTCTCTTAGCGCACTAAAGAGTGGATTCTCTATGGAAGCAAGGGCATAATCTATGGCTTGAGCAATGCTTTTAGAGCTTAAAGCAAAACCATAGCGATTAAAAAGAATATGCGCTATGCTCTCTTTATTTAAAGCAAAGCCTAAATAAAGCTCAAATACACTATGCAAAGCATTTCCAAAAATAATACTTTGCCATTGTGTTGCCTCAAAAATATGATGAGTTTGCTCTTGTTTAATAAATGCGCTTTGTCGCCCAAAATGTTGCATAGACTGAAGCACATTGATTTTTGTAGAATCTGCTTGCTTTTGCACAATATGAGTGTTTAGGGTGGGCAAAATATCTTTTTCATCATTTAAAAAGAGGGGTTCAAATGCGCTTAATTGCTCTTTTCTAGCAATACTTAAGCCATATTTTGCACGTGTAAAAGCTACATAAAGCACATTAAGCTCTTCTTGTTTGAGGCGATTTTTATGCGCCTCTAATGCCTGATTATACGCTCTATCAAAGCCATCACGCCCTCTGCTTTTATAATATATGCGCCCAATGTTTAGTCCATCATAGGCGTGTAAAAATCTACTCGTATCATTTTTTGGCTTATTCATTCTATCACACACAATCACATAGTCAAATTCCAAGCCCTTTGATTTATGAATTGTCATAATTTTTACGCCATCATTGCTTTGTGTAGGAGCATCACATTGTATTTTTAAAGCCATCTCTTGCACCTCATCAATACTCCCACATTCACAACTTAGCTCCAAAAATCGCATAGAAGTGCTTTGAGCTATACAAAAACTCTCAATCAAAGCAAGGACAATTTCCGCAGGGCGCATAGAATCATTAAAAGAGAGCGAGGTAATCTTAGAAATCACATTCGCACTCTCTTCATACGCCCTCCCCCATAATTTGCATATTTGTTTTTCATAAAATTTAAGCGCATTATTGATTTCATAGGAAGTAGGCGATACGCTAGATTGCGAAATAGATTCTAGAATCTGTGCATTAGAGTGTTTTTTTAAAGTCTCCTCTGCGCTTTCTTCTCCTGTATTTTTTGTCATTTGAGCAAGGCGTAAAAGCTTAATATAATTCAGTGCGCTTAAAAGTAGTCGAACTTCTTTTTTGCTAAAAAGCGAAGTGCTTGTTTCTGTAACAACGCTAATGTGTGGATTATGCGCATTTATATAATCTTTAAGCAAAAGGGCGTCCTCATTTTTAAACACCAAAATGGCAATTTGATTTTCATTTGCTCCATTATGGAGTAAAGATTCTAGCTCATCATATACCTGCACACTCAAAGTTTGGGCATCTTTGGTAGATTCTAAAACGCGCACATATCCACCCTGTATCGTATCATTAGGGCATTGGCTAGGAATATATCTTTGCTTATAGCATTCTTGGAATATACGATTATTAAAATCAATTACGCGTGGCTTTGAGCGGAAATTATAAGGGAGATTTTCTTTGTGTAAATCTCTTGTTGCCTCATCAAATACACCCGAAAAACTCCCCCGAAAGCCATAAATGCTCTGCTTTTCATCACCTACAACAAAAAGGCTTTTTTCATCAATTTTTTTACGCGAATCTCCTGATTTTATCTCATCAATAATAGGTTTTAGAATTTGATATTGCGTGAGGCTTGTATCTTGAAACTCATCAAGCAAAATATGCGTAATTTTATCATCAAGGCGAAAGTAAAAAAAATCTCTATCAATATTGCACCTTAAAAGCTCATAATTTTTTAGCATTACATCATTATAACTTAGATAATTTTCAATGCGATTTTGTCGCTGCTTGAAGCGATTAAATTGTGTAAGATACGCTCGAAGTAGCCTAAATACATCTTGTTCTTTTTTGACAAAATAAATTTTCATTAAATCAAAAATCTCCTCGCGCACCTTATCAAATGCACTCAAATCATATTTTTTAAGGTAAGAATGCTCATTCCATTTAAGGATACAATCAGGACTTTTTAGAATCTCTTCTGCGCTGCTTTTGCAAAAAAGCCTTTTTGCTCTTTTATCCCCTCCTTCAATCGATTGAATATAAGCATTAATACGCTCCATTCTTGCCTTTATCTCTTCATCAATCTCTTCTGGGCTAAGCCTAATAGGCTCTAAATCATCTCCTAGCGCATTTTGAATATCTTGAGCAGGAAAAAGGCAAAGTGAATGCAAAAAAGATAAAAATTGAGCGATACTCATTTTATGAAAGAGGCAAAATTTCACAAGAGAATCTACATCTTGTGTATGCAAAGATTGTAAAAAACGCTCATTTATAGCACCAAAATCCACATTCCCCACTTCAAAATACGCTGATACCCCCACATACCAACAAAATTTTTTTAATACAGCATAAAAAAACGCATCAATAGTCGTAATGCGTGGATTACTCTGCATAAATTCTGTATAGATTCGTTGGATATTTTGGCTTAAGATTTGATGATTTAATCCCTTTTTCTCGCATAAATCTTTATAAACAATATTTGCTGCATAAGTGTTATTATTAAGTGATATTTTTAAAGAATGCAAATGCTCATAGATTCTGTGGCGCATTTCATTTGAGGCTTTTTTAGTAAAGGTAAGAGTAAGAATCTGATGCGGATTTGCTCCACAAAAAAGCAGATAAATAAAGCGCAAGGCAAGGCTAAATGTTTTACCACTTCCTGCTGAAGCCTTAAGTGCTAAAAATTGTGCTTGTGTATGCGCCATAGCTATCCTTTGTAGATTCATTTGAGATAAGGATTATATCTCAAATAATCAAAGAGCTTAATGATAAATCTAATCAAAAAACAAACCTTGATTACACTTTACTAAACTTTTATGATACAATAACGCTTAAAATTTATCATTTATTTGAGTAAGAATTTTATGAAGGAGTTTATAATGTCAAAAAGTCTTTATGATACATTAGAAATTAGCGAAAATGCCTCAAGTGAAGAAATAAAAAAAGCCTATCGCAAACTTGCACGCAAATATCACCCAGATATTAATAAAGAAGCAGGTGCGGAAGAAAAATTTAAGGAAGTCAATGCTGCTTATGAAGTTTTAAGCGATGAAAATAAAAAAGCCCAATATGATCGTTTCGGCGATGCGATGTTTGGCGGGCAGAATTTTCACGACTTCTCACGCGCACAAGGAAGCAATGTCAATCTTGATGATTTGCTCTCCTCACTTTTTGGGCAGGGTGGCTTTAGCGCAGGAAATGGCAGTAGATTCCATTTTGGCGGTGGATTTGGTGGCTTTGGCAGAGATGATGATTTTGGCTTTAGTCACTTTAATACGCCAAATCTCAATATACAAGATAGTATTCAAATTCCATTTGAAAGCGCCGCACTTGGCGGAAGCTATCATTATAATGGGCGAAGTGGAAGCTTTGATATTAAAATACCTGTGGGCATAAAAGATGGCGAAACAATCCGCCTCAAAGGCAAAGGCAATTCACATAATGGACGAAGTGGGGATTTGCTCTTAAAGGTGCAAGTGGCTTCATCGCAAGAATACACACGTGATGAAGATGATTTATATAAAGATTTTGATGTGCCTCTTATCATCGCACTTTTTGGGGGTAAAATCACTCTACCTACGCTTTATGGCGATGCGACTATTACGATTCCGGCTAATACCAAAAATAACCAAAAATTCCGCATCAAAGGCAAAGGTATTAAAAATCGCAAGAGCGGTGATTTTGGGAATTTATATGCAAGGGCAAATATCATTTTGCCTCATACAGATAGTCTAAGCGAAGAACTACAAACAATGCTAAAAAAACAACTCGCATAAGGAGCATATTATGTATAGCTATGATGAGCCAGTATATCTTATTAGTGTGGTGGCAAAGATTCTAGAAATCCACCCCCAAACCCTGCGACAATATGAAAAAGAGGGACTTATACAGCCCGGACGCACTGATGGAAAAATGCGCTTGTATTCTCAACGCGATATTGACAAAATCAAAACAATCCTCAAACTCACGCGTGATATGGGGGTAAATCTCGCGGGAGTAGATATTATCTTGCGCCTCAAAGAAAGGCTTGATGAGCTTGATAAAATGACAGGAGATTTACGCGAAGATCTTGCAAAACATCAGGGCAAAAGCAATGTCTTGCAAACAAATGAAAGTTCCTATGAGATTATTTTATTTCAAAAAAAATAAAGTTGTCCCTTGCTAAATCTCGCCCAACTACTCCGCCCGCACACATTAGAGGAATTTATCGCTCAAGATCATATTCTTTCCCCCCAAAGCACACTTTTTAAAATGCTCAAAAATAATGCCATAGCACATTGTTTTTTTTATGGACCTCCGGGAGTGGGCAAAACGACTTTGGCACAAATTATTGCAGAAGAACTCAAAAAACCATTTGCCCTCTATAATGCTACAACCTTTAAAATCGAGGAATTGCGCCAATTTATTAAAAACTATGAAGGAGGCTTGTATCAACCGCTTGTATTCATTGATGAAATGCATCGTCTAAGTCGCACACAGCAAGAAGTGCTACTGCCTATTATGGAATCTTATAGTGCTATTATTTTTGGAGCAAGCACCTATAATCCCTTTGCCTCCCTCACTAATGCCATTCGCTCACGAAGCTTTCTCTTTGAGCTAAAACCCCTCACCGATGCGCATTTAAATGAGATTCTTACGCGTGGGCTTAACTATGTAGAAAATCATTTTCATAAAACCCCACATATCACACAAGAAGCAAGAGATTATCTCATATACTCAAGCGCAGGAGATGCCCGAGCTCTTCTTAATCTCCTTGATGCAGCTCTAAGCACGGGAGAATCTCATATCACACTGACTATGCTTCAATCCCTGCGCCCCTATGCCCTGCACGATGGTGCGAGTGAGGCACAAAGCCATTATAGCCTTATAAGCGCGCTTATTAAATCTATTCGCGGAAGCGATGTAGAGGCAAGTATTTACTATCTCGCGCGTCTTGTGAGCGCAAATGAAAATCCAGAATTTATCGCGCGGCGACTTGTGATTCTTGCAAGTGAAGATATTGGTAATGCCAATCCCAATGCGCTTAATCTAGCCACAAGCACACTCCTTGCAGTAAGCAAAATCGGCTATCCTGAATCTCGCATTATTCTCTCTCAATGCGTGATTTATCTTGCCTCTTCACCTAAAAGTAATACTGCCTACAAAGCAATTGATAAGGCTTTGGAGGCGATAAAAAATGGACTTATGCTTGAAATACCAGAGCATATTATGCCCTACTCTACGCATTATCTCTATCCACACGATTTTGGTGGCTATGTAGAGCAAAGCTATTTAGATAAAAATGGTGCGCAACATTTGCCTTTTGTAGAATCCACCACAAAAGGCTTTGAAAAAACACTCAATGAATGGCTTTTAAAAATTAAGCAAGAAACAAAAACATAAGGACAAATAATAGGGATACATATGAAAAATAAAAATTTTCTTGCCTTATTTTTTATGTTTTTTTATACCTGTAATGCCCTTGCGGCGGGGATTGATGCAAATCCAGATAAACGTGGTTGGCATATTGAGCTTAAACGATTCTCGGCAGATTTTAGCTCTACTTCTATACAAGGACAAAAGGAATATGAAGAATTCTCCGATAGTCGTATCAGCGGGGATTCTCAACTCATCGCGCAAGGAAATTTTAATTTTGGACTTGATTTTTATGCGCCTCGATATGTTGTGTTTAACTCTATTTTTGCAGAATATGGGCGCACAATCCTCATACGCGATAATGAGCGTATTACCAACACAATGGTAGATAGAATTATTCTCTCCACAGACTACACACACAGAATCTGGTATGTCCCTTCTTTTGTAGGAGGCTTTGAGGTGGGACCCTTTGGAAAAGCAAGCTACCAAAGTGGATTTGAAAATAAGCAAAAAATTACACGTCTTAGCGCTGGAGCTAAACTCTTTGATGGAATCTACCTCAAAGATTTCTCTGTGAGTGGCTTTGCTGAAGAAAACTTTACTGAAAATATCTCCGCAGCAAGCTATGGTTGGGAAGGTAGAATCAATATAGAATATAAAATCAACGAAGATTCAAAATTTTCTTATTATACAAACTTGCGCCATTATCTTTATAGCTCCACACCCGATACTTACAATCCCCTTTATCAGCTTGAGGTAGAAATTCGTTTAGATACAAAGCTCTATAATAAGCTTGCTATCGCACCTTTTGTGAAATATTATGCCCTGCAAGGACGGCACATTAGCAAATTGGGAAGTAACCTTTTTATCGGCTTTTCACTCTCCTTGAAACACACTTTTGTTGATGCAACTAAAAGGCAAAACTACAACTCCCTTACAAAAACAACTCCTTAAGCAGAGGAGCTAGAATCTTTGAAAGTTTTTATAAAAATATCTTTTTTGAATCTTACTTAATTTAAAAAAGCAGAGTAGCTTATAACACTTGTAAATTGAACCTTTATACCTTAGCTATCAATTTTCAAAATCGCCAAAAATGCCTCTTGGGGTAATTCCACTTTGCCTATGGCTTTCATTCTTTTTTTGCCCTCTTTTTGTTTTTCAAGCAATTTTCTTTTACGCGTTATATCCCCACCATAGCATTTTGCAGTTACATTTTTGCCCATAGATTTAATATTTTCTCTTGCAATGATTTTACTTCCCACACTCGCTTGAATCGCTACTTCAAAAAGCTGCCGAGGGACAATTTCTTTCATAGATTCAACTAATGCTCTCCCTTTTTCATAACTCTTTGATTTATCCACAATAATAGAAAGCGCATCGACAACTTCCCCTGCTACGCGTATATCAAGCCGAACCAAATCTCCCTCTCTATATCCAATAGGCTCATAATCAAAGCTCGCATAGCCCTTGGTGCAGGATTTGAGCTTATCGTAAAAATCCATAACAATCTCATTGCTAGGCAAAGCATACACGAGCATAACGCGCGATTGCGTGAGATAATCCATTTTTTCCTGCATACCTCGGCGATGTGAAAGCAAGGTAATGATATTCCCCACATATTCACTAGGGGTAATAATACTCGCCCTCACATAAGGTTCATAAATAGATTCTATCTTTTGTGTTGGGGGAAGCTCACTTGGATTTTGCACAAACACCATTGAGCCATCAGTAAGATGCACTTCATATACCACCGTGGGCGCGGTTGCAATGAGCGAAAGTCCAAATTCTCTTTCAAGACGCTCTTTCACTACTTCCATATGCAAAAGCCCCAAAAACCCTACGCGAAAGCCAAAACCTAGTGCCACACTTGTTTCAGGCTCAAAACTTAGGGCAGAATCATTAAGCTTAAGCTTATGCAATGCTTCACGCAATTCCTCAAATTTATCTGTTTCAATGGGATAGATTCCAGCAAATACAAAAGGTTTTGCTGCCCTAAAGCCACTTATTGGCTCATTTGTAGGATTATTTGCATCAGTAATTGTATCGCCAACTGCCATATCTGTGAGCGTTTTTAATCCAAGCGAGATAATACCAATCTCTCCGCATTCAATTCTTTGTGTTGGAATCTTTTGCACAGGGTGGGGATAATAGAGGCTTAATACCTCATATTTCTTACCACTGCTCATCATCTGCACTTCTTGTCCTACGCTCAATGCACCATCTTTTAATCGCACCAAAGCCAATGCGCCCAAATAATTATCAAACCACGAATCATAAATAAGGGCTTTTGTGGGTGCATCACTCTCTCCACTTGGAGCGGGAATATGCTCAATAATATACTCTATGAGAGCTTTTATCCCCTCTCCACTCTTTGCACTTACCTTGAGCGCATTTTGACAATCTAAACCTATGGTAGATTCTATATCCTCGCACACGCGCAAAGGGTCGGCTGCGGGCAAGTCAATTTTATTAATCACAGGCACAATTTCAAGATTATTTTCCATTGCAATATACACATTAGCAATCGTCTGTGCCTCCACACCCTGACTTGCATCAACAACAAGCAATGCCCCCTCGCAAGAAGTGAGTGAGCGTGATACCTCATAGCTAAAATCCACGTGTCCGGGCGTATCGATGAGATTGAGAATATAAGTTTTACCCTTGTAGGGGTAGTTTAAACGCACAGATTGTGCTTTAATCGTAATACCCCGCTCCTTTTCAATATCCATAGTATCCATAATCTGTGCTTTCATCTCACGCTCACTTACTGCTCCGCACTCTTGTATCAATCTATCAGCAAGGGTGGATTTGCCGTGATCAATATGAGCGATGATTGAAAAATTACGAATATGACTTTTCATTCATACCCTTTATTTGGCTTAATTTAGCGCATATTATAGCAAATAGATTTTAGCTCAATGTAACATACTCTTTAAAATGGCTCTAATCATTGCTATCCTAGCCTTGAAATTGCATTGTATTATTACATCATTTATGCAAGAAACCTTTGGAAACATAACGTTGCATTTGAGTAACATCACCCATAAGTCCGCCAGAGAGGATAAATACAAGCTCTTTGTGTTTAAAAGATTCTAAATGTTGGCGTATAAGGCAAAATGCAGGGCTATCATAAATCAAATCACACGCCACCCCTTTATTTAAAAGATACTCCCTCATCGCCCATATCTCCTTATGAGGCTTAGCAAACTTAAAGGGCGAATGCAGAATCTGCAAATGTGGCACATTTTCTCTCTCGCATTTCTTCTTGAGTTCTTTCTCGCTTCCAGCACAATTTAAAGCTATTAAAGTCGCTTTTGGAAAAAAATAATCCAAGGCTTTTTGCAAAGCAATCACCCCTACCCCGCTCCCACTGCTATAAAAAATAATCGGCTCACCCCCTATGCTTTGGGCTAATTCTTGAGCAAGTGTATTCATACCTTTGAGGGCGCACTCTACACTCCCACCTTGTGGGATAAAGAGGCTATGCTCATCAATGAGAGTTTTGGCATAAGATTCTAGGTGTGTAGTGCTACTGCCTCTTGGCAAGATATAAGGTTGCATACCATATTCAAGCGCATAGGCAAGATTCCCCATAACCATATTATTTTGCATAGCATCTCTGCTTAGATTCGCTTTATAAGAAAGATTTTGCATAGAATCTAAGTCCTTTTGTGCGCCAAGAGAGGGCATCACATATTTAAACCCTACACCCTTAAGCTTAGCCAAATAAGCCAAAGCAAGCATTGCATTGGATTGATTGCCCCCATAGCTTATCCAAGTTTTATATGCGTCTAATTCCAACAAAGCAGCAAATTTTCGTGCCTTATTGCCATTGCAAATGGGGTGGATTAAATCATCGCGTTTGAGATAAAATGAACGCCCAAATAATATCTTTTGCTCTATAACAGAGCGCGAAAAAGCAAACATTATTTACCTAAGCAAAATGTGCCAAAAAGCTTATCGAGTAATTCTGCGCTTTCATAGGGGTGAGTGATAGAGCTTATAGATTGTAGCGCATCTTTGATATGGTAAGCAAAAAGCTCTAGTTCTTCATTTTCAAACACTTCATAAGAGGTATGAATAGAATCGAGGGCATTTTTCACACAAGAAATTGCATAGCTAGAAGTAAGTATCAGGCTTTGATTTCCATTTTGCAAATTAATCACTTCTTTGAGGGATTCTATAACTTCTTGTGCTCCTTGTTTTTGCGCACTTATGGCTAATGGAGTGGGTAATATAGCTTTTTTATATGTATGTAAAAATGAGCGTAAATATGCCTCATCACATTGTTTTGGCAAATCAGTTTTATTGAGAATCACAAGGATATATTTATCTGCATAAGCTTTCAATATGTCTAACACTTCTGCATCTTTTTCATCAAAAGGGCGCGAAGCATCAAAGAGAGCAAGAATCATATCGCTTCTTTGCAATGCCTCTTTTGTCTTAGTAATCCCTATACGCTCAATCTCATCATCACTTTGGCGGATTCCGGCTGTATCAACGATGCGCACCAAGGCGCCATTAATATGAAGATTTTCTTCTATTGTATCGCGCGTTGTCCCCTCTGTCGCGCTCACAATCGCTCGTTCATACATAAGGAGCGCATTTAAAAGGGAACTTTTGCCAACATTTGGTTTGCCAATAATACTCAATGTATAACCCTCAATCAAACCACTGCGCGCAAGAGAAGATTCATATACTTGCTTTAATTCATCTCTTATTTGTTCCAAACGCCCTAATATATCCTGCCTATAATCCTCTTCTATCTCCTCGCTATAATCGATATTAACCTCAACAAGGGCGAGAATCTCAAGCAAAATTTCGCGTATGCGCTCTACAAAAATACCCACATCGCCTTTGAGCTGACGCATTAAAATCTTATTTGCCTCAAGGCTTTGAGAAGCAATAAGTCCTGCGATTGCTTGTGTTTGAGATAAATCAAGTCGCCCACCCAAGAAAGCGCGCTTGGTAAATTCTCCCGCAGATGCTACTCTTGCACCAAGTGCGAGGCAAACCTCCACAATTGCTCTAGCACTCACAAATCCGCCGTGGCATTGCACCTCGCATACATCTTGAGTTGTATAACTATGGGGGGCTGGAAAATAAAGCACAAGAGCTTCATCAAGTGCAACTCCTTGTGTATCGTAAATAGAGCATAAATGTGCATATCGTGGCTTAAAAAAATCTCTATGTGTAAGGTGCAAAGCGATTTGATAGGCATCTTTGCCACTCAAGCGCACAATACTAATCGCTCCAATGCCAACAGGTGTGGCAATAGCAACAATTGTGCTATCGTCTAAAATCGTTAATGATGATGTATTTCTCATCAGCCTCATTCTGCCGCACAGACACATACTTATCGGGAAACATATCACGCAACTTATTAAGTGCGATATAGACAAGAATCCCCTCAAGTGTCTTTGTCTGCGCTTTGCCATTAGCCCGAATAAGACGCGCTACATCTCTTAGATATATATCCATTGTTTCTTCTTGATTTTTCAAAAACTCTGCAATCTCTAGACGCAATGTGTAACCATATTTTGGATTAATCCAATTAAAAAGCAAATAGGAAAGTGCCTTATAGCGATAGCCTCTCTCACCAATAAGTAAGGCGCAATCGCGTCCATCAATATACACACAAAGCATATTATCAGCTTCTAAATGCACATCAAATTTATCAATTTCAAAAGGAAGCACCGCAAAGAGAGATTCTATCTCACTGCGAATCTGTGCCACATTTGAATCGTGATCTTGCTGAAGGGGAGCATCTTGCTTTCCCCAAATATCTTGTGAAAAATCCTGCTCAAGAGAATGCGAGTCATAGCTTGTATTTTTTGTAAATCCCGCCGAATGCTCTCTATACTCCTTGTGTGAAGATTCTCTATATGGCTTTGAATCTGTATATTCTCTTGTTTCTTTACCTTTGCTTACTTTTTCTTGTTTTGTATCTACAATAATAATTGCTTCTTTTTTGCCTAATCCCAAAAATCCATTACTAGGATTTTGCACAATCTCATATTCTAAATCGGCAACTGAACAACCAAGCTCTGTTGATGCCTTAATCAAAGCGGCTTCTAAACTTTTTTCTACAATTTTTTTCATTTTACCCCCTTTTGTTTCTTTTCTTTATGCGGTGTTGGATTATGATGATGTGCGTTATGATGCTCTGCAATCTCCTTTGCTTTTTTGTTTTCCATTACTTTATTAAGAGCCATTTGTTGAATAATAGAGAAAACATTATTAATTGTCCAATACAGCACAAGCCCCGCTGGGAAAGGAAAGATAATAAAAAATAATGTAAAAACAATGGGAAGCATTTTAAAAACTTTTTCTTGCATTGGATCTGTGAAATTTGAGGGTGTGAGTTTTTGAGAGATATACATACTTGCACCCATAAGTAAAGGAAGCACAAAATAAGGATCAATTGCGGATAAGTCATTAATCCATAAAATCCATTCTGAACTTTTCAGCTCCACTGCATTATGGAGCACACGATAAATGGCAAAAAACACAGGAATCTGCAAAAGCAAAGGCAAACAGCCACCAAGAGGATTTGCGCCGTGCTTTTTATATAAATCCATCATATGCATTTGAAGTTTTTGTGGATCATCTTTGTAACGCGTTTGCAAATCTTTCATTTTAGGGGCTAAGTCTTTAAGTTTTTGCATCGACATCATACCCCTATATGTGAGAGGATAAAGCACAATACGCACAATAAGCGTCAAAAGCACAATCGCCCAGCCCCAATTCCCGCACAAATCATAGAGATATTCAAGAAGGATAAAAAGCGGTTTAGCAAAAAAAGTAATACGTCCATATTCTACGACATCAGTAAGGCTTTCATCGATTTTTTGAAGTTCTTTGTAGATTTTTGCACCTATATATCCAGCAAAAGTCGCATTCCCCTCAAAACGTACATAAGGCATAGGATTATGTGCATTGTCTCCACTCATCACAACATACAAGCCTTGAGGCGCATCAGTAAAAAACAAACTTGTATAATACCTATCTACACTTGCTATAAAGCTTGAATAGCGCACATCAGCCGCAGTTTTGGCAAGATAATCGCTTGTAGCGTCCCCATCTTCGATTTTTGTCAAAACCCCATCTGTGCTATTACGTGTTATTACACCACGAAAGGCATAAGTATCAGGGTCAGCAGTAGGGCGCATACCATTACTCACAAAATACTCTATATCAGGGTTATTAATCTCTATGCGCACATCATAGCGGAGATTTGGGTGAATAGTAAGATATTTTGTTAGCACAACATCGCCAAGATTCTGTGTAAGAGCAATTTCAATAGGTGCACTTTCTAGGGTAATCTGCGATATGCTTGTTGTATATGGAGTGTTAAAGGCTTTTTGATTAAGGCTACTATCACTAAAACGCACTTCCATTGTATGAAGCCCAGCCTCATCAAATAAGGGCAGTTTATCCAAGGTTTCTCTATGTGATACTTTCATACCTAGCACTTCGCCTATCATACCAAAAAGACTCTTTTGCTCACCACGTGTAAAATGCTCATCTTTAAGATAAACCTGCTTAATCCTTCCAAGCGCATCAATATCTATATCGAATGTATCAGAGTGAATCTGCACGAGAATGCTTTGTTTTAAAGATTGCGAATTACTTATAGTGGGGGTATGCGTAGCCTGTGTGTCTTCTAATAAAGATTGACTAGGAGCAGTAGGAGATAAAGTGTCTTGGGAGCTAGAGATATGAGAATTTACCTTATCTATGTTTTCATTGCCTGAAGTATTTGTAGATGTGGGAGTTTGAGCAGGAGTTTGTGGGAAAAAATACGCATATACAGCAAAAAAAGCGATTGAAAGACCTACTGCAATAAGCACACGCGAAAATGATATGCCATTATCTTGTTCATTAGGACGATACATAATTATAACCTCTAAAAAAGTGATTTAATGATATAAACTCGCACAATGTAAGTTTGGTTAAATGTCTGCATTATATCTAAAAAACTTGTATTTGCAGTAGGGACGAACCAATATTTCACCTTTTTGCGCTTAAATACAATGTTTTTAAACAGAATCTTTGCTTGAGGATAGGCAATGCCTCCTGCAAAAAATGGATTGCAACTTAAGATTCGCAATAAAGACTTATAAATAGCCAAAAAAGGGTTGTCAAAATAAAGAAGCCATAATGTGTATTCAGAACAACTTGGATAATACCGACAAGCCCCTACGCTCAAAGCAGAAAGGTATCTTTGATAGAATCTAATGCCTAAAATAAAAATTTGCCGCATTATATACAGCATCAAATGCAATCCTCGCGATATTTTATGCCCTTGCAACATTAGCATTCCATTTTATATGAGGGCATTCTAGGATAAGAAACTTTTGGCAATTTTGCGCATATTTCTTGAATCTTAGCAAAGCCAAAAAGCAAATCTGTCTTTAATGTCGCAAAATCAAGGCAAGTAATACCTTCTTTAGCGACAATAACAAATATAAAATCCTTATAATCCATACGATTTTCATATACGATTGCTTTGATGCGCCTTTTTACAAGATTGCGCTTATTTGCCTTGCCAATTTTGCGAGAAATACTCAAGCCAAGATAAAGTGCTGCTTGGCGAGATAAAATAGCGTGGAGAATTTTTTTTTCTTTAAAATGATGAGGCTGAAAATGCGAGATTGAGAGTGCATAAAGCACAAAATGCTTATGAAAAAAACGTTTTGCATTTTTATAGATAAAGTCAAATTCTGCCTTTGTTTTTAGAGAATCTAACTTTATCAAAGACTAAACCTATACTGAAAGTCTTTTGCGACCTTTTGCTCTCCTTGCATTAATCACACGGCGACCATTTTTTGTTTTCATTCTTGCACGAAAACCGTGAGTGCGTTTTCTAGGTGTATTGTGAGGTTGATAAGTTCTTTTCATATTTTAGCCTTAAATTATAAAGTAAAGTCGATGATTATGCCTCTTTTATGCTTAAAAATAGGTTATTTTGACTGAAAATCCCTACTAATATCAAGGATTTTTAGCAAATCTTTATTCGCCTTTGTAATTACCCGAAATTCCACCCGCCTTGATTTATCATCATCTTCAAGCGGTTTAGCAAAAGATAAGCCATTGGCACGAAATACCTTAACCAACCACTCCTTATAGGGATTAATATTTTGAAGATTAAAACAATATTTAAGCACCTCTAATGCCCTTGCTTGTGAGAGTTCAGCATTACCAAGATAGCGCTCCTCAAGCGTATGGGCTGCAAACCAAGTTTGTGAAGTATGCCCCTCAATGCGAATCTCCTCAATATTATCTCGAAATCTCTCCAAAGATAGAATCTTCACATAACGTGGAAAAAAATCATCTAAAATATCTTTAAATCGCTTTTTTACCTGCTTTGCTCCAGTATCAAATAAGACTTCAGGCTCATTAAAGCGAATCGTATTATCCTCATCAATAGAAGCGTCCCACGCTTTTAAATCCTTACCAAACTCTTTAAGCAACGCCTCATAAAGCTCTTGTTGCAAATTAGAATAATCTTTTGCAATGGTGCTCATTGCTTCATTGAGTTCTAAAAGTTTTTGATTTTGAATCTTAAGATCCTCTTGTGTTTTTTGCGTAATAAGCATAAAAGACACCATAATGAGCAAAAAAATCATCATAATACCAGCCATCATATCAGAAATACTAATCCATTGATTATGCTTCATACTCGCCCTTTTTATTACCTAGAGCCGATAATTTCACGCACACGGCGCAAAAACCACTCGTAATTCTCCTTAAAATTCTCCATACTTGCGCTCATTTGAGAATCAAGCGTATTAAATGTGCCTTTAATCTCCTCTTGTAAGGATTTATTACCCTCTATATTTTCATTGATTGTATTTTGCACATTACGATAAAGTTCAATGAGCTGCATACTATTATGCTGAATCTGCGCATTAAGATTGCCTAAATGCGAGAGGAGATTATGTTGCAGAGTGCCAAAATCTTTTACCACCTGCACACCCATATCTTTAGGAATAGCCACTGAATCTTTGGTAAGTTTTTGCATAATTTTAAGATATTCATTCGCAAGTTTTTTGATAAATCCACTCATTTGCTCATATTGGGCATTCACATAAGCATCACTTTTTGCACTAAGTTCATTTAGCCCCTCAAGTCTTGCTTTTATCATCTCTTGCTCTTTATTCAACATACTCTCTATATTATTATTTGCAATTGTAAGATACTGCTCTTGCATACTCTTCATATCTTTGAGCATATCCTGCATCACTACTTCATTGTGGGAATTGAGATAAGAAAGACTAGATTCTAGGCTCTGCACAATTGCGGTATGATTTTTAGCAATATGCTCTCTTAAACGCGCAAATTCTTGAGCATTATGCTCACTTGATTGCGTATTTTGTGTGATATTTTGCTCCAAAAGTTTGCTTAGGCTCACAATATGCGTATTTGCACTACTTATAATCTCTTCAAACAAGCCCTTGCTTTGCTGCACAAGCTCATTGCAATGCGAATTAAAACCTGTGCTATGAGACTGAAGTATGTTGCCAATATGCTCTTTGGCCGAACTTGAGCTTTGATCGATAAAGCTTCTTAGATGTTGCATATTTTGCTCTGCATATGAATCTAAATGCGTAAAATAAGCACCAATCTGCCCCTTTAGCTCATCAATATGCTTACTTGCTGTATGTTCTAGCTCGTCCATATTCTGTGTAGCTTTCACAAAGAAGTTATCCATATTATCTAAACATTGTCGTGCGTGTGCGCCAAGTGTAGCAATTTCTTGAAGTTTGGCATTAAGCATTTCACCCTTAGCACGCATATCTTCAATAAGCCCTAAAGTCTTAGCATAAAATTCCATTGCGCTTGTATTTTGTGCAACCACAGATTCCAAAGTCGCCTGTGTGCTATTCATCGCATTTGCGCTTTCATTCATTGCTTTATGTGTTTGAGCAAGCAACTCTTGGGTATGTTCGATAGTTTGCTTGTATTGCTCCTGCCAAGTAAGGAGTTGCCCCACTGCATTATTAAGTTCTTTAAAATTCTCGCCAAATTGGTTTTGTAAATTATGATTAAAATCCCTAATAACAAGCTCAAGTGCGCCAATAAGTTCTTTAGAAGCACCCGAAGCAAGTTGTTTAATTGTGGCTTGTAAAGAGGTATTAATATCCTGTAAAAGCGTATGTGTAGTTGTATTTATAGTGCGCATCTCCTCTGCAGTAGGCAAAGCAAGAATCTTATTATTAAGCTCTATGATACCTCGCAGGTGATCAAGATTGCTCATTTGTGTCAAAACATAATCCATATTCATATCTTGCGCACTTTTCACACCTTTTGATTTTTGTATAATTGAAAGCGCAATAGCTAAACCCATACCTAAAATAGAAGTGTAAAATGCTGTCTTTAATCCATTTAAGAGCAAAGGCACAGAATCTTGTAAAGCAAGAGTATCAAACCCAATAAGTCCTATAAAAATCCCTACAAAAGTCCCAAGTACCCCTGTACTCATAATGATTGCTTTAAAATCTTTATGTGCAAGATCACCAAAGGTGCGAAAATCCCACACAAATAACCCCACCATTAAGATAGTAAAACAAATATTTACAAGCCAAATAATCTCTTGCATATTTCCTCCTTAAATGCTATTTTTGCTCGGTTGTAACATATACATCATTAATGCCTTTATCACGTAGCATTGTGGTAACTTCAAGAAAATACTCCAAATTGCTCTGTCTATCACTATAGATAATCACCTGCACATCTTGATCAAACTGCCAAACCTGTGCTTTAAGTTCATCAAAAGACAAAGGTGTATCATCAAGAAAAAATTGTCCTTGCTTATTAATTGTAATAGAATGTGATTGTTTATTATGAACATTTTGTCCTTGTGTTTCCTCAAGGCGAGGCACATCAACTTGTATGTGGGAACGCACCACAAAAGATGCGCTTGTGAGTACTATCACTAATAACACGAGCATAATATCAATAAAAGGAATAAGATTAAGAGAATCTATCTTTTTCATACATCATACTTTGTAGAAGTTTTTGGTAAAGGATTATGCGCAATATCCCAAAGTGAGAGAATCACCTCCGCCTTGCGCAATAAAAAATTATAAAATGCAATGGAGGGAATAGCTACAATAAGTCCGGCTGCTGTTGCCTTAAGTGCAAGAGAAAGTCCTACCATAATGCTTTGGGTATCAATGAGTGCATTTGAGCCAATCTCCACAAAAGTAACCATAATCCCAAAGACCGTTCCTAAAAGCCCTATATAAGGTGCATTTGAGCCAATAGTCGCAATGAGCGTCAATCGCTTATGTAATAAAAGCTCCAAGATTCTTTTATCTTCAAAATGTGCTACATCAATTTTATGATACACCCATAAACGCTCAAATACCACACCTAGCATTACCACACTCAAAAAAAGCAAGAACCCAAGCACCCCATAATCCACAATATCTTTCACTACCTCACTCCTACAGCCTTTTGCCATAATCTTTCATATTTGCCCTCGCTTCACGTTCAAGCATTTTTTTCTTAATGCTCTCACGCTTATCGTGAAGTTTTTTTCCTCTCACAAGTGCAATGGTAAGTTTAATTTTATTTTTTTGATTGCAATAAATGTTTAATGGAACAATCCCCAAACCCTGTTGCATAACACTCCCAAAAAGCTTATCAATCTCTTTTTTGTGAAGCAAAAGTTTGCGCACTGCGCGTTCATTTGGCTTAAAATACGCATAAGTATGCTCTAAAAATGAAATATGAGCGTGAAACAAAAATGCCTCGCCTTTAATAATTTTTACAAAACTATCTTTGAGATTTACTCTCCCCGCACGAATGCTTTTAACTTCACTTCCAGCTAAGACGATGCCACTTTCTAGGGTTTGTAAAATCTCGTAATCAAAATAAGCTTTTTTATTTTTTGCAAATACTTTTTTTTGCATCTTATGCCCTTAGCCTAAAAAAGCTACTTCCGCTTCCGCTAAAATACCACTCACTTCCAAGCTCTTGTGCGATATTCTTAAGCGCAGGATACTCTAAAGTTGCACTTACAAATAAATCATTCATTGCCTCTCTCGGTTCTTTTTTACAGAGTAAATCCTTGCTTGTAAGCCTAAACCACTCATAAGTAGGTGCGCTATAAGTAAGAGTGCGATTTTTTATAGCTTTTGCATAGCATTGATATACTTTTTTTGTATCACAAAACACATCTGGCGTATGAATCTCATAATATGTAGGAGATTCTGCAAAAGATTCTATATTTTCGCCTCGCCCACACACATTTGCGCTTTGTGCGCCACTTGCAAAAAAACTCACATCAGCCCCTACTTTTTGAGCAATATGTATCAGCTCATTTTCACTTAGTCCATATTCACAAAACACATTTGCTGCGCGTAAAAATGCTCCTGCATTTGCGCTTCCTCCACCAAGTCCTGCACCTTGTGGGATAGACTTTTGCACCTCTACTTGAAGAGATTCTAGTCTCTGTGTGTTTTTGCCCTGCAGGGTTAAAAAATCCCTCATAGCGCATTTTGCTTTAAAAATAAGATTCTCTTCTAAACTGCAACCAAAATCGCCTTTAAGCACAAAAGTAGAATGCACCTTAAGCTCCATTACATCGCAAAGCCCATTACGAGCTTGAACAAAACGCGAGTTGAGCTGATGAAATCCCTCTTTATGCCCAATAATCTTCAAAAAAATATTAAGCTTTGGATAAATTTGAACAATCACTTGCGCCTCTATTTTTTTACTTTGAGCAGAGATTGAATCTGCTTTAGGGATTGTTTATCCGCAATTTGTGAGGCTTGTTTGTTTGCAGAAGTAATCATTTCTTTGAGTTCACCGCGCAAAATCACACAAGATTCTGGTGCAGAGAATCCTAACCGCACGCTACCCTTATCAATAGAAATAATCCTTACTTCTATATCATCGCCTATCATTACACTATCATCTTGTTTGCGTGAGAGAATGAGCATACTCTATCCTATTTAAAATATATTCTACATTGCCGTTTTCACAAACTTCAATTATAGAGAAAAAATCATCAAAACACACTATATATTTGCCTTTTTGTATATTTTTTAATGTGATTTTTCTACCAAAATACATATCTTGTGCATCAATACAATCTCTTTCAAGCTTTGGATAGGGCAAATAATCAAGAGGATTCAAGATTTTTACACCCTGCAATGATGTAACACTCATCTCTCCCTCGCTTATACGCTCAAGGTATGAAAGCGCACCATTTGTGCCTAGTCTTTGTGCTATCATTTCCCCTATACTGCGCACATAACTACCCTCACTCACACTCACTTCAAAGCTTACAAAAGGGTGGCAATAGGAGAGAAATTGTATATTATAAATATCCATTTGCACTTTAGCAAGCTCAAAATCTATCCCTGCTCGTGCGAGTTGGTAAGCTCTTTTACCCTTGATATGCTTTGCACTAAATTGTGGTGGAGCATACAATATTTTCCCCCTTACAGAGGCAACAGCAGATTCTACATCGCTTTGTGGATATGCTTTAGGCAATGCAATAGACATCATATTTTCAATATCTAAACTCCTTGAATGCGCACCTAGCCACAAAGTCGCCCTATACACTTTAGGTGCTTTATGTAAATGCGCAAAAAGTCGCGTATAACTGCCAAATCCCACAACAAGTGTGCCTTGAGCAAAAGGATCGAGTGTGCCAAGATACCCTCCTTTTTTGCATTGAAAATGTTTTTTTAAAGATGAGAGATAAGCATTTGAGCTTATAAATGGTGGCTTATACGCCGCTATAAGCAATGAATAGCTCATACTCCCCCTTTCTCTTGTAATAATGTTTATCAAATATTATAACATCTATAATATTCTAGTTTTTTAGAACATTTGTGATTATCAAATTGTATGTATTATTTTTAAGGAGCAACTATGGCACAAGAGGTATTCCTCCAACACAATACCCTAATTACTTCAAAAACAGATTTAAAAGGCATTATCACCTATGGCAACAATGATTTTGTGCAGTTTAGTGGTATGAAAGAAGAAGATTTTTTAGGCAAACCCCATAATATTATCCGCCACCCTGATATGCCTCGCATTGCATTCAAGCTTTTATGGGATAGTGTCCAAAATGGTAAGGAATTTTTCGCTTTTGTGAAAAATCTCTCAAATGACAAAAACATTTATTGGGTTTTTGCAAATATCACGCCCTCTTATGATGATAACAATAAGATTATTGGCTACTACTCTGTGCGCCGCTGTCCAAGTAAAAAAGGTGTGGCATTTATGAGTGATATTTATGCCAAACTCCTTCAAGCAGAAACACAAGGAGGTATGAAAGCTTCTCTAAAACTCTTGCAAGATACTTTACAACAAGCACAAACAACTTATGATGAGCTTGTTATTGCTCTGCAAAATACACACAAAACAGATGGATACTATGGCGCAAGTTAGAATCTAAATTACCATAACTTCAAATCTGTATCTGTCTTCTTATAAAGATTCTTGCTTTTGCCCTCGATTTCATACTCAAGCGCAAAACCATATTTAATACCCGTTGTGCCTGATTTCTTCAAGCGAATATTTTCATAGGTATCAGGTGGGATTCTAAGACTTGTTACCGCTGCACTACTACTTGGAGGAATCCGCCTAGAAACTTCCGCTTCATTGACCATCTCTCCATTAACATATAAAGCTATGTATCGCACATTTACAATCTTATCACTTTGGTTTGTAATATTAATATTCACATTCCCATTACCTAGGTTAAATGATGAGGCATTAAGGATCACATCATCATTTCTAATGCTCACCGCAGGAAGCGAATGTGAAGCAAGAATATAACGCGCAGGAGTGTCACCCCTATGATTTTCTGCATACATATCCGCACCATTTGATAAAAGCAATTTTATCATTTCTGGATTCTTTTTCATCACAGCATAATGCAAGGGTGTATTGCCCAAATGCTCATCAGCAACATTCACATCTGCACCCTTAGCAATGAGAGCTTTGGCAAACTTATAATTATTGAGTGCTACGACTTTAAGCAAGGGTGTCTCGCCGTGACTCACTGCATTCACATCAGCCCCACGCTCAATAAGCAAATACAAAATCTCCATATTACCCTTACGCGCTGCATCATAAAGTGGTGTGCTTCCGCGCAATCGCGCCTCTACATCAGCCCCAAGACTAATGCCCTTTCGCACCTCTGTGTAGTTATTGCTAAAAAGCAAATAATTATACCTATCATTTGCCCCATAGCTTGATGCGCATAATGCCATACAAACATACATTATTGCCAATGTATGTGAAAAAAGATTCTTCATCGTTGCCATCTTATTCCTTTTTCATAAAATATTGTTCGCTCAATGCCCTTACTTTCGCATATACACTATCAAATTTCATACCAAAAGTGCGCGATTGCGCAATACTTGTTATAAAATTTGTATCACCTATATAGCGAGGCACAAAGTGCATATGTAAATGCTCTGGTATGCCTGCTCCACCCGCTTTTTTGATATTTAAGCCCACATTTATACCTTGCGCACCATACGCATAAAGCAATGCTACTGCCTTATGCGAAAGCGTGTGTAAATGCAGCCATATCTCCAAAGGAAGCTTTTCAGGAGAATCACAATGAGCAAGTGGTAAAAGCATAAAATGTCCAGGTGTGTAGGGATAGAGATTCATTACGCCAAATACTAACTCATCGCGATAAATCACATAATTTTTTTCATCTTCTTGGGGATTATCTGCAATAGAGCAAAAAACGCAGCCTTGCTCACAAGAGCCAAAATACTCGTTCCGCCAAGGCGCGTAGATTCTATCCATTACCCCTCCTTTACCTCAAATATAACTTGGCGCATCATTACTAAAAAGCACCAAATCATCGGCTTCAGTGCAGGATTTGAGCATATCTTCAAGTGCATTTTTAGAATGTAAAATAATTTTTTGCGCTTTTTGGATATGTTTGCGCAAAATCTTACTATTGAGTTCGCCTGTGATAATAACAATATCAAAAACCTCATCAATAGCTTGTGCAAGCTCGATATTTGCCTCATCTGTGCTTTCTACAATACCGGGTGTTACGATAATTTTCCTGCCATTATAGAGAGAAGAAAGCCGAATAGCCTCTTTCATACCCTTAAGATTCCCATTAAAGCTATCATCAATAATTAATCTCTCATTTGCCTCAATTTTATGCAAACGATGCAAGATAGGCTCTAACCTCCTCACCGCCTTTTGTATATCCTCTA
Source organism: Helicobacter sp. (assembly GCF_022511165.1). Classification (GTDB taxonomy): domain Bacteria; phylum Campylobacterota; class Campylobacteria; order Campylobacterales; family Helicobacteraceae; genus Helicobacter_C. The sequence goes on along the minus strand of NZ_JAFLSB010000003.1, from coordinate 19,106 downwards.
TCCTAAGCCCTAGCTCCACCCCCATATAAATAGCCACACTCAAATTTGTAACATTAAACCGCCCCAAAATCATTGTTTTAAACTGATACCACTCATCTTTAATAAAAAGTTCAAAACTTGTGCCATCAAGATTCGCCTCGATATTGCGCACATTTTCAGGGAAGTATTGAATCTTCTTGAGTGTGCTTGGCTCTAGGGTAGCAGGTGGAGTGGGATTATCTTTAAACACAAAAGCCTTTTTTAATCGCGCACTTTGCAAAAGCTCAAACTTTGTCTCTACAATATTATCAATATGCTTGAAATACTCTATATGCTGCTCCCCTATTTCGCCAATAACCGCATATTGAGGATTCAAAAAATGCGCGATTTGAGCAATATCGCCCTTTAATCGCGCACCAGCTTCAGCGATATAAATTTCAGTTGTATAATCAAGGTTATTATTAATATCTGCTACTAAACCTGTATGTGTATTAACACTACGAGGTGTAGCATAGACACGATATTTTTCTTTGAGAATCTGTGCAAGAAAATTTTTTATACTTGTTTTGCCATAGCTCCCTGTTACACAAATAATCATAAGGCGCGACATTATCTTAAGCTTATCACTAGCCACAACGATAAAGCGATCAAGTAAAACTTTTTCATATACACCAGAAATCACAAACGCAAAGCCAAGCGGCATTAAATCAAGCAATGCGCTTGTTATTTCCAAAAAATAACACATTACCTCATTAAGTGCCATAAAAAGTATGAGAATGATAAAAAGCCTAACAATGCGCATTGTAAAAACAAGCTTCTTATCAAGCCTAAAATGCCATATAGCAAGCATCAAAAAATATACTGCGCTTACAGCAATGGTAAGATAATTATCCATAGGGTGTGGGAAAAAAAACACAACCACATATGCAATAAAAGGCACAATACAATAATAAAAATGCCACATAAATTTATGGTGCATCAAAATAACTCGTTTAAAGCTGTAATTATACCATTGTAGATTCAGTGCAGTATAAAATGCAAGGCAAAGAACAAAAATCCATTGAGCTATCATAGTGACAATTAGCATATCTTTGACTTCTCCTATCTCAAAATCTCAAAGTCGTGCAAACTTTCATCAATATCTAATGATGTAACCTCCACACGCTCAATCACACTGCGAATTGTCCCCGCTTTAATAATTTTTTCCAATATATCCAAATCCGCACTCTCACCTTGTGCCACCGCACGCACACTTCCATCTTCTAGGTTGCGAATATGCCCGCTAAGGAGTATTTCCTGCTCGTTGATAGCATCTACCTTTGCTTTGACAAACTTGCGAAAGCCCACGCCTTGCACACGACCAAAAACCATAAATTGCCTACATTCTTTCATTGCTCGCTCCTGTATAGATTTTGAATGACCTCGCCCTGCTTTAAAAAAAAGTAGTGATCCCCTTCTAGGGCAAAAAAACGACTTTTTTTAATAGATTCTGCTATTTTTTGACCACAAAAAAGCGGGGTGGCACGATCATCTTTGCCCCAAAAAATACTTGCCCTCCCTTCAAAAGCAGCAAATTGTGATGAAAAATCCTCATCAACGACATTTTTAAAGGTTTGATACATTCCCTCATTCATATTTTGCACATCACTTGAACGAAATATTTTACCTGAAAAACCACATTTGCGCATCATTTTTGCTAACATAATCTTAGCACGAACCAAAAAAGTTTTAGGCACTTTAATACCAGCAGATGAGAGCAAAATGAGTTCTTTAGGCGCACAAAGCACGGCAACCTTTCCTCCAAAACTATGTCCTACAAGTGTTGATTCTTGTGTTGAAAAACCACTAATTTCAAAAAGAAATTTTTGCACAATCTGTGCATAATCTCGCGTATGCAGAGGCTTTGTATTAGGACTATTACCAAAACCGGGCATATCAACATAAATATGTTCGTATGGAGCAAAATATGCCCCAAAAGCAAGCTTCATCACTTCTTTATTGCTTCCCCAGCCGTGTAAAAAAAGCATTATAGGAGCAGATTCTATGTTATTTGCAAGAGGTTTGCGCCTCTCATAACTTAGCTCAAATTGCTCCCCCTGATACTCTATACGCCTTTGTGCCATATCCCCTCATTTTCCTTTTGCGTGATGAATCTGCTCTATATATTTATAGCTTACCTTGATAGAATGTTTTTTTGGCAAATTGTAGGCTAATTCCTCAAGCACTGATGCAAAGTCCTCAAATAAATAATTTGCCATAGAGCCGGGTATAGGATTAATCTCATTTAAATACACTTCATTATCAATTACAAAAAAATCGCATCGTATTAAAGCTCCTTCAAACGCATTCTCATATAATTTAACAAAGTTTTCTTTAATACGCTCCTCAAGTTCAGGATTAATATCTGCTTTTAACACTTGCGATGTGCGTGAAAAATCTAAATATTTATGTTCAAAATCAAGTAATTCTTTCTTGCTTGGCTCTTCAATAATAGAGTATCTAAAAATATGCTCTGTGCCACTTTTTACCTTGCACCCTGCAAGATTGTATTCCTTAATGCCGCTTCGAAAATGCTCTACTATAATACTATCATCATATTCAAAAGCCAAATCCATAGCGTATTCTAGCTCTTTTGGCTCATTGACTACACTTACACCTATGGAGCTACCAAGCCGCGCAGGCTTTAAAATCAAAGGATACTTCAATGCGCCAATTTGCGTATTTCCACGCGTAAGAACAGCATAATCCAAAGTTTTTACTCCTCTCTCTTTGGCAAAAAGCTTTGTAAAAGCTTTATTAAAACTCATTACGCTTGATTCTACACGAGGACCAATAAATGGAATATGATAGAAATCAAGTAAAGCGCTTATGCTTCCATCTTCGCCATCTGCGCCGTGAATGAGATTAAGCACAATAGGAATTTCAATAGGGCTTAATCCAAAAAAAGTTTTTTTATAAAATCCGCCGTGTTGTAAAAATAATTCTGTGCATTTTTTATATGCACCAGAGCTAAAAAACTTTGACTTCATAGAATCTATTGGTATGAGATAGAATCGATGCTCACAATCTATAAAAATAAAAGATTCAATCTTCTCTCCAAGCACCTTTTTAAGCGCAATAGCACTCACAATGCTAATCTCGTGCTCAAAGCTCACGCCCCCAAAGAGTATAGCAAATCTCATTTTTTCTCCTTATTTGTCTTTTTTGATAATGCCTTATCACGCTCTAATTCTTTGGCAAGATACTTACCTGTGTAGCTCCCGCTTTGAGTATAGTTTTTACTCATATATTCCACCGAGCCACAATCGACAATCTTCCCACCACCAGCACCACCTTCAGGTCCAATATCAATAATATAATCAGCATTTTTAATCATATCCAAATTATGCTCGATGACAATCACAGAATTACCCAAATCTACTAAATGATGAAGCACCTTTGTGAGCCTATCTACATCGGCAAAATGTAGCCCTGTGGTTGGCTCATCAAGCACATAAAGCGTTTTGCCTGTATCTTTGCGACTTAATTCTTTAGCGAGTTTAATTCTTTGAGCCTCACCACCGCTTAGTGTAATAGCATTTTGTCCTAAAGTAATATAGCCTAAGCCCACATCTTGGAGTGTTTGCAGTCTTTGGGCAATTTTTGGCACTTTTGCAAAAAACTCGAGCGCACTATCTACACTCATTGCTAATACATCAGCAATATTTTTGCCCTTGTAGGTAATTTCTAATGTTTGGGGATTATATTTTGCGCCCTTACACGCATCACATTTTACCATTATATCAGGCAAAAAGTGCATTTCGATTTTAATCTCCCCTTCACCCTGACATTTCTCGCATCGCCCACCTTTGACATTAAAACTAAAACGTCCTATATCATAGCCTCGCATTTTAGATTCTTTAGATTCTGCAAAAAGAGCGCGTATATCGTCCATTGCTCCTGTGTAAGTTGCAGGATTGCTGCGAGGTGTGCGCCCAATAGGACTTTGATCTAAATAAATCACCTTATCCAAATGCTCCAAACCTACAATCTCTACACCATCGCATTTTTGCACTTTTTTAGCATTATTAAGAAGCTCTTGGGCAACAGGGAGCAAAGTCTGCAAAATTAGTGAGCTTTTGCCCGAGCCACTCACACCTGTTACACATACAAATTGAGAAAGCGGTATAGATACATCAAGATGAGCAATATTATGAATATTTACATTATGAATCTCAAGCCATTGTGTGATAGTGCGCTGATGAGGATAGGAAATAATTTTTGCACCTTTTACATATTCTGCAGTGAGTGTGTTGCTTTGAAGTAGTTCTTTCACATTACCACTAAAAACGACTTCGCCTCCACGCAATCCTGCCTCTGGTCCAATATCAACAATATAATCTGCATTTAAAATTGTCTCTTTATCGTGCTCAACAACAATAACGCTATTGCCCTTTTCTTGCAAGCTACGCAAGGTTTTAATCAAACGCAAAGTATCGCGCTCGTGTAGCCCAATACTTGGCTCATCAAGCACATACATCACGCCTGTAAGCCCACTGCCAATTTGACTCGCAATACGAATACGTTGAGATTCTCCCCCACTAATACTTCGTGCATCTCTACCTAAAGTGAGATAGCCTAAGCCTACATCATAAAGAAAAAATAATCTCTCGCGAATCTCCTTTAAAATCGGCTCGGCAATAAATTGCTCCTGTGGATTAAGATAACTAAATGCGCTCGTATTGCTAAAAAACTCATATACCTTTTGTATGGGCATATCAATAAGCTCTCCAATACCAAGCCCTGCAACTTTAACGCTTAAAGATTCTAATTTCAAACGATGTCCATTGCAAGTAGGGCATATTTTCTCTGTCGTATAATCCCCCAAATTTTTATCATCTTTAAACATATCATAAGCAATTTGTAATATTCCCTTCCAAGGACGCTTAAGAGTGCTACTGCGCCAAGTAATTTCTACTTCTTTTTCGCTTCCATAGAGTAAAGCATTTTGTTGTGAGCTACTTAGCTCATCAAAACTCATATTTGGATTAATTTTCGCATCTTTGCAAAAAGCATAAAAAAGTTCAGCATAATAATTACGATTAAACCCAAAAATAATCTTAATGCCACCCTTATTAAGGGGTTGGGACTTATCAAGGATTTTTTTCAAATCAATAGCATATTTTGCTCCAAGCCCCAAACAATCCTCACACGCGCCTTTTGGAGAATTAAACGAAAATCCAAGTGGCTCTAGCTCCTCAAAGCTTACCTTGCACTTAAAACACGCAAAATGTTCAGAATAATGCAAATATTTTTTTTCATCATTTTCAAGCAGCTCTACTTCAATTTCTCCATAAGATTCTTTCAAGGCTTTTTCCACACCTTGAGCAATGCGTGTGTGATTCTCAATAGAATTTACCACTCTATCAATCACTACTTTAATGCTATGTTTTTTATTTTTAGCAAGCTTTATTTCCTCATCAAGTCGCACCATTACTCCATCAATCATTGCACGCACATAGCCCTTTTGGCGCAAAGATTCTATTTTATCACTAAAACTTCCTTTTTTTTCTTTTACAAGAGGTGCAAGGAGTATCATCTTTGCTCCATTTGGAAGATGTAAAATCTGCTCAATAATATCTGTTGTGCTCATTTTTTGAGAGATTTTCTCTCCACAAATATGGCAATGCTGCACCCCCACACGCGCATAAAGCAAACGAAAATAATCATAAATTTCGGTAATTGTGCCAACAGTCGAGCGCGGATTCTTGCTTGTTGTCTTTTGATCAATAGCAATAGCAGGAGTAAGCCCCTCAATTTTATCCACATCAGGCTTACCTACTTTATCTAAAAATTGCCGCGCATAGCTTGAGAGGGATTCTATATATCGCCGTTGCCCCTCTGCATAGAGTGTATCAAAAGCAAGAGTTGATTTACCAGAACCCGATAAGCCTGTAAAAACAACAAGTTTATTTTTGGGGATACTTAAGTGAATGTTTTTTAAATTATTCTCGCGTGCGCCACTAATGCGAATGTGATTATAATCTTTCAAACTCTTATCCTTAAAGATACAAAAACTAAAGGCGTATTATATCGTGCTTAATATGTTTTTGTGCTAATAACACACCAATAGATTCTATAAATTCTCCCTCTTTTTTAGAATCCTCACTCCACTCTAAAAACACGGACAAAGTGCAATTTTTGCTATATTCTTTAGGGGTGGGAACAAGCTGCAAGGTAAAGCTAAAATCAGCAAATAAAGGAGAACTCAAAGCTCTTTGTGTGGCAAATGCACCTAAAGAGTTTTGAAAAATAATATAGGCCTGAAAGGATTGGATAGAATCACACATAAGCCTTAATCCTACTTAGATTCTACCCTGCATATACTTCATAAACTACAAATTAAGCATTTTTACATTCAAGGCTGCAGGAATTGCCTCAAGCTGTTTTAACGCTTCACTCGGCACTTGTGAATCTACAAGAATCACTGCCATTGCCTCTTTGTTTTGACGCGCAAGGCGGAAGTCAGCGATATTAACTTGATGGCTACCCAAAATACTTCCTACTGATCCAATTACACCGGGGACATCGGTATTTCTAAAGAGTATAATGCTTCCCTTTGGCTCAATATCAAATTGAAAATGATTGATTGAAATAAGACGCAAATGCTTATCTTCAAACACCGTGCCGCCCAAAGTAATACTCTCATTTTGCGTGCTTAATGTAATAGAAATGCGATTTTTATAGGTATCACTCTCTTGCTTTATAGAAGATTTTACATCAATACCGCGTTCTTTAGCGACAAATGGAGCATTAACATAATTAATCTTATCGCCCAAACTCGCATTAAGCGCACCTACAAGGGCAAAAGTCTGCAAAGAATCCACATATGCACTAATCTCACCCTGCGCCTCTATATGAATAGAAGTAATCACACCTTTATTTGCTTGAGTTGCCAAAAAGCCTAATTTTTGCATCAATTCAAGATAGGGCTTTACCATATTTGGCAATTCAGATTCCTTAACCGGGAGATTAAGAGCATTAGGATAGCTTGAGCCACGTGCAGCCTCAATAGCTGCCTCTGCAGCTTGAATAGCGATTTGCTCTTGGGATTCTAGTGTATTTGCACCAATATGGGGTGTTACATAGATATTTGGTAAATCAAGCAGGGCATTATCAATAGCTGGTTCTTTACCAAATACATCAATCCCCGCCCATCTAATTTTGCCGCTCTTAAGCGCATCATAGAGATCTTTTTCATTATACAAACCACCTCGTGCGCAGTTAATCAAAATCACACCATCTTTCATTTTTGCAATTTGGGCTGCTTTTATCATATCTTTAGTTTCAGCATTTTTGGGCGTGTGGATAGTAATAATATCACAGGCAAGAATCTCATCAAAATTCGTTGTATAAGCAACACCCACATCAGTTGCTTTTGAGGGTAAAATATAAGGATCATAAGCTATCACTTCCATTTCAAAAGCCTTTGCGCGGATTCCCACGCGAGAGCCGATATTACCAAAACCAATAATGCCTAATTTTTTACCCTTAAGCTCTGTTCCATACCAATCCTCACGTTTCCATTTGCGCTCATTTTTAAGCTGTGTATTTGCTCCGGGAAAATTACGCACCGCATTGATAAGATGAGCCATTGTAAGCTCTACTGCGGCGATAGTATTTGCAGTTGGCACATTCATCACCACAATCCCTTTGCGAGAGCAGCCCTCAATATCGACATTATCCACACCTACGCCCGCGCGCACCACTGCTCGTATCTGCCCTGAAGATGTCAAAAATGCTTCATCTACATCGGTTGAACTCCGTGTGATAACCACATCAGCATTGGCAATCTTACTCAGCAAATCTTTTTTAGGCAAGGAGGCAAGATTCTCCATTTGAATATCATTCTGTGCGCTCAATAAATCAAGTCCACTTTGATGAATATGGTCGCACACAATTACTTTATATTTCATAATCACTCCTTTTTTGCGGTTTATTGCACACTAAATTGCAGACGATAATATTTTAAATCCTCTAAAAGTTTCTCATACATTGCCTCATCACTCACAAACACCATTAGTTTAAGCACATCGCCTGATTTATAGTAAGCAGATTCTATATTATTTTGTGCTAAAACCTGCTTGACACAAGCAAATTTATACTCATCAAGCTCATCAATACTAATAGCTGAAGGCGTAGTATGCTTAGAATCTGGAGTAACAAAATCAAAACGAATGCTAAGCTCTGTCGCAGGATAAGCATAAGGTAGTTCATTATTATTTGGAACAAAACTTAGCCAATCCTCACTTTTATATTCTATTTCCCCACCTACTTGGGGAAGCTCCATAGGCTCAGCTTCAAAAGGTGGCGGAACTGATATTTTCTCTAAATACAAAACACCATAAATTGCCGCACTTATGACAGCTAAAAGCCCTACAAGAAATGCAAGCTTTTTCATTACCTCTTACACTCTCCTACAAGCGATTTTTAAGTTTATCGCCAAGTGTCATTTTTTCATCAGAATTAAAAGCCTTGAGCGTTTCTTTTTCTTTTTGTCTCTCTAGTCTTTTGATAGAGGCTCTCACTTTGTTGTTTTCTTCATCAATATGTGCAATAACGCAAGAAATTTCATCGCCCACTTTTATTTCTTCCTTTTTGAGCGGATAAATATCTTCATTGCGGATGAGTGCCTCCATTTTATCGATTTTGACAAAAATACCAAAATCTTTAATATCTATCACCGCACCTTTTACAACATCATCAATCTTGTGTGTTTTAGCAAACTCTTTTGCAGGAGAATCTAAAAGCGCCCTGCGAGAGAGGGAGATTCTCTCATTTTCTCTATCAATTTTGATAATTTTAACCTCCACCTCATCGCCCTCTTTAAACTCATCTTTGCATTTACGACTTTTGTCCCAATAAGCATCTTCATTATGAAGCAGTCCATCAACACCATCTAGCTTTATAAATGCACCAAAATCTGTCAAAGTTGCCACTTTGCCTTTGATAATGCTCCCTACTTGATGTGTTTTGGCAAATTTCACAAAAGGCTTATCAAGGAGTTTTTTAAGAGAGACACGCAATCTTTTAGTCTCAGTATTAATCTCTATAATCTCTACATCAATCTCTTGCCCCATACTCAAAAATTCCGAAGGGTGCTTGATATTCTTATCCCACGAAATTTCAGAGATATGCAAAAAGCCCTCAATATCATTACCTAAATCCACAAATGCCCCATAAGGCTCAATATTGCTCACACTTACTTTAATAGCATATCCTACCTCAAGTTCTTTTTCTATCTCTGCCCACGGATCATCGCTCAATGCCTTCATCGAAAGAGAAAGACGTCTTTTTTCATCATCAAAACTTAGCACTTTAACTGTTACTTCATCGCCCTCTTTGAAGTTTTTTGATGGATTAATAGGTCCTTTGTGGCTAAGCTCCGTATAATGCACAAGTCCCTCTACACCACCTATATCAACAAAGATTCCAAAAGATGCAATTTTTGTAATCACACCTTTTTGTATAGCTCCACTCTCAAGGAGTTTGTCGCTCAACTCTTTGCGTTGCTTATTATCAATCTCAAAAAATCTCTTGCGTGATACAACAATTGAATTGCTCTCTTTATCTACTTTGATAATCGCCACCTTATAGCTCTTGCCTATAACCTTATCATCAGTGTGGATTGCAGAATCTCTACGTGGCATAAATACATCTACACCATCATATTCCATCACAAATCCACCCTTATTTTTCTTTACAATCTTTGCTTCAATCACTTTATCTTTATAGTTATCCGCAAGTTGTGCGATTTTTTCGGTGATTTTTTTCATCTTTTGCGCTTTTGTATAAGAGGCAATTGGTCCTTGCCTACCCGATGAGATATACACCTCAATCTTATCATTTTTCTTAAAAAGCACATTGCCATTTTTATCAGTAATTTCGGCGATTCTAAGCTTTGCCTCACGCTTTTGCCCTTGCACTGCCACATCGGCATATTCATCATTCATCTCTACAATCTCGCCAATTTGTATCGCGCCCTTAATAGCCTTTTTTTCGCTTGCTTCAAATAAACTCGCAAAATCCTCTTCATCGACAATAGAATTATCGTGATCCAAATTCACTAACATTAAACACCCTCTTTATGCCTAAGAATTAAAATCGAAGTATTCTACCAAAGCAAACCTTGCCATACCTTAAGAATCCCCTAATCTACACAAAATCTCCTAAAATTGTTCAATTTTTGCCTTTACACCCTCTATAATCCAATCCGGCGTAGAAGCACCTGCAGTGATTCCACATAGTTTCTTGTCGGCAAACCATTGAGATTTTACCTCATCTTTATCCTCAACCAAATAGCTATCTGCACAATATTCTTTTGCAATCTTAAAAAGCTGCTTTGTATTTGAGGAATTTTTACCACCTACAACCACCATTATATCCACCTCTTGACTAAGTTCAAACACAGCTCTTTGATTCTCAAATGTCGCATTACAAATAGTATTAAACACACGCACTTCATTTACCTTGGAGGCAAGAAGAGCAGCAATCTCGCCAAATTGCTGGGCTTGTTTAGTAGTTTGGGAGACAAGGGCAACTTTTTTTTGCAAGATATGACGATCTATTTCATCAACATTTGCTACAATCACTACATTTTCGCCATAGCTTGCCACACCTTTTACCTCTGGGTGATCTTTATCGCCAAAAATAATAATTTGATAGCCTTCTTGGGACATTTTTTTGACAATTTTTTGAGGCTTTGTTACAAAGGGACAAGTCGCATCAATCACATTATTGCCACGTTCTTTAAGAACCTTCAAATCCCCTTTAGTGATGCCGTGTGTGCGCACAATCACATCTTTATAAGCTTGCACCTCTTCTAAACTCTCACCCAAACTCACATTAAAGTCCTTTTTTAAACGTTCAATCTCTTTAGCGTTATGTATGAGGGGACCAAAAGTAACCGCGTTAGCATTACTTTGGGCAATTTGAATAGCTCTTTTTACGCCAAAACAAAAACCATATTTTTGAGCAAGTTTTACCTGCATTGCAAATCCTTAATGCTTAATTTAATCTTCATTTATGTTCTCCACAGATGTAATAGAGGAAAGATAAGTTAAAAATTGTGGAAAAGATACATCAATACACGCACTATCTTGTATCTCGCCCCCACATACAAGCTGGGCTATGGCAAAACTCATTGCGATACGATGATCTCCAAAAGAATCCACCCTTGCTCTTTTGAGTTCTCCTCCACGCACACTAAAGCCATCTTCAAACTCTTCACATTCTATGCCCATTGCGCGCAAGTTTGTGATAGTGGCGTGGATTCTATCACTTTCTTTTACACGCAATTCTTTGGCATTAGATACCTTTGAAATACCTTTAGCCACCGCAAAAGCAATACTTAGTGCTGGAATCTCATCAATAAGCCACGCTATCGCACTATCTACATTTACAGCCCTTAAATTCCCGCCACATACCTCAATATCGCCCACCTCCTCATAAGGGGATTGATGATATTCATATTTGACTTTAGCTCCCATAGATTCTAGAATTTTAAAGGCTTCAATACGCGTTTTATTTAAAAGCACATTTTTAAGTTTGACTTTGGATTGTAGCACACACGCAGCTAGGGCAAAATAAAACGCACTTGAAGGATCAGAGGGGATTTGAAGAGCAAAAGATTCTAATTTCTTATATGGCTGCCCCTCAAAAATCACCTCATACGCACCATTACTCTGCTCTTTGGTATGTATTTGCACACCCATACCACGCAACATATTTTCTGTATGGTCGCGGCTTAAAAATGGCTCAACAAATCGAGATTGCCCTTGAGCTTGAAGTCCTGCAAGAATCATCGCACTTTTGACTTGTGCAGAGGCAATATGACTTGTATAATCAAAAGATTCTAGCTGTGCTCCTTGAATACCTAAAGGCGCATAAGCATTATCTTGCCTCCCTGTGATATGCGCACCTATGCTATTTAGAGGGTCGATAATGCGTTTCATTGGGCGCTTATTCAAATATTCATCGCCGCTTAAAACAAAAAATCCCTTAATGCCGCTTAAAAGCCCTGCAAAAAGCCGCATTCCTGTTCCTGCATTTCCGCAATCAAGCACTTTATGCGGTTCTTGTATGGCTTTTGGGGGAATAAGCTTTAATCTCTTTGCATTTTGCTCTACTTGAAGCCCCAATTCACGCGCGATGTGCAAAGTATGCAGAGTATCCTCCCCCATTAAGTAATTCTCTACCTCACAAGGAGCTTGAGCCAAAAGCGCAAACATTGCCGTGCGATGCGAGATAGATTTATCCGTAGCAATACCTTCAAACTCGCGTTCAAAGCTTTTTGCTGGGGCAATTTTTGTGATACGCATTCTCTCTCCTTAAAGCCTTAGAGTTCAATGCACATTATAACAGCAAGATTCTAGTCTTTGGCAATTTTGATGTAAAAGATTTTATCATCTGCGCCCTCATCAAGCGAAATGCTCCCATTATGGGCGTTGATAATCTGCTGGCACAGCGCTAACCCTAAACCATTGCCTTTAAGCTTTGTCGTTTTAAATGGCTCAAAAAGTATATTTTTATCGGCAATATCCTCGCCATTATCGCTAAAAATAAAGCACCAACTTGCCTCATCTTCGCTAAAACTCACCTTTACCACGCCATTTTCGCACTCGCCCTCTTCAATGGCATCAATAGCATTTGATAAAAAATTTTGCAACACGATGCTTAATAAATCAAAATCCGCAAAAAGATGTGTATTAGATGTGAGATCAAATACAAAATCAATGGGCTTAGAGTAAGTATAATAGCCTATGCTTTGGGTAAGGTCATTTTCAAATTCGCTCAAATGATGTGAAGTGCGATTGGCATTGACACCCTTTGTCCAAAGCAAAGTGGTATTAATCAACCGCTCCACGCGCCAAATCGCTTTTTTCATTTCAAGCACAAGAGGCTTAATCTGTATATCACCACGTTTTAAAAGCGTTGAAGTAAGGAGTGAAATAGAGCCTATGGGATTGCGAATTTCGTGTGCTAGATGTGCAGAGATTTGCCCCATAGATGCTAGTCTTTCTTGTCGTTTTTGGTTGGTAATATTTGTTGCACTCATTACTTTTTTGTCATTTTTTACACTAATTTGCAAGAGATAAAACTGCTCCTTATAGGCAACTTCACTCTCTCCCTCTTGCAAATGCACCACACCCTCAAACATATCTGCAATCTTACTTGCCTCTGCATTTTGGTAAAACACACTGCCATCAGATTCTAGCACACAAATGGCTTGAGGGATAAGCTCAAGCACCCATTCATAGAGGGCTTTGAGACTATTAAAATCATTTTGAAGCTTGATAAACTCCTGCTCTGTGCCATAGGTGCTTTGAATAAGCGTAGCTAAAGATTCAAGCAAAACACTTTTGTCATTGCTGTTTAAATGCTCTAAAAGATGAGGATTGATGAGACTATTTTGATTGTCCATAAGGATTATTTTTCCCTTGCGCAAGGTTGGTTGTATTTTTCTTACCTGCACTTTGCTGTTCTTTTAAATAATTAAATAACAGCTCACTATATCCAAAGCTCCCACTTAGCTCTTGGCTTAGCTCATCTATATACATAGAATGATAAATATCACTGCCGGGCTGCTTAGGATAGAGTGTATCATCATTTTTAATCGCTGTTTCTAGCATAAATTTGAGCAAAATAGATTCAAATTGATCAGTTTGCTCTTTGAGTGCTTTATCTTCTTTTATTTCATTAAGACGCGCTTGGCTTAGGGTAGAATCCTGCGCCTTTTGGTAATTCATCATTGCCATAGAGGTATTAATGGGACTTATCATAACTACTCCTTGTGTGCTTTAAGATTCTCTCATATAACTACATCACTTCAATCTCGGCTCGTAATGCGCCAGATTTTCGCATACTCTCCAAAATGGAAATCACATTGCGCGGTGTTGCACCCATTCTTTGCAATGCTTTTACCACACTTGAAACCGTAGGCTTCCCGCCATCTGTGCTACTGATTGTGCCTTGCGCTTTGCTCATCATTGTGCCATCTTCAAGCTTAATAGCTTCGGGATCATCAGGCATCTCATCAGAGATTTTAATCGTAATATCGCCGTGCGTAATCACCACAGGATCAATTGTAATGCCAACTCCTGCCACAATCGTGCCAGATTTTTCATCAATCACTATGCGCTCTTTAGATGTATAATCCACCTCGACTTCCTCCACTAATGCCAAAAACTCTACCATACTCAAATTTTCAGGCTTTGTGAGTCTAATCGTGCGCGCATCAACAGCCAAGGCAACCGCATCAGAAAAAACCTCATTGAGTGCTTGTTGAATCTTAATCGCATTTTGCAAATCCGATTTTTTAAGACTTAAAGTCGCATTTTGCTGATTGTAGAGATTATAGCTCACTTCACGCTCTACACTTGCCCCACCAATAATTGTGCCAGAAAGCGCGCTCCCACTCTCGCCCATAAGAATATTACCTTGCGCTAAGGCATAAATATTACCATCTACACCCGTTAGAGGAGTCATTACAAGTGTTCCACCGCTAATAGATTTTGCATCGCCAATAGAAGAAACAAGAATATCAAGCTTATCGCCCTGTCTTGCAAATGGTGGCAAAGTCGCCGTTACCATTACAGCAGCAACATTTTTTGATTTAATATCATTTGCAGAAAGTTTCACATTCACACTCTCTAGCATATTAGCAACGCTTTGCATCGTAAATTTTGAGCCACTCTTATCGCCGCTCCCATTTAAGCCTATCACTAAGCCATACCCTACAAGGCTATTTTCTCTAATCCCTACAACTTGCGCTACTTGAGAGATTTTCTGTCCATACACAAAGGACATCGTGCATAATATCCCAAATATCACACATAATACGAATCTCATTATTGTCTCCTTACGCGCTCTATTCGCATTTGCTCCGCTCATCTATGCTTCCTTAGCTTTATAAGATTCTATGCTTTACCAAAGCAATTTATATTCCTTAAATTACATCACTTTTCATTATCAACATTAACAAAATGCGCTATAATAGCACTTTTTAACTTTCTTGTTTTTCGGAGTATAGCGCAGCCTGATTAGCGCGCACCCTTGGGGTGGGTGAGGTCGTGGGTTTGAATCCCGCTACTCCGACCATTTGTAACATTTTCAACACTCCCACTTATCCTTGCTTGATTTCAATCATATCATCAATATTCTAACACAAAGCCGACAAGAAATGCTTGGAATTACCACAAAATCTCTTGCTATATCAAGGGAACAATGGCTCAAAATGCTTAGATTCTAGAATCTTATTTAATTATAAATACTTATTTTGATTCTTTTTTATTTATAGAGAAAGGCTTAAATGTGTAAGTATGAATTAATGCTTTGCATTGCGAAAGTGAGCTTGTAGATATACGCGCTTTGGTAATGTCCGCCTCCACTCCCCCTTAAAATCCCAGCTCAAGCTTCTTTGCTACTCAAAGTGCTGCTTAGGCGATATGTCTTACGCCCCCTCTACAATGCCTTTAAGGCAAGACTCATTTTATTACAATAAAGATATACCTTAATTGCGAGGAGACTTAAAGCAGAATTAAAAATTTATATGCCTTTGCATCGCACATTAGCGATTTTTGCTATATAGCTCGCAACCTTGCTGATACCCCATAGAACAAGCCTGTGCATAAAAACTAAGAGCTGCTCCTTTATTTTTTGCTACACCTTTACCTTTTGCATACATATCCCCTAGATTCATACAGCCTGCGACACTTCCGCCCATACACGCGCGTTGATACAAGGCAAGGGCATCTGCATAGCTTTTATTTACAAACTTCCCCTCCTCACTCAATACACCTAAATTATTACAGCCATCAGCTTCAGAGCGAGAGCAAGCCAAGCGATAAAGCTGCACGCTCACATCATAATTTTGCTTCACACCAAGCCCATTTTGATACAAGATTCCAAGATTGCTACACGCTTTAAGCATTCCTCCATCACAGGCTATTTTATAGTAATAAGCCGCTTTGGCATACCATTGCACGCCATTTTCGCCTTTCATATACTCATACGCAGCAAGATAGCAATCCCCTATTTCGCCATTATTGCAGCCTGTGATATAAGGAGCGATGCGCTCACGCATTTGCGCACTTTCATATTCCTCCATATTCTCATCAGCAAGGTAAGCCCCAAACGCCACGCCCAAAGCTATGCCAAGCATTCCAAGCATTATAAAGATTCTCATTTCTCCTCCTTGAGCTTGAATGCTCTATACATCTCACACCCTTCTTGCAAGCCAAAATCACAAGATAAACCATAATACTCCATTGCTTTTTGCTTATCTTTTTTCATACCCTTACCTTTAGAGAGCAATTCCGCGAGGTTAAAACACGCCCTATCATCTCGCACCAAACACGAATCAGCATAATACAATCCTGCTTGTTTATAGTTCTTTTTTACGCCTAAGCCCTCTTCAAACATCACACCTACATTATTACACGCTCTCCCATAGCCACTTTTGCAAGATTGCGCATATAGATTGAGGGCGAGGCTATAGTCCTGCCTCACGCCTAAACCAAAATGATGCAAGATTCCAAGTGAATTACACGCAGGAGAGAATCCCCCCATACACGCCTTATAATAATAACTCGCGCTCATTGAGTAATTTTGAGCAACACCGCTTCCTTGAAAATACAATGTCCCAAGGGCGTGGCACGCACCCATATTATCATCATAGCACGCATCTTCATATAGCCGCACTGCTCGGCTTAATTCGCCATTTCTCCACGCATTATAGGCTTTTTGCAATGCTCTATCTGTGCTAGAATCTTGCCTAGATTCTTGTGCTTCAATTTCTGCTATATAAGAGCCAAGAGCATCTAGGGCATCTGCCCCGGTTAGTTCCCGTGCAGGTAAGGACTGCATCAAGCCCAACAATGTGATTAATGCGATTAACATAAGACTATAAAGCTTCATCATTATCCAAGCCTTTTTATAATGATTTTATGGAATCTTATATGCTAAAAGTGTTCCTTTTTGATTATATATCTCTAATAATTTTAATTTTTTTAGTTTAAGAAAATCAAATTTCACATTATTTTCTATTATTCCTACATCTCACAATATTATCCCTCACTCCATAGATGTGTGATAGGAATATATATTGCAAAAATACATTATACTTGCTTTTACATATAAAATATGCGAAAATGGCACGATTTTTTCTTATTCTCTATTATTTTGTTATAAACAAAATTGCGGAGTCGGAGGTAAAAGGCAATATGTTGAAATATTTCGCATATCCATTAGGCATTGTGATTTTAGCCTTAAATAGTAGCTTTGGCTTGGAATTTGGCTCTATGGGACAGGTATCTGCTGGTATGGGCGGGGCTGGAGTAGCGCTCAAAGATTCTGCTTGGGGGCTGTATTATAACCCCGCATTACTTGGCGCAGATAGACGCACAAAAGTAGGATATAGCTTTGGATTGCAGTTTAAAGAGCAAAATTTAATGCAGGTAGCAACCATTGATACAGATAATTTAAGTAATTTTCCCGATAAGCTCAATGAGCAGATTCTAGGCGGTGGCAAAAGCGTGCAGTTTGGTAATACTACCATTGATGGTGCGCTTGGTAGCACACTTGATGCACTCTTTCCAAACCCTGCTACCCCCGGACAAATTACCGCAAATGACTTAAGCGGTTTGCTTGATGAGCTAAGTGGTGGGAATACAACCTGCACTACCTTTACAGATTGTGCGGCAGAGCTGAAAGGCGACCCTGACTTAGCAGAGAGATTTAAAAAGAAGCTTGTTGATGCAGCAAATAAGGGCGGTAGCCCTTTGGTAGGGGATTTGCTTTCAGGTATTAATGCCGATGTGCTTGGCGATGTGCTTGATGGCATTAATAGCGCAAATAGCGCAAGCGATATTGCTGATACGATTTTAGACAAAGCCGGCACACTTACCTTAAAAAAAGGGGCAGATTCTACGATTGATAAGCTTTTAAATGACTTTGGCGTGATTGATGAGGCATTGCGCTCTAATGATGTGAATCTCGTTACCCAAAATGGCTTTGTTGTCCAATTTGCAGGGGATAAAAAGCAAAGACGCGTAGAAAGTGATGCGCTAGGAAGTATTAATATTCAAGAGATAGATTCTGGGCGTGGGGCTGTGGGAATTGGGCTTTTTGCCTCTGCTTTTACAAACGCCTCCGCACAGCTTGACCCAAATAATAATCAGCTGATTTTTGAGCTAGGAGGCAAATACTATGATGTAAGTGTGAGTGGGGATAATATCTCGCTTACATTAGATTCATCAGGTAGGAACAATCTTGATGGCTCAATTATGAATGAAAATGCAAATCACACGCTCTATACTAATGCCCTAGCCCTTATAGAAATCCCTGTGGGCTATGGGCATACCTTTTTTACTCCCACAGGAGAGCTAAATGTCGGCATAGCCGTGAAATTTATGCAAGCTATCGGTTATGGACAGAATCTTAAATTTTCTGTGGGAAAAACGCCCGATATAGATTTTAATAAAGATGATTTGGATATGGCGCAAACCTTTGGATTTGATGTGGGGCTACTCTATAGCCCAAAAATGATAAAAAATTTTAACATAGGGCTTGTAGCAAAAAATCTCAATGCGCCTACGATTAAGCGCAGCAATAACCTCGAAGATACCACACTTAATCGCCAAGTGCGTGCGGGAGTAAGCTATACAATGAAAGATTTTCTTACCTTTGCCTTTGATGCTGATATTTTAGCAAATGATACGCTCTCGCTTTCAAGTCCAAAAAGTCAATTTATGGGGGGGGGAGTGTTAGCAAACTTTAAAAAAGTAGATTTTAGATTAGGAGCGATGCAGGATTTACGCTCTAAAAGTGGCGAAGGTGTGATACTTACAGGAGGGCTAAACCTGCTAGGATTCCTTGATGTGGCATTACAATATGGCTTAGGCAAAAACATCACACTCTATAATGTAAATGTATCAAATTATATGAGTTTGCGCGTGGGTGGGCAATTTAGCTTTTAGGCAATTTTCTCTAAATGTTCTAAAAGCGTAGATAGGGATTTTATAGTTAAAAGCCAATGTTAAAGCTATTATTTTACTTTAGAAAAATGTGAAACAATGAGCCTTAGGCTT
>NZ_JAFLSB010000029.1 GCF_022511165.1 Helicobacter sp. | reverse complement strand
CTTCTAAAGTATCACACTATCGTGTGCTATTAACTCTAAATGCAATAAAGACATACTTTATTGCAAAGAGATTCTAGATTGTAGTCTCACTTCTTTAAATCTGTCTTGGATTGTTTAGTTTGATGCACTACATACTGCGGATTCTAGCAATTTCATCTCTTAATCTTGCTGCCTCTTCAAATTCTAAGGCTTTTGCTGCTTGGTGCATTTTGAGTTTGAGTTCTTGAATAATGCTATTGCGCTCACTTTTTGGAATCTTCTTGCTGCCTTTTTCATAGAGTTTGCCTAATCCGCTTGATTCTATTTTGAGCTCTTGTTCGAGATTGCGCTGCACTGAAGTGGGTGTGATATTATGGAGGCGATTAAACTCTTCTTGCTTTTTGCGGCGATAATCTGTAATATCAAAAGCTTTTTGCATTGATTGCGTGATGCGTTGTGCGTAGAGAATGACTTTACCCTCCACATTTCGCGCCGCTCGTCCCATTGTCTGTATAAGGCTTGTTTGGGAGCGCAGGAATCCCTCTTTATCTGCGTCCATAATCGCAATAAGGCTTACCTCTGGCAAATCTAGCCCCTCACGCAAAAGATTAATACCAATAAGCACATCAAACTCTCCTAAGCGCAAGGAGCGAATGAGATGATTGCGCTCAATCGCATCAATATCGCTGTGCATATAGCGCACTTTGATGCCTAGCTCCCCATAATATTTGCTCAATTCTTCTGCCATTTTTTTGGTAAGTGTAGTGATAAGCACGCGTTGGTTTTTGGCAATCCTTAGTTTTATCTCATCATATAAATCAAGCACGGCGTTATTAGAATCTCGCACTTCATAGAGTGGATCAAGTAAGCCGGTGGGGCGGATAATCTGCTCACTCACGCACTCTTTGCTTAAATCAAGCTCAAGTTGGGCGGGAGTAGCAGAGACAAAGAGAAAATGTGGGGCTTTAGTGATAAACTCATCAAAGCGCAAGGGGCGATTATCAAGCGCACTTGGCAAACGAAAACCATATTCTACAAGCACTTCTTTACGGCTTCTATCTCCAGCATACATACCGCCAAATTGTGGCAAACTCACGTGGGATTCATCAACAATAATCAAATAAGGCTTTTTTTTCTGCTCAAAATAATCTAAAAGCGAGTAGGGCGTTTCACCCGGGGCTTTGCCTGTAAGATGTCGTGCGTAGTTTTCAATCCCCTTGCAAATGCCAGATTCTCGTATCATCTCTAAGTCAAATTCTGTGCGTCCTTTGAGGCGTTGATATTCCACTTGTTTATCTGCACTTTCAAACTCACTTAGGCGTATTTGTAATTCAGATTCTATATTTTGTAATGCTTCTTGCAATCTTTGCGCACTGACGATAAATTGATTTGCTGCATAGAGGACAAAAGATTCCAAATTGGTAATATGTGTGCGCTCTAATGCGTCAAACACGCTAATACGTTCAATTTCATCGCCAAAAAACTCAATGCGAATAAATTCATTTTCATTATAAGCAGGAAAAATATCAATCACCTCGCCATTGACACGAAAAGCTCCGCGTTCAAAAATGCTATCATTGCGCGTATAGCCCATATCTACGAGTTTTAAAAGCAAAGCTTTTTGGCTATATTGCGCCCCAATTTCAAGCTTTTCTATCATCGTGAGATATTCTGCAGGATTGCCTAAACCATAGTTTGCTGAAACACTTGCTATAACAATCACATCATCATAGGCTAAAAGTGAGGTTGTGGCTGATAATCTTAATCGCTCTAAATCTTCATTAATGCTTGAATCTTTTTCGATAAATAAATCTCGGCGGGGGATATAGGCTTCAGGTTGATAGTAATCAAAATGTGAAATGAAGTATTCTACGTGATTTTTAGGGAAAAATCCTTTAAACTCGCTATAAAGCTGTGCTGCAAGGGTTTTATTATGTGTCATAATGAGTGTGGGGATATTTAATCGAGCAATAATATTTGCCATAGTGTAGGTTTTGCCACTCCCTGTAACACCAACGAGTGTGCTATATTGTGCGCCATTTTGAATAAAATGCGTAATGTTTTCAATCGCTTGGGGTTGATCTCCTGCAGGGGCATATTGAGAATCAAGAATAAAATTTGACATTTTAGCCCACTCCTTTTTTCCTATTTGTATTATTTGTGTTAAGATTATACTTTATTTTCACTAAAGGATTGCAAGATGAATAGTGTGATGGAGCGGCTTTCTCAAAAAATCGAAGAAATGCTTGCAAAGATTGCTCATCAAAAAGATGAAATAGAATCCTTGCAGCTTGAGATTTCCTCACTTAAAGCGCAAAATGAAGCAAAAGATACCCAAATTTCAAATCTTTATGAAGAGCTTGCTTCAAAGGATAAAAGCTTTGAAAGCTTATTTGCTAAAATCGATGAGGGCTTGAAATAATGGGAGAAGAAAACCTAGAAATTGCTCTCAATGGTAAATATTATTCTATTTCTTTAAAATCCTTGCATAATGATGTCAAAGAGGAGCTTAAGGCAGTTTTTGCAAGTGAAGTTGAGCCACTCACGCTCCTTAAACTCTATATCACTAAAGCCCAAGAATACGCACTCACTTGCCAATCTTTAGAGAATCTTTATCAAAGCCTTGAGCATATTGATGTGCCTCTTACACATACAAATGTGCAGATTCACCCACTTTAAAGAGATGAGATTTTGCATTGTATTATCTCATCGCTCCGCTTAGCCTCAAAAGTCCGCCCTTAACTTATGCGTGTGAGCAAGAATGCGCTAAGGGCGAAATTTGTGAGATTCCTTTAAGAAAGAAAATATATAAGGGGGTGGTGTTAGGTACCCTCAAACAACCCTCATTTGAATGCAAAATGGCTCATAAAAGTAGTGATTTTTTTCTCTCTTATCAGCATCTTTTAGCCTCTTTTATCGCGCAGTATTATTGTGTGGGATTAGGGGCTGCTTATGGGCTTTTCCTCCCACAAAAG
This sequence comes from Helicobacter sp., assembly GCF_022511165.1. Classification (GTDB taxonomy): domain Bacteria; phylum Campylobacterota; class Campylobacteria; order Campylobacterales; family Helicobacteraceae; genus Helicobacter_C. The sequence continues at coordinate 16,044 of NZ_JAFLSB010000029.1, read as the reverse complement.
CAACCTCTTCTCTCCTTGCAACCTCTTCATATAAAGCCAAAAAATGAGCTAAGCAAGGCTCAAAATACAGCCTTTAACTTTTGTCTTAATCACAAGAATCCCCTGCTTTTTGGCGATACAGGCAGTGGTAAGACAGAGATTTATATCCATCTTATTGCTCACACCCTCTCTCTTTCTCAAAATGCCCTTTTTCTTATGCCTGAAATCGCCCTTACCCCCCAAATAGAATCTCGCCTTCAAGCAGTTTTTGGCGATAAGGTGGGGATTTGGCACTCTAAAATTAGCCAAAAAACAAAAGGACAGATTCTTAATGGTTTGAGCGAGGGGCGCATTCGCATTATAGCAGGCGCAAGAAGCGCGCTCTTTTTGCCACTTCAGCACTTAGGTTTAATCATTGTTGATGAGGAACACGATGATGCGTATAAATCCCAAAATACTCCACGTTATAATGCCCGCGATCTTGCACTTTATTTGGGGAATAAAACAGATGTGAAAGTCGTTTTGGGCTCGGCAACTCCAAGTGTGGTAAGCTATTATCACGCTAAAAAGCAAAAAAGCCTCTATCGCCTTAAGGGGCAGTATTTTATGTCGCATAAACATATTGAGATTTTGCCTCCACCACAAGAGAATATGCAAAATACCTTTGATTCGCAAGAATCCCATTATGGCTTGAGTGAATTTTTGCTCACAAAGCTTACTCAAGCACTTCAAAATAAGCAACAAGCTATTATTTTTTTACCTACTCGCGCTCACTATAAGATGCTTGTATGTAGTGCGTGTGGGAGTGGCTGTGAATGTGATTTTTGCTCGGTAAATATGTCCTTGCACCTTGATAAAAACGCACTTATATGCCATTATTGCCATTTTTCTAAGCCTATTCCCACATCTTGCCCTAAATGCCACGAAGATGCCCTGCATTCTCATCGCATAGGCACAGCTCAAGTTGCAGAAATATTAAGCCTTGCCTTGCCACAGGCTAAAATTGCACTCTTTGATAGGGATCATATTACCACACATAAAAAGCTTAAAAATACATTGCAATCTTTTAATGCAGGGGAGATTGATGTGCTTGTAGGCACACAAATGTTAAGCAAGGGGCACGATTATCATTGTATGAATCTTGCCATAGTCTTAGGGCTTGATTATATATTAAAAAGTAGTGATTATCGTTGTAATGAGCGGGCGGTAAGCTTACTTTATCAAATTGCGGGGCGCAGTGGGCGCAAATATGATGGACAAGTGTATATACAAAGTGCTAATGGCGCATTTTTACGAGAATTTTTAAATGATTATGAGGATTTTTTGGTGTATGAATTGCAAACAAGACCAAGAATCTACCCACCCTATCAAAGACTTGCAACTTTAAGTTTTGCGCATAAAAGCGAGGAAAAAGCCCTTTTATATCTTGCGCAAGTGCGAGAATTTTTAACACAGATTTTGAGTGCGCATAAAGAAGTGGAGATTGTGGGGGAGAGTAGAGCATTGCTTGGGCGACTTTATGGTAAATATCGCTTTGTGCTTTTGCTACGTTCGCATTCTACTCGAGCCCTCTTGATGTTGCTGCATACTTTGGGGGCAAATGAGCAATTATATGGCAAATATGAGGTTGATATTGATCCTTTGAGTATAATATAGGCAATGCGTTATAATCTTTAGGAGAAAATAAGGAGTGTGAGATGAAAATTGCTTTATCGTGTCAGTCGCCATTGGTGCAAAGTAGCCTTGAGTTTTTTTTGAAAAATATGCTTGTGAGTGAAGAAGAATGTGATTTTGTGATTACTGATGATGAAAAAAAACAAAGCAATAAGCCCTTATGCCTTGTTATTGATGAAGCCTATTCGCATATCAAAAAGCCTTTTAATGCACAGAGTCTAAGTGAAGATTTGCGTGCGTTTTATGAGAAGATTCAATACAGCTCCAAAAAAGCAGAATCTTTAAATCAAGCCCCACAATTTGAGCCTTTTTCTCCTCCTATGCAGCCACCTGTATATGCACATAAAGGAGATGATTTAGAATCTCGCATTTATGCACTCTGTGAGGAGCATACAAAAGAACTTGCCCAAAAAATTATTGCTTTGCTTAAGACACAATAAAACAAGCTAAACTCATAAATGGCGCATTTTTCTATCCAAGCAGGGAAACTCAAGCATCTTCAGCTCATCTTTAATCCTGATAAAAATACGCGCCCTACAAAATCTATCGTGCGCGGGTCGTTTTTTGATACTTTGGGGGCGGAGGTAGTAGGGAGTGTGTTTATTGAAGCCTTTGGTGGCTGCGGCTCAATGGGCATTGAAGCTCTCTCGCGTGGGGCGCACAAAGCAATCTTTTATGAGATTGACACGAAAGCTTATAGGATTTTAGAGCGCAATCTCGCCCTCGTGCATAAAAGAGAGCCAAAACTACAATTTTATAGTGTGAATGCCGATTTTTTTTCTCAACACTTGCAGAGTTTTATTGTCCAAGATTCTCGAGTGATTTTATATCTTGATCCACCTTTTTGCATACGAGCAGGTCAAGCTGATATTTATGAGCGACTTATCACAAAAATACGCAATTTTAGCAAAGGGAGTGAAAATAATATCACTTTAGTTGCTTTTGAGCATTGGAGTGAGTATAATATGCCTCTTACCATTGGGAGATATAGACAACTCAAAACGCGTCAGTTTGGTAAAAGCACACTGACTTATTATAGACTAAAGGATTAAAATGGCAGAAACAGAAGAAAAACAAGCAGCAGCAGAAAGTGGCGGAGAGAAAAAAAGCAAAGCAATCTTATTTGTTGTTATTGGTATTGTTGTAGTGCTTTTACTCTTGGTGGGTATCGTGGTGGCAATGATGATGATGGGCGGACACGATGAAGAGGAAAAGCACGAGCAAGAAGCTCCACAGCAAGTGCAAACTCAATCTCCCCAAGCATCACAACAAGCATCTAAGATTATCGTGGGTAATACCGTCTCTGTGCGTAGCACTGATAAGTTTGCACCCGGTCTTATCTATCCTGCAGAAGGTCCAATTGACTTCACGGTTAATCTAATGACACAAACAGGCAAGAGATATCTTAAGACAAGTGTGCAACTTGAGCTTGATAAAGATGAGGCAAAAGCAAAAGCTACACAAGCCGAGCTTGATAAAAAATTACCCTTGGTTAAAGATACGATTATTGAGATTCTCTCTTCTAAATCTCTTGAAGATGTGTCATCTACAAAGGGAAAAAATCGTGTTAAAGATGAGATTGTCAAACGCATTAATGAATACCTTATTGATGGGCAAGTGAGTGATATATTCTTTGTTGAGTTTGTAGTGAGCTAGATTGATAGGCATTGATATTGTGAGTATCGCGCGTATGCGCAATTTTGTGGAGAGATTTGGCATAAAGGGATTAAGGCGGTTTTTGTGTGAGGAGGAAATCGCACTCTGTATGAAAAGCTCTTCCACATTTGAAGCATTTAATGCGCAAGATGTGAATATCACACGCATAGCCGGGTTTTGGGCAGCAAAAGAAGCGTGTTCAAAGGCATTGGGTGTGGGTATTAGCAGGGAGCTAGGATTCTTAGATATACATCTTAGCAAAAATGATAAAAATGCTCCCCTTTTGTGTTTGAGTGATGAAAAAATGAAATATTTTGCCCTCAATCATATTTCGCTTAGCATTAGCCACGATGGCGGATTTGCTATCGCTGTGGTGTTTTGTGCCTAAAGATTCTTAGAAAATACCCCTATAAAAGTATCTTAGAGTAGATTTTGATTTGAAGATTCTAAAACATAAAGATTCAAAAAGAAATTCTTAGAATCTAAAAAACATAAGCTTAGATTCTAAACTTCAAAACAAAGTTTCTTTAGTAATCAGGGAGGCACTCCCACCTTTACCTTCATCAATTTTACCATCAACAGACGCGGCGAGAAATTTAAAAAGAAAGAAAAACAAAGAATCTATAATCAAAACAAAAGAGATTCTAGATTCTAAGCTTATTTTACTAGATTCTTTCTATAAGGGGGAGGGGCTTAAATTGCGAAGTCGCTCCCTCCCCCTTAAAAATCCCTCACCCCTACAACGCTTCTAAGGTATTACACTGCGTGTATCATTGATTTTATTGTAATATAAGGATATACCTTATATTACAAGGAGATTCTAGGAATCTTAGGATAGATTTTTTTGGAGTTTTGAGAATCTATTTTTAGAATCTAGATTCTTTTCCATTGGTAGTCAAATCAATTAAGGTAAGATAGGAAGTTTTGCAAGATAAAAATGTAAATGCTAAAGCTTTAATATTTTTTAGATTCTAGTTTTTGTGCTTTGTCTCTTATTCTAAAGCCCCCCTCAAATAAAAGGCTTGCAGTTTTTAAGCGAGTTAAGAGTGTTACAAGAATATAATGCGCTTTTTTAAATCTGCGTAAATTAAGTAAAACTAAAATATCTTAGCGCAAATATGCGTAAATAAAGGATTCTTTAAATGCAAAAACCACGTATTGTTCTAAAAGTTGGCAGTTCAAATCTCTGCAATGGAAAAATAATCGACAAAGCGCAGATTCAAGCACTTGCGGAAATTATTAGTGAGCTAAAAGTCAAATATGATGTGATTCTAGTAAGCTCTGGAGCGGTAGCAAGTGGACATACTGCCCTCCATATTGATAGAAGCGTATTGCAAAATAAACAAGCTCTAGCAAGCATTGGACAACCCTTGCTTATGGAATCTTATCGTAATGCCTTTACTCAATATGATATTGTTATTGCGCAAGTTTTACTTGTATGGCGCGATTTTGATTCACGCAGACACACAGATTATGCAAAAAACACGATTGATACGCTTTTAGCCCATAATGTGCTTCCTATTATTAATGAAAATGATACTATCGCCACAGATGAAATTGTATTTGGAGATAATGATAGGCTAGGTGCGTATGTGGCGCATTATTTTGGCGCGAAGCTCCTTGTGATTTTAAGTGATATTGATGGTTATTTTGATAAGAATCCTCATCATCACGCCGATGCAAAGATTCTTACAAAAATGCATTCTATTCCTCCTCACGCACTGGAGCAAATTCACAGCCCACACGGAAATTTTGCCACAGGAGGGATTGTTACTAAACTTATGGCAGCAGATTTTTTGCTCCAACATCAATGTATGATGTTTTTAAGCCACGGACGCAAGCTCAATGTGCTTAGAGATTTTCTTTTGCATAAATCACACACTTCTGGCACACTTTTTTGCCCTTTAGATTCTCAAGGCATAGAGGCTCTTATATGACACTTATCCTTGCTGGGACACCTGCATTTGCATCAGCTATTTTTATGCCTATCATCGAAAGTGGGCAATTTGAGATTGCTTGCCTTATTGCTCAACCCGATAAGCCATTTGGACGCAGCAAAGAGCTAAAACCTCCTCATACAAAAACAAAACTTGCCCCAATGGGCATAGATATTCTGCAGCCACACAAGATTGAAGAATCCTTTATCGCCCACATTCAAGCCCTAAAGCCTGATGTGATACTTGTGGTTGCTTATGGGAAGATTTTGCCTCAAGCATTTTTAGATATTGCCCCTTGTGTGAATATCCACGCTTCTATTTTACCTTCTTGGCGTGGTGCGAGTCCCTTGCAACAGATGATTCTCTCTCAAAGTCCATATTTTGGTATCAGTGCAATGAAAATGAATGAGGAGCTTGATAAGGGAGAAATTTTAGGAATATCTTATCTGCAAAATACGCAGCAAAATATTACTGAACTTTCTTTGCAACTCTCTCGCATTGGAGCAAAACTCGCGCTCTATGTGCTAACACATTTAGATGAAATTGTCCCTTTAAAACAAATTGATGCCAACGCAAGCTATTGTAAAAAAGTCAAAAAAACTGATGGGGAAGTGAATTTAGATTCTGCACAAGATGTATATAGAAAGTATTTAGCCTATTGTGAATGGCCTCATATCTTTATCCACAGCCCAAAAGGCTACATACTCAAACTCTTTGATGTATTACTTATAGAATCTTGTAATACGTACAATGCGGGGGAGATTCTTGAGATTGAAGCCCAAGGGATTATTATTGGCTGTGGGCAGGGAACTCTACGCATTGGTGCATTGCAACAAGAGGGAAAAAATAAGCTTGAAGCAACAATATATGTGCGGGGCAAGCATCTTAAAAAAGGCGATGTGCTATGTTAGAATCTAACACAACAGGATTTAATCCTAACTTTATTGCTCTGCTCCAATCACGTGTGTATCATTTTGATACATTGCCTTCTACGCAAATTTATGCCACAGATGCTATTAAAACTTATACTTTAAATGCACCTTTTTGTATTCACGCAAAAACACAAAGCAATGCCATAGGAAGCAGGGGAAATCAATGGGAGAGTGTGCCAAAAGCAATGCTCTTTTCCTTTGCCCTACCCTTAGAAAACCTACCACAAGATTTAAAAATAGAATCAAGCTCAATTTTTTTTGGTGTAATAATGCGCGAGTTTCTTGGCTCACTTGGCTCACAGGTGTGGCTCAAATACCCCAACGATTTATATATACAAGGGGAGAAAATCGGTGGGATTCTTGTCCAAAAAGTGCATAATAGCCTTATATGTGGGATAGGTATCAATCTCTACTCTCCCCTTACCTCTTCCTATCAGCCACAATACGCTACATTAGAAGAATCTGTAAGCGCAAATATCGAGCCTGCGCGCTTTTTAGTGGATTTTTTTGAAAGCTTCAAAAAATTTATATCGTGGAAGCAGATTTTTAGTATTTATAAGTTAGAATTTCACAAAAATGATTCCTTTTTTTTTCATCTCGAGCAAAAACGGATTTACTTAAAAGATGCTGTTCTCAATGAGGACGGCTCTTTAAATGTAAATGGAGAGAGAATTTATAGCTTACGATAAGGAGAAATTATGTGTGAAATCATAGCTATAGCTAACCAAAAAGGTGGAGTGGGCAAAACAACAACAGCTGTAAATCTTGCAGCTTCTTTAGCCTCTGTAAATAAACGAGTGCTTGTGATTGACTATGATCCTCAAGCAAATGCAACCACAAGTTTTGGTATCCGCCGCAATAAAATAGAAGCTGATATGTATCACGTGCTTACAGGCTCAAAAAAGCTTTCTCAAATTATACTCAAAACCGATATTCCAAATCTTGATCTTGCACCCTCAAACATTGGATTAGCGGGTATTGAAAAGGAATTTTATAATAAAAATAATGCCAAAGGACGCGAACTCCTTTTGAGCAAAAAAATAGAAGAAGTAAAGGGAGAATATGACTATATTGTAATAGATTCTCCTCCTGCTCTTGGCTCACTTACCGTGAATGCCCTTGCTGCTGCTGATTATGTGATTGTGCCTATACAATGCGAATTTTTTGCACTTGAGGGGTTAGCGCAACTCCTTAATACCATTAAACTCCTTAAGGACACGATTAATCCACGATTAAACATCAAAGGATTCTTGCCTACGATGTATTCTGGGCAGCACAATCTCTCAAGGCAAGTATTTGATGAACTTAAAGAGCATTTTAGTAAGGAACTTTTTAAATATGAAGATGATTTTATCATTGTCCCACGAAGTGTAAAACTCGCAGAATCTCCAAGCTTTGGAAAGCCCATAATGCTCTATGATAGTCGCTCTAATGGGAGCATAGCGTATGAGAATCTTGCACGTGCAATCTTGCAGGGAGCATAGAGTAAATGGCAAAAAAGAAAAAGTTGGCAATGGGTAGGGGGCTAGGCGCAATACTTTCAGAAACAGCTGAAGCGTATGAACAAAGCCTAAGTGATAATTCTGCGCTCGTGCTTGAGCTTGATATTGATATTATTAAGCCAAATCCCTATCAACCAAGAAAAACTTTTAATGCTCAAGCGCTTAAAGAACTTTCAGAATCTATTATCGAACACGGCTTGTTGCAGCCTGTTGTCGTATATGATAATGGTGATGGAGATTATGTTTTAATCGCCGGGGAACGTAGGCTTCGCGCTTCAAAGCTTGCAGGATTAAGCAATATTAAAGCCATTGTGGCTGATATTGACCTCAAGCGTCTGCGTGAGCTTGCACTTATTGAAAATATCCAACGCGAGGAGTTAAATGCGATTGAGTTAGCTCTCTCCTATCAGGAATTGCTTGAGGAGTATGGCATTACGCACGAAGAACTCTCAAAACGCATCAACAAATCACGCACACAAATTACCAATACCTTGCGTCTTTTACAACTAAGCGATGAAGTGAAGCAGTTATTGAGTGAAGATAAAATTTCGCAAGGACACGCTAAAATGCTTGTTACATTAAGTGAGAATGAGCAAAAACTCGTGGCAGATTCTATTATCGGGCAGAAACTAAGTGTGCGAGATACTGAAATATTAATTAAAAAAATGAAAGACAAGCACGATAGCAAGAAAAAAACTTCTAAGGATTTTATGCCAAACCTTGACAATAAGCTTCTTCGCACGCTTGCAGAGGAATTTCAATCATTAGGCATACAAAGCCAAATAAATACATCAAAAATCACGCTTTGTTTCCAAAATGATGCAGAAATTGCTACCTTGATAAAAAAAATATCAAAATAACGCGTGCTTTAAGGTTTAATATATCTTAACTTGTTAGAATATATCAAGTTTTCGTAGATTTTCACAAAGGAGAAAAAATGAGCATCACTCTCAACCCCTATCTTATGCTACTCGTTTTTATTACCTTTATGCTTCTCATCTATCTACTCAATCAATGGCTCTTTAAGCCTATGTTCGCTTTTATCGACCATAGGGAAAGCTTTATTGAGCAAGAAACTTCAGATACACAAAGTTATAAAGATGATATTGAAAAAATTGAACAAGAGATAGCACAAACTCTTGCTTCTGCGCGTAAAGAAGCAGCACAGATTCTAGAAAGCGCAACAAAAGAGGCAAAAGTAGCATATGAAGAAAAGATTAGCGCAAAAAAAGCTGAAAATGATAGTAAGCTTGCATCAGCTAAACAAGAGCTTGAAGAGCAAAAGTCACAACTTTATGCAGAACTACTTGAGCAACTTCCAATCTTTAAGACAGCACTCAATGCAAAGCTTAAACAGATTTAGGGGGATATAATGAAAAAGATTCTATATATAGCACTCCTTGTAGCTTTCCCTTCTCTTCTTCTTGCATCTGCAGGTATTGAGCAAAGCGACTTTGTGCAACGCGTTATTAACTTTGTGATTTTCGTAGCAATTTTGTGGTATTTTGCTTTTGATTCTATTAAGGGTATTTTTACAAATAGAAAAAAGGCGATTGCTGCTCGTCTCCAAGAAGCACAAGATAGTCTCGATAAAGCTAAACAAGCAAAAGAATCCGCACAAAAGCGTTTGGAAGAAAGCAAAGAAAGAAGTAAATCTATCATCAATGCTGCTAAACAAGAGGCATATTTAATCGAGCAAAAATACAATGACCAAATTGGGAGAGATATGGAAGCTCTCAAATACGCTTTAGAAGCAAATATCGAGTTTGAGCAAAGAAAAGTGGTGCAAGAGAGTGTCAATAAACTTCTTGATGAGCTTATTAAAAGCGATGATATTCGTCTTAATAAAGAAGAATATGTCAATATCATTACCAAAAGGATTTCATAATGCTTCATATTATTGCAAAAAAATACACACAAGCCCTTATGGATTCTGTCAATGATTTAGATGAGGCACTTCATATCCTCAAAGGATTTTCTCTCGCCCTCAAAGAGAAGAAAAATGCAGATCTCATTGCCTCACCCTTTCTAAGCAAGACACAAAAAGAACAATTTTTGTTAGAAAGTGTGAGCAAAATAGGTAAAGTTGATGCAAAATTTGAAAATTTCTTTCGTCTCTTAGCAGAAGCAGACAGAATCTTACTTATCCCCTATATCAGTAGTGAGCTTGAAAAACGTCTGCTTGCTCGAAAAAAAGAATACGCTGCCACACTCACGAGTAAAGAGGAGCTTGATAACGCCACTCTAGAGAAGATTCAAACTGCTTTGGCTAAAAAGCTTGGTGTCAAGCTTAGCATTAAGCAGGAGTTGAGCGGGGCAGAAGGCATCAAGTTAAGCGTTGAGGATTTAGGTATCGAGGTATCTTTTTCTAAAGAACGTTTCAGTAGTGATTTAAAACATCACATTCTCAAAGCACTTTAATTTAACACAAGGAGAGGCAAGTGACAACAAAGATCAAATCAGAAGAAATTAGCTCAATCATCAAAGAACGTATTGATAGCTTTAATATCAATATTGATATTAGCGAAACCGGTAAGGTAATTTCCTATGCCGATGGCGTGGCAAAAGTGTATGGGCTCAATAATGTTATGTATTACGAAATGGTGGAGTTTGACACAGGTGATACCGGTATTGCTTTTAACCTTGAAGAAAGCAGCGTGGGTATCGTGGTGCTTGGTTCTGGGCGCACCATTAAAGAGGGGACTTCTGTCAAACGTCTCAAAAAACTTATGAAAGTGCCTGTGGGTGATGCAGTTGTAGGACGCGTTATTAATACATTAGGTGAGCCACTTGATGGTAAGGGCGCAATTGAGGCGAGTGAATATCGCTTCGTTGAGGAAAAAGCTCCCGGTATTATGGCGCGTAAATCTGTACATCAGCCACTTCAAACAGGTCTTAAAGCAATTGATGCGCTCGTGCCAATCGGCAGAGGGCAAAGAGAACTTATTATCGGCGATAGACAAACAGGTAAAACAACCGTTGCTGTGGATACTATTATCAACCAAAAAGGGCAAGATGTTATATGTATCTATGTTGCCGTAGGACAAAAAGAATCTACCGTTGCTCAAGTTGTGCGAAAACTTGAAGAACACGGTGCAATGGGATACACAGTTGTTGTAAATGCCCCTGCATCATTCTCTGCAGCAATGCAATTCCTCGCTCCTTACACAGGTGTTACAATCGGTGAATATTTTAGAGATAATGCGCGACACGCACTTATTATTTATGATGACTTGAGCAAACACGCTGTGGCATATCGTGAAATGTCTCTTATCTTAAGACGTCCGCCCGGACGCGAGGCTTTCCCCGGTGATGTTTTCTATCTCCACTCTAGACTTCTAGAAAGGGCAGCAAAACTTAGCGATGAACTAGGTGCAGGTTCTCTTACTGCATTGCCTATTATTGAAACGCAAGCGGGAGACGTGGCAGCATATATTCCAACAAATGTGATTTCTATTACTGATGGTCAAATTTTCCTTGAAACCGACTTATTCAACTCTGGTATCCGCCCTGCTATTAATGTGGGCTTATCTGTTTCACGCGTGGGCGGTGCAGCACAAATTAAAGCTACAAAGCAAGTAGCAGGAACATTACGACTTGATTTGGCTCAATACAGAGAGCTTCAAGCATTCTCACAATTTGCTTCAGACCTTGATGAGACAAGCCGCAAGCAGCTTGAGAGAGGACAAAGAATGGTGGAGATTCTTAAACAACCTCCATATTCACCTCTTGCTATTGAAAAGCAAGTGATTATCATCTATGCAGGCGCACACGGTTTACTTGATGATATTCCTGCTAATAAGGTGGTTACATTTGAAGCTGAGCTTTATCCATTCCTTGAAGCTAAATACCCTAAAATCTTAGAAGATATTAGCACAAAAAAGGCACTTGATAAGGATATTGAAGCCGAGCTAAACAAAGCTCTTGAAGAATTTAAAATAAGCTTTGGAGCACAATAAAGGAGCTGGTATGGGAGGCAACCTTAAAGAAATAAGAAAAAAAATAACAAGTGTCAAAAACACACAAAAGACGACAAAAGCAATGAAGCTTGTTTCTAGCTCCAAGCTCAAAAAAGCCGAAGAGTTAGCAAGACGTTCTAAAGTCTATGCCAAGCAGCTTAATGCGATGTTTAATGATATTGTAGCAAGAGTTCGTTTGCGAGGGCTTGATAGCATTAATAGCCCTTATTTTGCAAGATCAAAAGATCGCGAAATTAAAAAGCTTGATATTATCTTTATCACAGCTGACAAAGGCTTGTGTGGAGGCTTTAATACAACCACAATTAAAGAAGTGGTGCGACTTATGGAATCTTATAAGCAACAAGGCATTAAAGTGCGTTTAAGAGGTATTGGCAAGAAAGGCATTTCTTATTTTGCTTTCAATGGCATAGAGGTGCTTGATAAGGCTGTGGGCTTAAGCTCTATGCCGGCTTTTGATAAGGCTGTAGCATTTATTGATAATGTAGTCGATGATTTTTTAAATGGTGCAACAGATGAAGTGGTAATTGTACATAATGGTTTCAAAAATATGATTTCCCAAGAGCTTGAAGCACAAGCTGTTTTGCCACTCACTATCAATATTAATGAGCTAGAGCAAGTCTCTACGCTTAATATTGAGCCAGAAGATGAAGAAGATCGGGTGCTTGATGAGCTTGCAAGAAAATATATCCAATACAATATGTATTACGCACTTGTAGATTCACTAGCAGCAGAACATAGTGCAAGAATCCAAGCGATGGATGCAGCCACAAATAATGCGGGAGATTTAGTGAGAAGCCTCACAATTGCTCTTAACAAAGCACGACAAGAAGCAATCACAACAGAGCTTGTTGAGATTAATGCCGGTGTCGAAGCGATTAAATAAACTTACAAAGGAGAATGAATGCAAGGTAAAATTACTCAAGTGATGGGTCCAGTGGTAGATGTTGAGTTTAGTTCTTATCTACCAATGATTAATGAAGCTATTGATGTTGCTTTTACAATCGAAGGCAAACAACATAAGCTTGTGTTAGAAGTGGCAGCGCATCTTGGAGATAATCGTGTGCGCACAATTGCTATGGATATGACAGAGGGGCTTACTCGTGGGCAAGAAGTTAAAGCTCGTGGTAAGATGATTGAAGTACCTGTGGGCGAAGCTGTGCTTGGTAGAATCTTTAATGTTACAGGTGATATTATCGATGGTGGCGAGCCTCTTAATAGCGATTTAAAATGGGAGATTCACCGGGAAGCACCCACTTTTGAGCAGCAAAGCACCCGAACAGAAATGTTTGAAACAGGAATCAAAGTTATTGATTTGATTGCGCCTTATTCAAAAGGTGGTAAGGTTGGACTATTTGGTGGTGCAGGTGTGGGTAAAACCGTCGTGATTATGGAACTTATTCATAATGTTGCTTACAAGCATAGTGGATATTCTGTGTTTGCAGGTGTGGGTGAGCGCACAAGAGAGGGAAATGACCTCTATAACGAAATGAAAGAAGGTGGGGTTTTGGATAAAGTTGCCCTTTGCTATGGGCAAATGAATGAGCCACCGGGTGCAAGAAACCGCATTGCTTTTACAGGACTTACAATGGCAGAATATTTCCGTGATGAAAAAGGACTTGATGTGCTTATGTTTATTGATAATATCTTCCGCTATGCTCAATCAGGTTCTGAAATGTCAGCACTTCTTGGGCGCATTCCATCAGCGGTGGGGTATCAGCCTACACTTGCTGGAGAAATGGGCAAACTCCAAGAACGTATTACCTCAACCAAAAAAGGCTCAATTACTTCTGTTCAAGCTGTGTATGTGCCAGCAGATGACTTGACTGACCCTGCTCCTGCATCTGTGTTTGCTCACCTTGATGCGACAACCGTGCTTGAAAGAAAGATTGCCGAAAAAGGAATCTATCCTGCGGTTGATCCATTGGGTTCAACATCAAGAATTCTTGATCCTCAAATTGTAGGCGAAGAGCATCATAAAGTCGCCACAGGTATCCAACAAGTGCTTCAAAAATACAAGGACTTGCAAGATATTATTGCAATTTTAGGAATGGACGAGCTTTCTGAAGAAGATAAGCAAATTGTGGGTAGAGCAAGAAAAATTGAAAAATTCCTCTCTCAACCATTTTTTGTGGCAGAGATATTCACAGGAAGCCCCGGCAAATATGTAACGCTTGAAGAAACACTTGAAGGCTTTAAGGGTATCTTAGAGGGCAAATACGACAATATTCCTGAAAATGCTTTCTATATGGTAGGCAATATTCAAGAGGCATTAGAGAAAGCACAAAAACTTAAAAGTGCATAGGGGAAACAATGGAAAAAATCACACTAAGTATCGCAATTCCGTATGGAAGCATCTTTAATGGCGAAGTAAAATATGTCATTGTACCCGGTAGTGAGGGGGAGTTTGGTGTCTTTCCCGGACACTGCGATCTCCTCTCGCTCCTTAAGCTTGGCATTATTGAATTTGAAAGCCTAGATGGAGATAAGGGATTCATAGCGATTAATTGGGGACACGCACAAGTTTCTCAAAGTGGCTCAAAGACAGATGTAAAAATCATCGCTGATAATGCAGTCGCTATTACCGGTAATACAGAATCTAAAATCTCATCTGCCATTGAAGATACTAAGGCACTTTTGGAAGGAGCATCAAACGACCGCACACTCATTGGTATGGTGGTCTCTCGCGTTGAGAATATTGTCAAGAGTAGAATCTAACATATGGATACTTTTAGAACTTTCTTTGCAGAAAGCACAATAACAACCATTATTGTGCTTTTATGGCTTTCATTATATTTTCTCATCACTCTTTGGATTTATATCTACAAAAGTTTTACCTTTAGTGATTGGTTAGCAACAGAAAAATACCACCTTGATATGCTTCTCACCAAAAATATGGTGATACCAAAAAATACTTTTATCGCCGCCTTGCTTGAAAAAAGTGATGGGCATATTTCACGAGAGATTTTGCAAGTCTGGAAGCTTAAAGCTACACAAAAAGCCACCTCTTCTCTTGTTTTTTTAAATATTATTGCCTCCACAGCTCCTTTTATAGGGCTATTTGGCACGGTAGTTGAGATTCTAGAAACTTTCAGTGTGCTTGGTGGAGGAAATGTTTCTTTTGATGTGATAGCCCCCGTTATATCAAAAGCTCTTGTGGCTACCGCAGCGGGAATTCTCGTGGCAATCCCCGCTTATTCATTTGCTCTACTTCTTAAGCGCAAAGCCTATCAGGTTATTACCTATATTCAAATGCAAATTGATCTCACACTTTCAAATAAGTAGATATGATGCACAATGATGAATTTGACTGGGAAGAAAAGCCCGAGCTAAATATCACGCCACTTGTGGATATTATGCTCGTGCTTTTGGCAATCCTTATGGTAAGCACACCTACTCTTACCTATCAAGAAGACATCACGCTCCCTAAAGGCTCAAAATCAAAAAAAGCAGCTCAAGATTCTATGCTTGAAATTCGTGTGAGTGCGGATAGAAAAATTTATATCCGCGATAATGTATATGAATTTAAAAATTTTGCAGATAGCTTTGTGCTTTTTAGCAAAAACTTTGATAAAGACATTAATGTATTTATACGCGCAGATAAGAATCTCAAATATGAAGATGTAATTTATATTCTTAAAACCGCCAAAGAAGCTGGTTTTCTTAAAGTATCTCTTATCACTAGTAGCTAAAATGAATAATACTCTTTTATTTATCACTAGCGGTATCATTTCTTTTTGTGCCTATTTTCTTATCATCATCGCTCTTGTTTTTAGCATTTTTCGCTCAAATCCCACACATTACTCTGCCTTTAATGAATCTGCACTCGCACTACACGCTATTAGCATTGAAGCTATCCTTGATGATAAGCCCACGCCAAGCAAAAGTCCAAAGCCTGCCATCAATAATCCTCTAGCAGGCTCTGGCATCAAAGATATGTTTGATAAAATCGACAGCGACTTGCCCTCACAAAATGCAGCCATAGGAGATGATCGCGAAAAAGTAGAGCAAAATAGCAAAGAACAAAAACTTAAAGAACTTCAATCAAGCGCAGAATCCCTGCAAAATAAGCTCAATTCTCTAAGCAATCTCACCATAAGTGCAAATACAAATCAAAGCGATGGAGAGTATGATGAAT
Organism: Helicobacter sp.; assembly: GCF_022511165.1. Taxonomy (GTDB): domain Bacteria; phylum Campylobacterota; class Campylobacteria; order Campylobacterales; family Helicobacteraceae; genus Helicobacter_C. The sequence continues at coordinate 249 of NZ_JAFLSB010000029.1, read as the reverse complement.
GGTATGCGCAAATTGAAAAAATAATGTTTGAACAATGGCAAGTATTTAATATTGAAGAAAAATTGCAAGCTTTGGTGCATATTCGCATTGCAGACAATGGTATTTTTAGCTATAAAGTTGTAAAATACTCTGGCAATATAGCTTTTGATGATTCAATCAAAACTGCATTAGAAGAATGCACACGAATATCATTTCCTCCTCACCCTAAGGGCAAGAAGGAGATTGCTATAACTTTTAAAAATTAGATTC
>NZ_JAFLSB010000028.1 GCF_022511165.1 Helicobacter sp. | reverse complement strand
AATTGCATCAAGTAAAATCACTTGAGGCTTTTCATAAGCGATAATATGTGGATCATCTTGTGGGTGTATCACTTCAAAGACAAGGCTAAGATTGCGTGTTTGAAGCTCTTTGTGGAGTGTGGCGATACGCATTGCAGAATCTTGCTTTGTTTTAAGAGATTCTGCAATGATATGACGCGCGATGAGCGCATAATGGCTCGTGGGGTCGGTTTTTGATGTGATAAAAAACTCCTGCAGCTCGCATCTCTTGGCACTTTTGCTCTCCCCGCCCTCACAAGCACTCATAATCCCCAAAAAACCATTTTCTTTAACAAATACATTTACAGGATATACCAATTTCTCTTTTAAAGATTCTTCACTTGTCTCTTCACGCTCCTTGTAGTTAAAAAACTTATCATAGCTCCTTGCGCAAATGCAGAAATGATGTGTATCGATAAATAAGCCCCGCGCCTTGCAAGTAAGGGCATTCCATCTTTTATCAAAAAATGCTTCTTTGGTAAAATTAAAGCTTGAAATTTGCCCAAACTTCCGCTCTTTAATGAGTGAAGTTGAGCGGAGCTTTTGCAAAAACGCAAAGGTCGTGCGTGAATCCTTACGCGCATTGAGGGCGGGGAGATTGTGTTTGTTTTGCATATATATTTGTGTGAAATTATCCTGTATAACCCCCATAAGTGGGCTTTGCTCGAGGAACTTAGGGGTTTTTGCAATGTGGGTATGAGCCTTTGGCACACAGAAGTTCAAAGGGCTTTTTGCTAGAATCGCCACACGCAACGCCCCACCAAACTCTACGCCTCCCTCAAGTGCAAAATTTCTTTCATATACGCACATAGGGAGTTTTTCTCTATTTCTATGCCCAAAAACTTGATAGGTGTGAGAATCTGTGCTTAAGTTAAAGCTTTTTGCGCACTCTTGCATATCTTCATATCCGCCACTCCCATAAATAAGCTGCTTTGTAGCCACAAGCAAGAGGTTATTTGGCAGCGTAGGAAGCCCTCCGTGCGTGCATAAGATGATTTTTTCATCATAAGTATAATACGCGCACTGACGCAGCTTAGCATATAGCCTGTGAGTGTCCTTGCTTGTTATACCGCCATTTTCTAAATCTTTGAGCGTAAAGGTGCTAAAATCATTGATATCTAGCTCTTCTTTTCCCCATTTATAGAGCCAACGCTCGTGATTGCCTTCAAGCAAACAGACATTTGGCAAATCCATAATGCCTAATAAAAATTGCACGACTTTTGCGTTTTGAGTGCCTCTATCAATATAATCTCCTAAGAAAATATAATAGGCTTTTGGATTGAGAAACAAAGCGCATATTGAAGATTCAAAATGTGATTGCTCTAAAAGTTGCAAAGCTTCTTGTAAGGAATATGTTAAGGAGTTTGTCAAAATAAGATAATGCAAAAGTGTCTCAAAACAGCCGTGAATATCGCCTATATGGTGGATTTGTGTATAGGCATTAAGATTAAGTGGAGCAAAATGCAGCATAGAATGTTCTTGCAAAGAGCTTATCTCATCGGCTTTAATGAGTGTATAGCGCGAGGGCAAAGGCTGAAACAAAGAATCTTGCAGAGTTTTATACATAGATTCTAAAATATGCTTAGGCACAGATTTATAGCCTCTATTGGCATTGCGCTGCAAGGCTAATTCTAGGGGAATATGGCTAAAATCTATCACAATGAGGCGATAACGATAAGTGTTTGCAAGTGCTTCATAAGCGCGCAAGGCTTTTATACTTGTATGTGTGGCATCAATAATCGTAAAATCTCCTTGTTTCAAGCGCATTTCAAGGAGGGCAAAAAGGAATTTCCATACTTGCTTGTCATTTTGTTGATTGATTCCGCTAGTAATATATGAATCTAATGTGTGAGAATCTGCAGATTCTATGCAAGGAGCTTTAGAGGTAATTTGAGGCAAAAGAATAGGAGAGCTTGCCATAAGGCGCAAAGAATCTGCGCTTAGCGTGTATTCGCTTAATCCCATATTTTTAATCCAAGTGCTTTTGCCACTCGCAGGGATTCCGCGCATAAGAGCTAAAATACGCATTTTTTACTGCTCATAATGTTAGTCTTCTAAAGCCTGTCTTTGGATACCTAGTTTTTCTTGTAACACTTTAATTTCTTTACTCATTGCCGCAGTTGCACTAATTTGATTAATGAGTATGTAAATATTAATAAGGCTTAAAAGCAAGGTGATAAAAACGCAAAATAGCGCGATTTTCACGCCTCTTTTGGCAATTTTTTGCGTCTCTTCTTCTTTTATAACTGAATCTTTCATACAATCCTCCTTGTGTATTTATGAATAAGAATAGCCACAAACATAGCAAATGTGAGTAGCACGACTATACACGCTCCAATGCTGATATTACACCAATAGGCAACAAAAAATCCTCCCCACATAAAAATGAGTGAGATGAGCCAAGAGATGCACATCATAGAACGTAATGAATGCGAGAAAAGATTGGCTATGTATGCAGGGATTGAAAGGATAGCTAGAACTAAAATAAGCCCCGCAACACTCATTGAGATTACCACTCCAACAGCAATAAGCACAAAAATAAGAGCTGTCCAAAGATTGATATTCATACCCTTAAGCGCACAAAACTCACTATCATAAAATAAACTTAGAATCTCATAGTAATAAGCAAACACAAATCCTATGATAATCACATCAAAAATTGCCATAATAATTATTTCATCAAAGCTCACGGCAAGAATCGAGCCAAAAAGATAGCTTGAAATATCATTATTGTAGCCCGGGCTTAAATCAATAAGAATAACACCAATTGCCATACCAAGAGCCCAACTCGCCCCTACATACGCATCTAGCCTTTGTCTTTGATATAAAAACGCATAGGCAAGAAAGAGTGCCATAATCACACTAAAAAGCATAGCTCCAAACATAGTGCTAAATCCGCAAAAAAGTGCCAAGCCTACCCCACCAAATGCGCTATGAGCCACACCTCCAGCAACAAAAACACTTTTATTTGTTACAATTATCGAACCAATAATACCACTGCAAATACTTACTAAAAATGATACTATGAGTGCTATCCACACGAATTGATATGAGAATAAATCACCCATTATTTCCCCTCCCCCTGCATAGCTTTGGCAAAGAAATTAAGAATATCTACCTCACAAATATGCTCTTTTAAATTAAGCTCGAGTTTTGGAATTTGATGGATAAAAGCATATTTGTTGATATATAGCACCTCTTTTGCATAGCCAAGTGTAACAGAAAGATCGTGGCTTACAACAAGAATAGCAAGGTTTTCATTAAGCTTTGAGAGGAGTTGATAAATCTCATCTTGTGCTTTGACATCAACATTTGCGGTTGGTTCATCAAGGATAAGGAGCTTAGGTTTATTTATAAGGGCTCGAGCGATAAAAACTTTTTGTCGCTCTCCACCAGATAGGGCATAGAGAGGCTTTTTGGCAAGATGAGCAATATGAAGCTTCTCCATTAAATGCTCTATTTCTTTATTTTTTGGGGGTTTAAAGCCATAGATTCTAGGCTGAAGCAACCCCATTATAATCACATCATATACGCAAATGGGAAAATCTATATTTGTGCTTGTAATCTGTGGCACATAGCCAATATGCTTTACGCTTATATTTTGCGCAAAATGAATATGCCCACTTTGAGGTTTTAAAAGCCCCAATATAAGCTTTATAAAAGTTGTTTTGCCCCCGCCATTAGGACCAATGATTGCCCAAAAATCATTTTCTTTCACACAAAAAGAGATATTTTCTAGCACATTGGGTTTTTCATAGGCAAAAGATAAGTCTTTAATTTCTATAAGTTTAGACATCACTTGTCCTTAAAATATTCTTGCACACATTTTGTGCTTTCAGGTTGTGAGAGTGAAAATGCAATTTGACAGGCTATATCTTGCAAGGATAAAAGCCAATCTTGGCGCAAAACATCAAGTTCAATAATCTTTAGTCCTAATTCTCTAGCAAGCATTTCCACACGTGATTTTGCAAATTCTGGTTGAATAAAAATGGCTTGTATTTTTTGATTTTTTATTTCTGCCATTAATGTGCTTAATTCTCTGCCTTTAAGCTCCTTGCCATTATGTTCAAGGCTCAATTCTTTGAGATGAAATTCCGCGCCCCAATAGGTAAGTGCAGGGTGGTAAGTAACAAAGTTTTTTTGGGATTTTTCTAAGGCAAAAATACGCGCGGTATGTTTTTGAATCGCCTCAATCTTAGCCTTTAAAAGTGCGGCATTTTGAGCAAAAAAAGATGATTGTTCTTTGTGAATCTCGCTTAATTTTTGTGTAATAAATGCAATTTGAGCAAGAGAGGCTTTTGGAGAGAGCCAAATATGCGGATTATGGTCGTGTTCTTGTTGTTTGGGTTGTGGTTGTATGTTTGAATTTGATTGTAAGAAAATCTCATCTGTGAGATTATAATATACAAGTGAGGGATTAATATGCTTAATGCGTTTAAGCCACGCAGATTCAAAGGGCATACCCACACCAAAAAAAACACGAGAATCCTCAATATGTCTCATTTGTGCAATATTTGGCTCATAAATTTCGGGTGATTTACCTCTAGGCACAAGCACTTCTACTTCTACATATTTGCCACCAATGTATTCAATCATCTCCTTTTGAGGCAATACACTCACAAGTATTTTAGTTGGGAGCAATGCAGAGGTAGAGGATAGATTCTTAGCATACATACCTATTATGCACAAGCATACACATAAAAAAGCTTTCATTTTGCTTCTTTTATGCGTGCTGCAAGATAGGAGAGATTGCTCATTGCTTGAATCTTATCAATAAGCAAGGGGGATTTGGCAGATGTACTATTGCGCTCACTTCCCACATAAAGCGTAGTAATTACAACCCCGCCGAGCATATGCTCATACTTCTCACCTGTGGTTACACTCCACGCACTATGAGCTATGATAGCTTTTCCTTTGTATGTGCCAATATAGAGTGTAATATGACCCTCTAACCACAAAATCGTTTGATAAGGCGTTGCGTTTTCGATAATAAATGCTTCTTTTTCTTTATTATCAAATTGTTTTAAATCAATTTGATTCTTACCATAAAATGCTTGTGCTTTGGAATTACGTGGTAAATGCAAGGCGTATTGAGCAAAAATATCGCGGATAAAAGCCGAGCAATCGCGATTTTCTAAATACCCACCCCAACCATATCTCTGCCCAAGCATTGCATTAATAGTCTTTGCGATAGATTCTGCTTTGAGTGCAAGAGGAAAAGTAGCAAAAGCATTTTTAGGTGCATACATCATCTCTTTTTTTGCGCTACCATCAGGCATTCTCACATAATTAATGAGTGCAAATTCATTCCCCCTTGTCTCCTTGAGGGCAAAAATCTGCCCTATGCGCCCTCGCATAACAAAATGTTTATGAGAATCTACAATATCAATATCATCTCTAATAGGCGTTACATAGTTTTTATAAGATTCTATCTCTTTTACTTGTTCGGCAGTGAGCGTGGCGATATGTTGAGCTTCTACCCAGCCATACACAAAGCCAGATTGGATATGCACCCACGCCTTATCTTTGCTTGTATGTGTAATAAGCACAGGAGTAAGAGCAAAAATAAGCGAATTTTGCCATCTATCAAAAGGATAACCATCGGCGGTATTAAATCTTGGCTTATTTGTTGGCACAGCGCGCACAGCGGTAGTGGTGGTAACAATCGCCTTTTGCGCAAGGCTTGGGTAAGATTTTATCTGCATAGAATCTAAAATCTTTTTGGTATATTTTTTTGAATTTTTTTGTCGATGTTCGCCATAGCCGGGTGAATTAAGGAGTGAGGGTTTTACCCAAAAAATAGTCTTTTTGTTGCGATTTGGCTTTTCATTCCAAGGTGAAAAATATTTTGTCAAATAGTCTTTTTTAAGTTTTTCTATGTTTTTTGTGCTTTCTTTACTTGCTTTTTTGTCTTCTTTGGTGAGATAAATAAGTGCATCTTGGGGCAGGATTCGCAAATCCTTTACATTTTCACTTTCAATCATTTGTAGAGAATTTGGCGCAGTGGCACAGGCAGCAAAGAGTAACGCACACACAAAAAGATAGCTTTGGTAAAAATATCTCATTTTTTCTCTTAAAATTTATGATTTTGATAGCTTTGCACAAGCGCGATAATACGCGCCTCATCATAGCCGATAATAAGCTCATTTTCATAGGTAATAATGGGACGTTTAAGCAGCAAGGGATATTGTGTCAATAAGGCTATTTGCTTAGACAAAGTTTCTAAGGTAGAATCTACAATAACGCCCTCTTTTTTGAGATTTTTATAAGTTGTGCCTTTGGTATTAAGCACGATTTTAATGCCTTTTTTTTCTATCCACGAGGTAATAAGTGCGTTATTAAGGCTATGGGTTTTAAGATCAACAAAATTAAAAGGAATGCTATGTTTTTCTAAAAGCGCGATTGCTTTTCTCACGCTACCGCAAGTTTTAATGCCATAAAGCGTTATCATTTTTTATCCTTTGTGGGTATCTTGAGAATCTTGTGTGGATTTTATCATAGGATAATGTATAGAGAGTAGGTTGGAGACGCAAAGCTCAAGCATTTGATAGATTTTCTCAAAGCTCTGTGCATCTTTGTAAGTATAAGGGTCAGGTATATCTGCGCCATTAAGCCCAAAATCACCAAGTTTTTTTACCTTTGTTTTTTCAAAGCCAAGTGCAAGTAAATCTGCATAATTTTGCCTATCAAGCGCAATGATGAGATCAAAGCTATCATCAGCATATACACTCACACGCCTCCCTCTTAGATTATCAATGCTAAATCCGTGCGCTTTAGCTACATTGCGCGAACCCGCACAGGGTGGCTCATCAATATGCCACCCACTCGTCCCTGCAGAATCAAGCTTAAGTTTGAGATTATGTTTTTTTATTAAATGCTTTGCTATTCCCTCTGCTAAGGGTGAGCGGCAAATATTGCCTAAGCACACAAAGAGTATGCTTTGAGGTTTTTTCTCTTTCATAGCACTGCCTTTGCGCTGATAAAAAGTTTTGTAGGTTTTGTCGCGTGGAGGATAAACTGCAAGGGCGATTGATCGGGGTGAGCGTGTTTGGAATCATAGAGAGGTTGAGTAAAACTAAAAAGGGCAAAATCTACATTTTTGCCCTCGCATAATGAGCCATTATTAAGCCCTAAAGCTTTTGCTCCATACAATGTGGCGCTTAATAAAAGGCTTTTTGCAAGCTCCATAATCTCTTCTTTTTCATAGCCATAGAGTGCAGTGCGCAATTCATCAAGGAGATTCACATTATGATTTGAGCTTTTACCATCTGTGCCAATAGCCAAAGGAATATGAGAATCCACTAAAAGTTTTCGTGAGAAAAAAGCATTATTTAAAAGGCGATTGCTACGAGGACAAGTGATAATAGAAGCTTGAAGTGATTTTATCTTCTCTACTTCTTCTTGAGTAATTTGCAAACAATGCGTAAGCGAGAGGGCATTATTTTGCAAAGGAGTAAGCATATCTAGGAAGCTTTGAGGGGTATAAAAACTTTTAGGGTTTTCAACTTTCATAAATTTATGAAAAAAATCTTTGAAATATCCACTATTTTGTGTGAGCCACTCTCTTTCATAAGTAGATTCTAAAAAATGTGTAGAAAGGGGCAAATGCTCTTGTGCGGCAAGTGCTACAAGTTTTTGTGCCATTATGGGGTGGAGGGAATATGGCGAATGTAAAGCAAGAGCTGGAGTAAAAGTGCAAGAAGCAAGCGATTTTGCTTCTTCTAAACGTTCTAGTATATTATTGTAGAGAAAATCAATTGCGCTTGGATTGCTTCCTATGGCTTCATTAAAATATACTACACGTAGGGGGCTTTTTGCAAGCGCGTGCATATCACTGCCATAGCTGCTCACTGCACCTACGCTCCCCACTCCAGATTCAAGCTGCTCTTGAATACCTTCTTGAAATAAGGTTTGGAGATTTTGCATAAGTGTAAATACTTCATCTCTGTTGCGCATCAGACTATCAAGCCACGCACCAAAATCTCCATAACAAAATTGCGCTAAATGTGCGCCAAATTCAAAATGGATATGGGCATTAATGAGTGCTGGTAAAAGCACAAAATGGGGATAAAAGTGCATTTTTGCATTAGGATAGAGGGAACAAAGCTCCTTATAATCGCCAACCTTTATAATCTCATCTTTGCCTTCTTCAAAGGCAATGCCACCATTATGAAGGATAGAAAAGTCCTCATTGCATATAAATACTAATTCTGCACCAAAGATTTGCATTATGCCATTGCCTTTGTAATATTGACATCAAGTTTATTATATGGAATCTCAATGCCGTGCTCATCAAGGCTTTTTTTGATACCCTCTAATACCTTGCTTTGTGAATCAATAATGCCATATTCAAGTTTTATCCAAAAGCGGAGTGTGAAGTTTAAAGAACTCGCCCCAAGTTCGGTTAAACCAATAAAATAGGAGTGATTCATATCGACTTCAGGCGTAGATTTAAGCACATCGGTGATGATTTGCTTCACAGATTCTATATCGCTTTGGTATCCCACACCAATGATGAGTTCAATGCGCCGCTGCTCGTTATAGGTGGTGTTAATAATATTTGCTGTTGCCATAGTGCTATTAGGGATAATGGCAAATTTTCCGTCATTAAGGCGTAGATTTGTTGTAAAAAGATTAATGCTTTCCACACTTCCTACGAGGCTACCTACTTCGATTAAATCTCCTTTTTTAAAAGGGCGTAAAACAATGAGTATGATACCACTTGCCACAGAAGAGAGTGAATCTTTCAAACCTAGTGCGATAGCTACACCTGCGGTGCCAAGCACAGCAATAATAGAGTTTGTCTGCACACCCATTGTGCCAAGTGCTGCAATAATCATTACCACAAGAGAGAGGACAAAAATCACTTGCGAGATAAATTTTGCAAGAATTTCATCTCTTTTTGCGATTGTTTCACGCACTCTATTTTTTATGAATCTTGAGACATAATAGCCCACGATGAAAATTATCACAGCCTTTAAAAGCCCAATACTTAATTCTTTGATTTGTGGGAGATAGTCCATAAACAATTCTTGCATTTATTTTTCCTTATTGATGTGGAGTGTAAAGTATTTCATTGCTTAAAAAGGCTTCGATTCTACCATAAAGATGATGTTGATGATAGGGTGAGAATGTATCATTGCGAATATATTGCGTTTGCGTATCTGCAATGCAAATTTCTGCAATTTTGCCCTCTTGTAATGCGCCTTTATTGAGATTTAAAATCTGTGCGGGAGTATAGCTTGTAAGGCGCGAAATAAGTGGAAGCGGGATTTGATACTGCTTGTGTAAAAAAGTATAGAGCAGTGAAAAATAGTTTTCAAGCTCATCTATACCAAAGCTTGCTAATTCAAACACCTGATCTTTTTTAGATTTAAAATCTGCACATTGTAAGCTTGTGAGCAAATCAACTTTACTTTTTTGCACAAGATTTAGAAGTTGCTCTTGTGAATGTTTATCTACAAGAGGAGGATTGATTTTAGCGGCAGTATTGTAGTTTTCACATAGGCTTTCATCAAGGATAAGATGATGAATTGAAGTTTGGGTAAAAAAACTTGCTTTTATGGGAGATAAATGTTCTTTAAAGATGCGTAATATCTCAAAACTGCGTGGATACACGAGTGTATCAAAAATAACCTTTATGGGCAAAGAGCAGAGCATTTCAGCGATTTTAGCCACTTCTTTTGTTTGGCTATATGAAGGGATTGCAGGTAGTCCCAAAGATGCACTTAAAAGTCCCTCATTCATTACGCCATCGCTTAAAGAATCATCTTGGCAGAGGCATATAAGTGGAATCTCAAGCATTTGTGCATATTGAGCAATGCGCATAAGGGTGTGAGCATTTGTATCACTTCGCGCAAAAATTGCCCACCCACCGCTATTGTGTAAAGTGCTAATATCACTTAGCTTTCCCTCTGCATTCAAGGGATTAATAGCAGGTAGAAGATGAATAGGGGATTGAGCGTTGAGGCTTTTTATAAGCTCAATACTACCATTTTCGCTGCAAGTGGGATTTGTGTAAGGATAGAGCAAAATACTTCCTACACCGCCTTTAAGGGCTTTTTCGCTTAGCGTGAGGAGGTTTTTTACCGACAGGGAAAGGCTTTTGGGAGCAACATTAAGATCAATCATTGCAGGAAAGAGGAGCTTGCCTCCCACATCAAATATTTCTTCATTAGGAAGTGGCGTGAGTGAGCCAATGGCTGTAATAATACCATTTTCTGTGCGTAAATCTCCTTCTTTTATACCTTGATAATCACAAAGTGTTGCATTTTTAAAAAGCATAGATTCTCCTTAGAACAACAAAAAATCTGTTTTGTGTGTGATAATAAGCACACCAATGAGCATAAGGAGCAAGCCAGAAATGACTTCTACAAGTCGCAAAAATGGTGTAAGCTTTTTTAAAAGCCCTAATGCTTTTTGCACAAAAATAGCTACGAGCAAAAAGCTTATACCAAGCCCTCCACAATAGCATAGCATAAGCCAAAACGCGTGTGTTGGTTGAGAGAGTGAAAGAGTAAGAATCGAGGCGAGAATGGGACCTATGCACGGACTCCAGCCAATACTAAAACCTATGCCAAGAATAAAGGGCGAGAGGAAGCCAAAACGCGTGTGATTGAGATTAAGCTGAAGATTTTTGTATAAAAAAGCAAGTTTGAGGGGAAATAAAAAGTGGATTCCAAAAAGGATGATGATGCCTCCAGCAATATAGCGCACTAAAGAATGTGCAAAAAATGCACCTAGTATTGATGAAGCAAATAGCGCGAATATAATAAAAACAAGTGAAAATCCAACAATAAATAACAAGGCAGTATAGATAATGCGCCATTTATAAAAGCCTTGTTTTTGCTCTAAATTTTGAATCTCAACACCAGAAATATATGAGATATACGGGGGGATAAGAGGTGCAATGCAAGGGCTTAGAAAAGTAAGAATCCCAGCGCAAAAACTTGCCCCAAAGGGCATAGATTCATAAAGTGCGATAAGAGTATGATCAAAAATCACTATTATCCTTTTGTATATGTGTTAAATTGCGTAAATAGGGCATTATATCTAAGGCGCGACAATATTTTTACAAATTCACTCAAAAAATATAATTTTATTATATAATCTTTGTTCTTTTGTTATACATTATAAGAGCAATACAAATAAAAGGATAAGATTGTGGGTGAGGTACATAAAGAGGGCAGCTCTACACAGGATTTTACTGCACAAGATGCTGTAAAATCACATACACAAGAGAAGCAAAATAAAGAAAAAACTTTTGATGAGTTTAAATTAAAAGATTTTGTGTTAAGGGGTATCAAAGAGGCGGGTTTTAGCACACCAAGTCCTGTGCAAGAGCAGAGTATTCCTATTATTTTGCAAGGCAAGGATCTCGTAGCTCAAGCACAAACAGGCACAGGCAAAACAGCGGCATTTGCTATTCCTATTTTAAACGCTTTGAGCCATAATAAAGAGATTGAAGCACTTATTATTACCCCTACGAGGGAACTTGCTATGCAAATTAGTGAGGAGATTCTTAAGCTTGGGCGATTTGGGCGCATAAAAACGATTTGTATGTATGGTGGGCAAAGCATTAAGCGGCAATGTGATTTATTAGAGAAGAATCCAAAAGTAATGATAGCTACACCCGGCAGATTACTTGATCATCTCCAAAATGGACGTATTGAGCGATTTATGCCCAAAATCGTGGTGCTTGATGAATCTGATGAAATGCTTGATATGGGTTTTTTAGATGATATTGAGGAAATTTTTAAATTTTTGCCAAGCACACATCAAACTTTGCTTTTTTCAGCTACGATGCCAGAGCCTATTAAGGATTTAGCAATGAGGATTCTTGATAATCCCTCTTTTGTCAAAATCACACCCGCAGATATTACAAATAAAGACATAGAGCAGCAGTATTATATTATCAACGAGGGTGAGCGCGATGAGGCGATTGTGCGTCTTATTGAGACACAAAATCCCACAAAAAGCATTATTTTTACACGTATGAAAAAAGAGGCAGATGCCCTTGCCAAAAGGCTTGCTAGTCGTGGATTTAAAGCCGCTGCATTACACGGAGATATGGAGCAGTGGGAGAGACGCGAAAGTATGAAAGCTTTTAAGGATAAAAAAATTGAGGTTCTTGTCGCTACTGATGTGGCTTCTCGTGGATTGGATATTAGTGATGTAAGCCACGTGTTTAATTATCATATTCCACTTAATCCTGAAAGCTATGTGCATCGTATCGGGCGCACAGGACGCGCAGGAAAAAAAGGAGTAGCGATTACTCTTGCTACGCCACTTGAATATAAAGATCTAAGCAAGATTAAGCAAATTACTAAAGCAGAGCTGACTTTATGTGAAATTGCACAAGAATATAGCGATGATACTTTCTCTCAAGAGCTTTCACAGACAAAAATTAGTGATAAATCCTTAGCCATTTATGAAAAGCTTAAAGACAAAATAGATACAACGCAGCTATGTTTGAAGCTTATTTCGCTTTATTTAGAAAAAAATAGCAATGTAAAAATTGGATTTAGTAAAGAGCAGGTTGCAGGGCTTGAATTACAGCAAAATGAGGAACTCTCACATAAAAAGTCAAAATATACTCATCACAGAAAAACGCAAAAAGACAATAAAAATAACAAAGGTAGGACTAATAAGAAGCAGCAATATAATGGTATAGATAGAAGCCAACCTTACACGGGTAGTATTTGGGGTTAAGAGTGAGATTGCCATCGAAATTATTAAAGAATCTTGTATGGGCAATAGGATTATTCATTTCTTGTGCGCAGGGGATTGATTTCTCTCCTGCACCGACTTCTTTAGATAATCGTAGCTTTGGGAGCTTTAGTATTGGTGGGGTACGCTCTAGCATTACACATACATCAGGGGAAATGCTAGAGTTTAAAGACTATAAAAGCACAAGAGGTGCGGTAATTTTTGGACTTAAACGAGGATTGATGTTTGGAGATTCCCAAAGACTTTTGCTCAATGCGTGGATTGATGGACGCGCAGGGCAGGAAAATAAAAATGGGCTTTTTGCATTTTCTTTAGGCGCACAGGGAGGAGTTCGGCTTTTTGGTGGGCGTGTAATTGGACTACTTGGTGGTGGTTTTGAAATGAGTAACCTTGCTACGCCTGAAGAAAAAGAGCAATATAATATCTATGGTGGTTTGGCTAAAGCAGAGATATTCATTGATATAGCACGAGGATATGGGTTAAGCGTGGGCTACACACGAGGATTTAATTACAAAAGCAAAAAGCTCCTTGGTGAGCGCTTTGATACTTCAAGCCTTATGCTCACTTTGAGCTATTATGATTTTAGCATATAACGCATTTTTTTTAGATTTGTATTCCTTTGTATAATATAAATTTTATATTGTGCTTAAAAAAAGAGGCGTTAATAAAAATAATGGTTTCTTTAGATTTGCTCCTGTTGAATCTAGCCCTACTCATTAGAAAAAAAGTATTAATCAATATAAAATGAGATGAGCTTATGAAAAAATTGAGGTGGGAGAAGTTTATAAATGATGATAACAAGGTTTTTTTAAAGGCTATAAAAAAAATGAAAATCCTTATTTATTTAAATGAAAAGCAAAGCTAGAATCTAAAGGCTTAGATTTTGCTCCTACTCCCAAGTTTCTAGGGCTTTTTTAACAACTTCAATTACTACATCCATTCCTCCAGCGAGTGAGAAAAGCCAGTATTTATGTGCATAAATAAGTTCAGTTTGCTTAATGAGTTTAGCTTCTTCATTGTTTGTGGGCATAACAAGCAAACGCGCAATATCCATTTCTTGGTGAAAAATATATGATTGTATGGCGTCCATAAAACATTCCCTGAATCTTGTTTGTTCAAATAAATCTTTTACCTCTTGGATTCTTTGTATGCAATCTTGCAATTCTTGTGCTTGAAGCTCCTCTAACCGCCCCTCTTTATTAAGGAGTTCTAGTCTTTCTGTAAGTGCGGCGACTTCTAAAAAGACTTCCTCAACAAGTGCTTTATCTTTTAAACCTAAATCAATCCATTCTTGCGCTTTTTGTCGCACTTTGGCAAGCCTTGCTTGAGATTCTTGTGCTGTGGGATAGGAGAGTTTTATAGGGATTTTTTTGTGTGTCTTATCAATAAGCTTAATAGCTTCTTTAAATGGAATCTCCTTTGTGCCAGTAATCCTCGCGCCCCCCTCTGTGGAATTAATCACTTCAATTGGATAAGGAGTGTTGGCAATATCACGTTCATAAAAGCCCAAAAAAAGCTTCCAAATCTTTGTAGATTCTACCATTCCACCCCCACCATATTTTTCTACCATTACCTTTTGCCCTTTTTCTTCCATTGTTTGAGGGCTAATTTCATTTGCACCATATACTGCATTTTTAGCGTGAGAAGTGCCATCTTCGCCAAAAGCCAAATCCTGCCCGATGATAATACATCGTTTGAATCTTGAATGCACCACAAGTTCATATGCCATATTTGCTGCACTCATACCAATGCCTAGATAGCCATATTCTGGGATACGGAAGTAATTTGTATAGCCAAAAGGACGCAGGGAATACTGCACTATATCGCCCTTGAGCGCATCTTTGAGACGTTTATGTACGATAGAGGTAATTGCAAAAATCACATCTTTATGCGCTTCTTTAGGTGTATCTTCATAAAATTTTGCAGTCAAATCCACGCGCTCAAGTGAAAACACAATATCAGGTTTAATGCCTTCTCTAGCAAGAATTGGAAAAGAAGCATCAATACAAAAAATACTTGCGTAGTCTTGAATCTGCTTCAAATAAGGGAGCTGTTTGCTAAGGCTTGGACCTGTGGCAACAATAATCGCCGTATCCCTACCTTTAAGATGAGAGAGAAGTTCAAGCAAAGTTGGTGATTTAACTACATCGGGGAGATTCTGTATATGATGAGAAATGCCAATGATAGAATCTTTGCTATCATTGCCCACACTAATTACGCTATGCTCAATTGCGCGGACAAAAAGCTGATTAATATGAATATAAAGTGCAGAATAGGTATCATAATAGGCATTACAGAGATGTAAATCATAGACTTTTGAATAAATTCTTGCATCACGATTTGTGGAAAAAAGTGCATCAATATGTGTAAAATCGCAATTTGTTGCTTCAAAAAATACAATACGTTTATTAAGAATTTCTTTGCTAAAATCCATAAAATGTAATGCAATAAAGAGTATTTCAAGCTCTGGTTCAAAAACCACAATGCGTTTTAAAAGTTCATTTTGCAATAAAATCTTATAAAATACACCATTACCCATACCAAAAAAATACAAGTAAGGATAGTGGGAGTAGCTACTAAATGCGCGAATTTTCTCATTTGTTTCTTCAAGTGGATTTTGTGTAAAAAGTGGTGTGTGGGTGCGTTTATCAATAATATTAATATTGATTGGATCCTCTCCCACAAACACTTCATAGTTTTGATTTGGCTTAAACTCATTGAGCTTAAGCGCGAGAGCAGGGGAGCGCACTGCTAACGCGGAGAGATTGAGGCTAAAAAAATCTTGCATAGGTTGGTTTATGCTATGCTACGCGCTTCTTGCTTATTGAAGCAATCGAAGCACATTTTGTTGCACTGCATTAGCTTGTGCCATAGCGAAGTTACCGCTTTGTGCCAAGATGTTGTGCTTAGAGAATGTTGCTGATTCTTGCGCGAAATCCACATCGCGGATTAGAGATTCTGCAGCTTTAACATTTACTTGTGTAACAGAGACATTGTTGATTGTGGTTACGAGCTGAATCTGTGCTGAACCAATATCTGCGCGGAGTTTATCAAGCTGAATCCGAGCTGATTCTGCCATATCCATAACAACCATTGCACCCTTAAGGCTTGTAACCCCAGCACCTATACCATCAAAATGTAAGTTTGCTTGAGCAACATTTGCATTTGCCCCACACGCTGAAGCGATATTAGCGTCCATTTCGCCACGTATATAGCGGAGATTTGCAGTGTATTCTGCAATACCTTGTGCAGAGTGGAATCCAATGTGGCTGTAATTAAGCCCGCTCACAATAATATCTCTTGCATCTGTGCGTATTAAAGTCAAACGCCCAATAATAGCGTGTTCTGTCCCTGAAATCCCTGCGAAATTTCCTCCACCGAAGACTTTTCCACTATCACCTTCTGTGCGAATACAAATCGCGCGTCCATCAAGACTGCGCACATTCATACGCCCTGTGATATCTGTATAGGCTTCGCAACCTGTGCGTTCTTTAATGCTATTAATTGCATTGAGTAATCGCCCATCGGAGTCATTTTTGCGCACATCAGTAACATTTCCAATGGTTACACCATTTATCACTAAGCCACGTACCGTTCCAGAGAGTACAGGTACATCACCTGTTGCCATTACATTCCACGCTGCACGCACACCAAGTGTATCGGCATATTTATTAATTACTTCTGTCAAAGCCCCAAGCCCAGTTCCTGCTGATGTAGAAATTTTGACGGTTTCGGTATCAAAATCGTGTTTTCCATCAACTTGACGAAATTTTAACATCACTTCTGTGAGGTTTGAAGCCGCTCCAGAAGCAAGCATACCAATCCCTGCAAATGAGCCACTCTCCATACGAACGTGCCCAATTTTATCCGAGCTTGTAGGACCAATAGAGGCTTTAACCGTGGTATTTGAATACGCACCGATTTGGAATTCTTTATTAGAAAACGCACCAGAGAGCATTTGCTGTCCATTATAGCTTGTGGTATTAGCGATATTATCAAGTTCCTCTAAAAGGCGGATAATATCATTTTGAAGCGCCTTTCTTGTTTCGTTACTTTGCCCATCTTGAGCGGCTTGAATAGCTTTTGTCTTGATAGTATCAAGAATTTTAAGCTGTTCATCCATCGCTTTATCGGCAATCTGAATCATACCAATGGCATCATTGGCATTTCTTACAGCTTGTCCTAAACTTTCGCTTTGACTTCTTAAGCTATCGGCAATCGCCATACCTGAAGCGTCATCGGCAGCTTTATTGAGTCGTAAGCCAGAGCTTAACTTTTCAAGTGAGTTATGTAAGCTTCTGTTATTTTGCACACCAATGGTGTGGGCAGTGAGGGCTGAGATGTTCGTGTTTATCCTAAAACTCATTTTGCATCCTTTGCTAAATTTTTTTTCGTTTATGCCGATTAAGCAAATTACATTCCATATTTTGATATATGAAATTTTGTTCATCAAAAGCTGCAATAATGTAAGAATATATTGAGATTCTGTGCTACAATCTAGCTCGAAAAAAGTAGAGTATTATTCGATTGAGGCTTCATTCAAGTAGCCAAATAGAATTACGAGAGGCTTATTATGAAAGATTTAATTATTGTAGAATCACCAGCCAAAGCAAAAACAATTAAAAATTTTTTAGGTGATACATATGAAGTTATAGCGTCCAAAGGGCATATCCGTGATTTGCCAAAATATAGTTTTGGGATAGAGATAAAGAATCAAAAATTCCAGCCCCAATACGACATAGACAAAGATCATAAGGAGATTGTAAGTAAGATTCAAAATGCAAGCAAGAAAGCAAAGACTACTTATATAGCCACTGATGAGGATAGAGAAGGGGAAGCCATAGGATTCCATATTACTCAAGCCCTTAACCGCCCTTATGATGAGTTTCCACGCATTGTATTCCACGAAATTACTAAAAATGCTATTATACATTCACTGCAAAATCCCAGATTAATTGATATGGCAAAGGTTAATGCCCAGCAAGCGCGTCGTTTGCTTGATAGAATTGTGGGTTTTAAGCTCTCTCAACTGATGTCTTCAAAGATTCAAAAAGGGCTATCGGCAGGACGAGTACAAAGTGCGGCATTAAAGATTATTGTCGATAGAGAGCGGGAGATTGCTGCTTTTAAGCCCATTACTTATTTTATGGTTAATGCAACTTTTGGCGTAAAAGCAAAAGCATATATAGAATCTGAATTGGTATATTATAATAAGAAGCTAGAGAAGCTTTCTTTGCAGGATTCTGCGCAAGTCAAAGAGATGTGTGAGTGTATTAAAAATACGCAATTTATAATTGAAGAGATTAGCAAAAAAGCAAAAAAAACGCCCACCCCCCCACCATTTATGACTTCTACTTTGCAACAGAGCGCCTCAAGTCTTTTAGGATTCTCCCCCTCACGCACGATGAGTATCGCGCAAAGACTTTATGAGGGAGTGAATACGAGCTTTGGGACAATGGGGATTATCACATATATGCGCACAGATAGTCTTAATATTGCTAAAGAAATTCAAGATGCGGCAAGAAAGCTTTTAGGTAAAATGTATGGTGAGCAGTATGTCCCCAAAAAGCCAAAAAATTATGCAACTAAATCAAAAAATGCGCAAGAAGCACACGAAGCCATACGTCCTACGAATTTAGATTTTACGCCAGATATGGCAAAATCTTATCTCAAACCCGAAGAATACAAGCTTTATACACTTATTTATAATCGATTTTTGGCTTCACAAAGCGAAGATGCACTTTTTGAGACACAGAGCATTCTTTTGAGTTCAAAGGATAAAAAAATTGTGTTTAAGGCAAATGGGCGCAAACTTGTATTTGATGGATTCTATAAGATTATGGGAAATGATGATAAAGACAAGCTTTTGCCAGAGTGCAAAGAGGGTGAGGAGGTGCATTTGCAGGAAGTATGTGCCCTGCAAAAATCTACCGAAGCTCCATCGCGTTATAGTGAGGCGAGTATTATTAAAAGTATGGAATCTCTAGGTATAGGGCGTCCAAGCACTTATGCACCTACGATTGCTTTGCTTGTGGCAAGAGAATATGTACAGGTAGAGAAAAAACAGCTTATACCAAGCGAGAGTGCATTTAAGGTTGTTGAAATGCTTGAATCGTATTTTAATGAAATTGTAGATGCTCATTTTAGTGCAGGATTGGAAGATAAACTTGATGATATAGCGCAGGAAAAAATCGATTGGGAAGCGATGCTATGGGCGTTTTATGAGCCTTTTATGGAAAAAATAGAATCTGGCAAAAAAAATATCGCTTCGCAAAAGCTTACTCTTCCCACAGGTGAGCTATGCCCACAATGTGGCAAGGAGCTTGTGCAAAGACAAAGCCGATATGGCATATTTGTCGCGTGTAGTGGTTATCCTAAATGCAAATATATTAAACCAAATGAGCAAAGTGCAAAAGAATCAAGTGAAGAAGCAGGGGTGTGCGAGAAATGCGGGCAAGCAATGGTAAAAAAAATGGGCAGAAATGGCGAATTTCTTGCGTGTAGTGGTTATCCTAAATGCAAAAATACAAAATCATTGCAAAACAAAGTTTCTGCTCAAGTTGTTGAGGGCGTGGTATGCCCTGAATGTGGAGGGGAGATTGTGCAGAGATTTAGTCGTAGGGGTGCATTTTTTGGATGTAAAAATTATCCTAAATGCACTTTTATTTCAAAGTTTCAGCCTACTACGCATAAATGCCCCGAATGTGGAGGAATGTGTGCTACGCGAGAATATCGCAAAAAACAAGTCTATGAATGTATAAAATGCAAACATAGAAGTGAAGTGAGCGCTTAGTTCATCGCTTAAATAGAAATAGTGTATGGGGCTTGTGAGTAAAGTAGAATCTAAGGTTTCTTAGATTCTAATACCTCCTCCCACAATGGCATAATTGCCTCTTTGCTAAAGCTCTCTTTCACTCTTTGCTT
>NZ_JAFLSB010000027.1 GCF_022511165.1 Helicobacter sp. | reverse complement strand
AAAATATGTTTTTAAATTCTGTATTTAGCTTAGAATCTAGAATCTAAAAACTCCAAAAATAAAAATCTATTTTTAGATTCTAGATTCTAAGTTTTTTAATCTTTCAAAGCGCACATTTTGTAGTCCTAGAATCTAAAATCTACACAAATAAAAATCACTACAAAACACAAAGCCCTATGGGCGATAGAGATATATATAAATAGCCCTAATCTCCTCATCGGTAAGATAATACATCGGCATCACCCCCTTTTGGGCGCGAAAAGCTTCGATAAAAATATTAAAATCAATATTATTAATGCGTGGGGCAAGGAGGGATTTTTCTACACCTTTGTGCTTATAATGCGCTATCACCGCCCCCTCGCCTTTATCGCCGTGGCATTTATTACAGGCTATGCCTCGTGGATTCTCATAGAGATTTTTGCCATAATCCTCCGTGAAAGGCTCATCATTTGCCCATAGCACACTTATTATCACAAATAACACTAGCTTTTTGCTCATAAATCCTCGCTTCAATAATGTTTCTTTAATATCTTATACTATAATAGCGAAACAATCATCACAAAGGCTTTAAAATGACATTGCTTGATGGCAAATCTTTGAGTGCAGAAATCGAAAAAGATTTAAGCAAAGATATTAGCGCGCTCGCACAAAAGGGGGTAACGCCGGGATTAGCGGTGATTCTTGTGGGAAATAATCCTGCGAGCTGTGCCTATGTGCAAATGAAAGCAAAGGCGTGCAAGCGCGTGGGGATTTACTCTGTAACGCACGAAATGCCCTCCACCATTACCCAAGAAGAGCTTTTGTCTGTGATTGCGATTTTAAATGAGAATCCAAATATCGATGGAATCCTCGTTCAGCTTCCTTTGCCAGAGCATATCCAAACTGCCAAAGTGCTTGAGGCAATCCACCCTAAAAAAGATGTTGATGGGTTTAATCCCTTTAATGTGGGGCGTTTAGTGGCAAACCTTGATGGTTTTGTCCCCGCCACGCCGCTTGGAGTGATGAATCTCCTCAAGGCTTATAATATAGAAGTAAGCGGCAAAGATGTGGCGATTGTGGGGATGAGTAATATTGTCGGCAAACCTCTCTCAAGCCTTATGCTTAATGCCGGAGCTTCTGTGAGCTGCTGCCATATCCTCACTCGCGATGTGAAAGCCTATACGCAAAATGCAGATATAGTGTGTGTGGGCGTGGGAAAAGTGGGCTTAATCACAGCAGATATGATAAAAGAGGGCGCAATTGTTATAGATATAGGTATCAATCGCTTAGAATCCGGCGCGCTTGTGGGTGATGTGGATTTTGCAAATGTCGCACCAAAAACAAGCTATATCACGCCTGTGCCCGGTGGGGTGGGACCTATGACGATTGTTACTTTACTTCAAAATACTTATAGAGCAGCAATGTATCGCTTCAAGCAAAGGATAGAGAAATGAAAAAATTTTTGAATGGATTATGGGCGTTTGCATCAAGCTGGAGCGGGACAATAGTGATTGTGCTTGTATTAATATTTTTTGTTATGCAAGCTTTTGTAATCCCTACTCGCTCAATGGTAAGCACCCTTTTGGAGGGCGATTTTTTGTTTGTAAAAAAATTTAGTTATGGGATTCCTATTCCGCGTATCCCTTGGCTTGAAGTAAATATTTTGCCTGATTTTAATGGTAATGGGCATTTAATCAATGGGGAGCGTCCCAAAAGGGGCGATGTTGTCGTGTTTATCCCTCCACATATAGAGAAAACTTATTTTGTCAAGCGCACTTTTGCAGTAGGTGGCGATGAGGTGATATTTGATGAGAGTGGCTTATACTTGCACCCATTTGAGGGCGATGAGTATGTGAAGGAGCATTATTCTGGGCAAATCATCGTAGAAAAACTCGGCAAACTCTTTGTGAAAAATCCCTATATGAGCACCCACCCCGGCATTAGCTATAAGAGCGTGTTTTATAAGAATCCTTATAGTGAGTATTATCTTGCTGATGAGGAGGGGAGGCTGTATCAAAAAGTCTGCCTTGAGGGCATAATGAGTAGCAATATTGGCGATATGGAGGAGAGCTGTGATTTATGGAGTAGGGTATATACTAATGAGAGTTTAGAATCTTTTATTGAGGATAAAAATATCGCCTACACGACAATGAAAAGTGGCAGAACCCCCACATCGATGATAAAGCTTGAGGGGGATATGTATTATAAAAAAATTGCTGATGATGAGTTTTTTATGATAGGGGATAATCGCAATAATAGCCTTGATTCACGCTTTTGGGGGAGCGTGCCTTATAAAAATATCATCGGGCAGCCGTGGTTTATATATTTAAGTATCAATAAAGCAAATAGCCAAGAAGCAGGGGCTGATGAGGATAAAAAAATGCGCTATACCATTCGTTGGGAGAGAATGTTTAAGGGAGTGGAGAGCCTAGAGCAGACAATGAGAGAGGCAATGCCAAAATAGATGAGATTAAAAAAGAGGATAAAATGAGCAATACAATTACTTATATTATTGGCACAGACCACGCGGGATTTAAACTCAAAGCTTTTGTAATAGCATTTTTGCAAGAGAGGGGTTTTGAAGTTATTGATTTTGCGCCACACAATGAGGAGAGAGTGGATTACCCCGACTATGCACAAAAAGTATGTGAAGCTATAGAGAGTGAATCTTATCGTGGGATTCTTATCTGTGGGAGTGGAATTGGAATGAGCATTGCTGCTAATCGTTATAAGCATATTCGCGCTGCGCTTTGCACCGATGCGTATATGGCGAAAATGGCGCGTTTGCATAATAATGCAAATGTGCTTTGCATTGGAGAGCGTATCAGTGGTGTAGGCGAGGTAGAATCAATCCTTGAAGCATTTATTAATAGCGAATTTGAGGGTGGAAGACATCTTTTACGCTTAGAAAAATTAGATGGACTTGGTTTAAGTTCTTAAGGGAGGTAGTAATGCACGCAGTAGGCACTTCGCTAATACAATGGTTTTTTTTAACAGGTTTTATTCTCTTTGTGCTTTATATGATTGTGCGGACATTTTTTTATCGCTCTGTGGCACAAAAAGAGGAGCGCACATCGGCTTCGATGAAGCTCACACTGAGTGAAGCGGAGATTCTCATACGCAAGCATCAGTTGCAGCTTCAAAGGGCATTAGGAAATATAGATATTATGACGCAAGAAATGAATGCCCTTAAAAATGAAGTGAAGGTGCTCAAAGCGCGTAATTCTCAATATAGAATTGAAACTGATAAATATAAGGCGCGTATTAAAGAGCTTGAGCAAAAAATCGAGGCACTACTCTAAGACATCACATAGAGGAGAAGTAATGAATAGACAACACATAGCAGATTCTATACGCGCCATATATGACTACCCAAAGCCGGGCATTATTTTTCGTGATATAACCACACTCATAGGAAATGCACCCATTTTTTATGAGGTGATAGAAATATTAAAAAATCGTTATGAAAAAGAGAAAATTGATTTTATTGCTGGAATCGAGGCGCGTGGGTTTATCTTTGGCGCAGCATTAGCATACGCGATGAATGTGGGTTTTGTCCCTATACGCAAAAAGGGTAAATTACCGCATACAACGATGAGCGAAAAGTATAGCCTTGAGTATGGTTTTGATGAAGTGGAGATGCACATTGATGCTTTTGGTAGCAAAAAAGATGCGAGAGTGGTGCTTGTTGATGATTTGATTGCCACAGGTGGCACGGCAGAAGCGAGTGTGAAGCTTATCAAATCTATGGGCGCACAATGTATTGAAGCAGCATTTGTGATTAATCTCAAAGGTTTAGAGGGGGAAAAGAAACTCGCTCCCTATACGCAAGTTTTTAGTATTCTAGAGTATGAGGGAAAATAAAAATAATGAGCTCCATACAAAAAGCAATCACATACGCAAAAAACGAACCAAAGCACGTTTTTGTTTGGTGTTTGCTTATTGTCATTGCTCTTACATTTTTTGTGCTTTATAAGCAGTCAGGATTCTCACTTGAAGAATTTATTACGCATTTATGGGAAGAGTATGTTGAGGATTGGGGCTATGTGATTTTATTTTTTTGGGGTATTTTGGAGGGCGAGTTAGGGCTTATTTTTGCCGGGCTTGCTACACACGATGGCAAGATGAATCTCTTTATGGCTATTTTTATCGCTGGGCTTGGTGGATTTGTGGGAGATCAAATTTATTTTTATATTGGACGCTTAAATCGTAAAAATATCCAAAGAAGTCTTTCCTCCCAAAAGCGTAAATTTGCCCTTGCGCATTTGCTTTTAAAAAAATATGGTTGGCCTATTATTTTTATCCAACGTTATATGTATGGTATGCGCACCATTATTCCTATGAGTATTGGCACAACGCGTTATAGTGCGCTCAAATTTGCCTTTATCAATCTCCTTTCAGCGTGGGCGTGGGCGGCGATTACTATTGTGATTACTTATATTTTTGGTGAAGAGATTTTTATCGTGCTTGATTGGTTTAAAGATCACCCTTATTTACTTATTCCTCTAGCGATTGTTATAGCTGGGGGAGTGTTGTGGTATTTTCACTCCCAAACAAAAAAGATAGATAGAAAGATTGAAAAAATACAACAAGGACTTGAATTAAAGGGTAAAATATAAAAAGTGGAATTTGTGGCAAATCATAAATATTAAAGGAGCAAAAATGAAAATTAGCATTTCAAAAACACAAAATAAAAATACAAAGCTTAGTGCAAAAGCAGTGATTATAGCAAAAAGTGCTTATGGTAAATCAAGCTATGCAAAGGCGTGTAAAGCATTTGGTTTTGAGGGTGAAGGCAGGTTTTTTATCCAAGAATCCCACACTCTTTTGCTTTGCGTAGAATCTCTTGAGGTTGATTATATACGCGAGGCTGGGGCAAATATTGCACGATATTTTAAGACATTACCCTATGAAAATGTGAGTGTGCTTATAGAAGGAGGCTTGAATGAATCTAAAGCCTACGCACTCTTTATAGGTGCGCTATGCGGGGAATATGAGTGTGTGAGTTATAAAAGCAAGAAATTAAATACAAAGTTTAAAGAGTTGATTTTGCTTGATACAAAGGGTGAGCTTAAAAATACGCAGATTCTCAAAAAGGCTCAAATCATTGCACAAAGTGTGAATGATGTGCGTGAGCTTGTCAATACAATTCCTCAAGTGGCTACACCTAAGTATCTTGCAAAGTATGCAAAGCAAATAGCCAAAGAGGCGGGGAATCTTGAGTGTAAGATTTTAGATGAAGATGATTTAAAAAAGGAAAAAATGGGTGCATTTTTGGCAGTCAATGCGGCTTCGCCAAATCCTCCGCGCCTCATACACCTAAGCTATAAACCTAAAAATCCTAAAAAACGCATCGTGCTTGTGGGTAAGGGGCTGACTTATGATTGCGGTGGGCTTTCGCTTAAACCCGCTGATTATATGGTAACAATGAAAGCAGATAAAAGCGGTGGTTGCGCAGTTATGGGGATTATCAAAGCCATAGCTCAACTGGGTGGAACAAACGAGATTCACGCGATTGTAGGGGCAGCAGAAAATATGATTGGTGGCGATGCCTATAAGCCTGATGATGTGCTTTATTCTCGTGAGGGTAAGACTATTGAGGTGCGAAATACCGATGCAGAGGGGCGCTTAGTGCTTGTGGATTGTTTGAGCTACGCACAGGATTTAAAACCTGATATTTTGATTGACTTTGCAACACTTACAGGGGCTTGCGTAGTGGCTTTGGGAGAATATACAAGTGGTATTATGGGGCATAATGAAAAACTCAAAGAGCAGTTTGAAAAAGTGGCTTTACAAAGTGGTGAGCTAATGGCACAACTCCCTTTCAATCGTCATATTAAAAAGCTTATAGAATCTAAGATTGCCGATGTGTGCAATATTTCTTCTTCACGCTATGGTGGGGCGATAAGTGCGGGGTTATTTTTAAGTGAGTTTATTCGAGAAGAATTTAGGCAAAAATGGCTTCACATCGATATAGCAGGTCCTGCGTATGTAGAAAAAGAATGGGATATTAACCCAAGTGGAGGCAGCGGCGCAGGTGTGAGAGCGGGGGTAGAGTTTATTTTGGCTCAAGAAAAGGCATAAAGGAAAGTATAAATGGGCTTATCAATAGGCATTGTAGGGTTGCCAAATGTAGGCAAATCTACGACTTTTAACGCCCTCACAAAGGCACAAAATGCAGAGGCGGCAAATTATCCTTTTTGCACGATTGAGCCAAATAAGGCAATAGTGAGTGTGCCTGATGCGAGATTGCAAGAACTTGCAAAAATTGTCAATCCCCAAAAGATTCAGCATTCTGTGGTGGAGTTTGTGGATATTGCGGGGCTTGTGCGCGGTGCAAGTAAGGGCGAGGGACTAGGCAATCAATTTCTAGCAAATATTAAAGAATCTGATATGATTTTGCATATTGTGCGCTGTTTTGAGGATAGTAATATCACGCACATAGAGGGGCGCATTGATCCAATAGGCGATATTGAGATTATCGAGCTAGAGCTACTTTTTGCTGATATTGCTACGCTTAATAAGCGCATTGAAAAGCTTCAAAGAGAGAGCAAGGCTCAAAAGGGAGCAAATGCGCAATTAAACATTGCCCTTGAGCTTTTAGCGCATTTGGAGCAAAATAAGCCTGTGCGAAGCTTTGCAAAATGCGATGATGAGCATTTTCTCACGCTTGCTCGTGAATTACGATTCCTTACCAATAAAGAAGTGATATATGGTGCAAATGTGAATGAAGAAGGGCTAGAATCTGATAATGAGTTTGTGCAAAAAGTGCGTGAGTATGCAAAGGCAAATGGTGGCATAGCCATTAAGCTTTGTGCAAAGCTAGAGGAAGAAATGGTGGATATGAGCGAAGATGAGCGTGCGGAGTTTTTGCTTTCACTTGGGGCAAAAGAGAGTGGCTTAGAGCAGATTATCCGCGAGGGCTTTGCACGACTTGGGCTTATTAGCTATTTTACCGCAGGAGTGAAAGAAGTGCGCGCTTGGACAATCAAAAAGGGCGATAGTGCGCCAAAGGCAGCGGGGGTTATTCATAAAGACTTTGAAAAAGGCTTTATTCGCGCAGAATGTATCTCCTATGCGGATTTTATCAAATATGGTGGTGAGGCAAAGGCAAAAGAAGCCGGAGCAATGCGCATTGAGGGGAAAGAATATATCGTGCAAGATGGCGATGTGATGCACTTTAGATTTAATGTATAGGCTTCGCGCAAACAATGATTTGAAAAGGAGAAGTAATGTATAAAATGATACAAACAATTATCGGGGGGGAGGCTTCTAAGCTAGAATCTTTATAAGATTTTAACACGCAAAAAAGCATATTATCATCTTATTTGCGCATAATCTACAACATCAAAATAATGATTTTTCCACTCTATTCCAAACAAAATTGCAATATCTGTAAAATTGGAGTTTTTATGATTATAGGGGATTTTAGATGTAGTTTTTTAAATCTAGGGGCTGCCCCTAGATTTAAAATTTTATAACCTTAATCTTTAAGCTTACTATGATTGGGGAAGACAAAATTTGTCTTGCGCTCTACAAATACTCGCTCTTTATCATCTACGGCAAAGGCGCGGATAATAATATCATAGCGCCCTTCATTTAAAGGCTCATTTGTGCGGAGCGTTACGACTTTTTTTACTTTTTCTTTGGCTCGAACCATAAATGGTTCTTGCGGTCTAAGAATACGAAGCGATTTGGCAATATCTCCTCCTTGCACATCAAGGATTTCAAAATACATTTCGTGGGGTTGCGAATCTGTGTTGTTAAAGACCATTGTATAGGAATTATCCACAGCAAGATTTGCACGCACCTCATAAAGCTCGGCATCGCGGGCAATATCAAGGAGCATCGTTTCTTTGGTGGTGCTAACAAAAAGGAGCATTATAAGCACAAAAGCTAAGATAACAACATAGCCAATCGTTTTAAAGCGGAGGAATTGCACTTTGCCATTATTATCAAGTGAAGCAGGGGATTTCCACATCACAAGTGAAGGTCTGCCGAGTTTGCCCATTACATCTGCACAGGCATCTGCACATTCAAGGCAGTTGATACATTCAAGCTGCATACCCTTTCTAATATCAATATGTGTAGGGCAGACACGCACACAGGCGTTGCAGTTGGTGCATTCATTGTTTGGATCTTGCTTTTTAGGTGCGACATCAAATTTCATACCCTTAGCATCATATACTGCCCCTCCGCGTTTATAATCATAAAGCACCATTACGGTATCATTATCATAAAGCACGCTTTGTACGCGGCAGTAAGGGCACATATATACACAGAAATTTTCTTGTATAAAGGTAATATCAAGGATAAAAAATAGCCCAAATCCAAGCCAAAATCCAAGTAAAATAGGGTGATTGAGCGGATCGCTCATATAAGCAAAAAAATCACTTGGTGGGGTGAAAAAAAACATAAGACTTGCAGCAGCCACTAAGCAAAGCACAGAGATAATCAAAAATGCACACACTGCTTTGATTTTTGCCCCAAAAGTGCTTAAATCCATTTTTTCTTGTTTATTGCTGATTCTCTTGCGCAAACCAAAAACTTTTGTTTGTAAGAAATCTCTATATATAATGCGGAAAATCGTCTGCGGACACGCCCAACCGCACCAAATTCGCCCCGCGAGTGTAGTCATAAAGAAAATACCCACAAACATCAAAATAAGCAAAAATGGCATCAAATAAAATTCTTGTATGTCAAAAATTGTGCCAAGTAAATGGAGTTGCTTATGGTCAAAAGAGAGCAAGAAAAGCTGATTGCCATTAATTTGTATAAAAGGAAAGAGAAGTAGAAACAAAGTTGCTATGCCATAAACAATATAACGCTTTATGCGATAGTGTGTTGGGGATTGTATAGGGGTTGCCACAGACATTTTTTCTCCTTAGTTGCTTGAAATATGAACGCGGATTATATAATATTTTAGCTTATTTTTTTTTTTTTAATTTTTGAAATATTGAGAATCTAAAGGGTAGCATTTGAGTATATTATGGGAATAAGCCTTACTTTATAGACATTGCAAAAAAGCTTTCAATCTTTATAGCTTCAAAAAAGCCTCATTGATTTTATGCTAGAATCGCGTTATTTTACTTCTCAAAGGATTGCGTATGCTACAAACGATTAATCTCTCCAAAGCTTATCCTACTAAGAAGCTTTTTGAAAATGTGAATTTGAGCCTTGATGCACATAAGCGATATGGGCTTATTGGTGCAAATGGCGCAGGAAAATCGACATTTTTAAAGATTCTATCAGGCGAGTGTGAGGCAAGTAGCGGGGAAATAGTGATAGCAAAGGGCTTAAAAATGGGTGTTTTGGGGCAGGATCAATATGCTTTTGAGAATCTTAGTCTCAAAGATGCGGTGCTTATAGGAAATAAACGTCTTTATGAAGCAACTAAGCGCAAAGAATATCTTTATGAGAATGCGGATTTAAGCGATGAGCAGGTAAATATTGAATTAAGTGAGCTTGAGATGATATGTGCTGAAGAAGATCCAATGTATGAATATGAGGTGCAGATAGAAAAAATCTTAGAAGATTTAGGCTTTGAGGGTAAAATCCATAATGAGCTTATGAAAACCCTTACAGGTGGAGATAAATTTAAGATTCTCCTCGCACAAGTGCTTTTTCCAAAGCCTGATATTTTGCTCCTTGATGAGCCTACAAATAACCTTGATTTACCCTCTATCGCGTGGCTTGAAGAGCATTTGAAGCGACACGAAGGCACATTGGTGGTTATCTCCCACGATAGACATTTTTTAAATAGTGTTTGCACACATATTTTGGATATGGATTTTGGCTCTGTGCGTGAATTTAGCGGGAATTATGATGATTGGTATATCGCTTCAAGTCTTATTGCTAAGCAGCAAGAAATGGAGCGCAATAAAAAATTAAAAGAAAAAGAAGAGCTTGAATCTTTTATCGCGCGTTTTTCAGCCAATGCAAGTAAGGCGCGTCAGGCTACAAGCCGACAAAAACAGCTTGAAAAACTTGATATTTCCGCCCTTGCGGTGAGTTCAAGACGCGAACCAAGCATTGTTTTTAAGCCTAATCGCCCCATAGGGAATGAAGCTCTTGAATGTGAGAATATTTCAAAGAGTTATGGGGATTTATGTGTGCTTAAAAATGTAAGCTTGAAGATTCTCCCCGGAGATAAGATTGCTATTATTGGTGCAAATGGCGCGGGAAAAAGCACATTGTGTAAGATTCTTATTGAGGAATTACAAGCTGATAGTGGGAGTGTGAAATGGGGTGCAACTACGCAGAGGGGGTATTTTCCACAGAATGTGAGCGAGGAGATAAAGGGCGAGGAGAGCCTTTATGAGTGGTTAAGAGGTTTTGATAAAAAGAAAGAGAGTGGGGAGATACGCAATGCACTCGGGCGAATGCTTTTTAGTGGAGAAGAGCAAGAAAAATCCATAAATGCGTTAAGTGGGGGTGAAAAGCATAGAATGGTTTTGAGTAAGCTAATGCTTGAGGGAGGGAATTTTCTTATCCTTGATGAGCCAACTAATCACCTTGATTTAGAATCCATTATCGCCCTTGGCGAGGCACTCTATAAATATAGTGGTAATGTGATTTGTGTAAGCCACGATAGAGAACTCATTGATGCGTATGCAAATCGTATTATTGAGCTTGTGGCAGATGCTCAAAATGGTGCAAAAATTATTGATTTTCGTGGGAGTTATGAGGAGTATATCGCCTCTACTCTTTCTTGATTTTTTATGAGATTGAGTTTATGAAATGAATCTATGAGCCTAAATTTTGGGTTTAGAATCTAATATAAATACATAAACCTCTTTTAGAATCTTTGCTCTTTTATTGATATTAACGCCTATTTTTTATTTTGTTTCTTTTTGTAGGATATGGGTATAGAATATTGCTTATTTTCTTACTTATTAAACATTAAACAAAAATTAGGAAAGAGGGATTAGAATCCCGCAAATTTTTTAGCAAAGGAGCAGCAATGAAAAAAATGTTTGTGAGTTCAGCATTGGCATTGGCTTTGAGCTGTGGCGTACTTGTGGCTGAAGAAGATAGTATATTTGTAGGTTTGGGATTAGGATATGGCGGAGTTCAATTAAAAGGAATGGAAAGTAGTGATGCATATCAATTTAGTCCAAGTGGGCTAAGCTATGAAGTTTTGCTCGGTTACAAGCAATTTTTTACCCCGAAGTTTGGTTTGCGCTATTATGCAAATTTGGCTACTGCCTATACAGCAAAGAAAATAGAGAGCAAGAACCAAAAAATAAATGTAATGAATTATGGTGTGAATGTCGATGCGCTCTATAATTTTGTTACTGATGATTCTCTAAGTTTTGGTGCATTCTTAGGGCTTGGTTTGGGGGCAAATACTTGGAGTGGTAAAGCTATAAGTGAGGAGGAAATTGGGATTACTGACAAACTCAACAAAACTAGTTTTAATGTTGCGCTTAATGTCGGCTTACGCACAGAGATTGCTAAGCATCACGGCATAGAGTTAGCTGCTAGAGTGCCTTTTATTGCAACAACTTTATATGACAAAGATGATATAAAATTAACCGTAAAGCAAAAATATAATGTCGGCTTGCGCTATATCTTTAGCTTCTAACTCAAAAAGATTTTTAAGTTTTCATACCCTCTTCCCTTATCCCTTAAAGATATTTCTTTAAGGGAGGTATCTACAATATCATCTTTACAAATATTGCAATAAGCTTTGTGCTTTTTATTCTCTATAATCTTAAGTCTTTAATGCCGAGATTTCACAAAATAGATATTAATCAGCTCCACACCAAGAGAAAAGATTATTGCAAAATAGATATAGCCTCTAGGGATATGAAAATGTGCGCTATCAGCAATAAGCGTTACACCCACAAGGATTAAAAAAGCAAGAGCTAGGGTTTTGATACTTGGGTGGGATTCTATAAAATGTGAAATACCCTTTGAGGCAAAAAGCATAACACCTACACTTATGATGATAGCGAGTATCATCACGGGCAAAATATCCACCATACCCACCGCAGTAATCACAGAATCAAGCGAAAACACAATATCAAGCACCATAATTTGCACAAGTATCAAGCCAAACGCGCTATATTGTTTTGCACTAGGCTCTTTTTGCTCCTCATTTATGCTCATTGCGTGAATTTCATCTGTGGCTTTATAGACTAAAAACAACCCACCCAAAAAAAGCACTATATCGCGTCCGCTCACTCCAAAATCAGCGATATAAAAAAGTGGTGTGCTTAGCTTCATTACCCAAAACAAACATACAAGGAGGGCAATGCGCGAAAGCATTGCGAGGATTAAGCCAAAGATTCTTGCTTTGTCGCGTTTAGATTCAGGCAAACGCGCAATAATGATTGCAAGAAAAATAAGATTATCAATCCCAAGCACAATTTCTAAAAATACAAGTGTGGCAAGTGCTATCCACGCGTGAATATCCCCTATCCAATCAAACACTAAATCCAACCCTTTTTCTTAAAGTAGATGATAGGAAAAATGGTAGAGAGAATCATAATAACTAATACCACCGGATAGGCAAGGTCCCAATGCAATTCTGGCATATTATCAAAGTTCATACCATAGATTGTGCCAATAAGTGTAGGTGGCATCATCGCCACGGTTACAACCGTAAAAAGCTTAATGGTTTTATTTTGTTCAATATTGATTTGGTTTGTAAGAATCGTTTGAATATTATCGAGTGCGTGCATATTTGCAGTAGTAAATTCTACAAGTGAATTGAGGTCTTTAAGCACAATGGTAATATTTTTTTTCACATCAGCATCTGCCTTATCGCTTTTAAGCACCGCTGTAATCGCGCGTCTTTTATCAAAAAGTGAATCACGCACACTCATATTGACTTCTTGTAAAGATGAGAGTTCTTCAAGCATCTCTTCATAATTAATAATATGAGAATTAAAGACTTTTTTACGCATAGCGCGTGTATTTTTTGCAACACTCTCAAGTAAATCCGCATCTTTTTCCACTCGTATTTCAAAGATTTTGCCAAGCAAATCAAAGCCATCTTCAAAAACCTTAGGCGTAGCAAGGACAATATCTTGAATCTCATCAAATACTTTAAATTCACTATAACGAATCGTCAAAAGGATATTTTTGCAGAGCAAGAAAGTAATGGTTTCATTGCGAAGTTCAGATTCAGCCGAACGCACAAGAAAATAGGTATTAATCGTAATGGTTCGGCTATCTTCCCAATACCGCGCTGATTGCTCGATTTCTTCACGCTCTTCTTTGCTAGGCATTTCGATATTATAAGTATGTGAAATGTAGCTTACTTCTTCAGGGGAGGGGTGAAAAAGGTCTATCCATAGAATCTTATCGTGTTCGTGTAGTATCTTTACTCTTTCATCGCTTAAATGCAAACTTTCGCGCACAATCAGTCCATTGCGCCTAATAAAGATATTAACCATTGCGTCCTCCTTGTTTTAAATTTTATAAATATGTTCTTTTAGCACAATTATTAAAATAAATGCGTGATTGTAGCAAAAACTCGCCTAAGTTTGCATAAGTTAGCTACTTTTGTAAGTGAAGTTAAAAAATCCATTGTAGAATCTCACCTAAATCAAATGTATCACAAAAACTCTCAAAGGTAAAGAAGTGAAGCACCTCCCCAATTTTTTAAGCCTATCGCGCATTTTTTTAGCAATCTTACTTCTTTTTGTTGCTTTACATTATGATGTGATTTTTCCTAGCTATGTCGATAAAAGCTGGGTGAATTATGTCAGCTGTATGATTTTTTGTATAGCAAGTTTGACTGATTTTTTTGATGGTTATATTGCGCGGAGATATCATCTGCATTCGCGTTTTGGGGAAGTTTTTGATCCATTAGCAGATAAAATGCTTATTTTATCTGCTTTTATTGCTCTTTTGGTGCTTGATAGAGCTTCTCCTTGGGCAGTTTTTCTCATTCTTTCAAGGGAATTTTTTATTACAGGTTTGCGTGTTATAGCTGCTGGGAGTGGCGCGAGTGTCGCAGCAAGCAAAAGTGGCAAATACAAAACAGGTGCGCAAATTACGGCTATTGCATTTTTATTGGCGGATTTTTTCCCCGGTGGCGAAGTGCTATTATGGATTGCTGTGGCATTGACTTTGTATTCAGGGGCGGATTATACGATTAAATATATGAAGAGTTTGTAATGAGTATAGTGATTGCGCTCTTGGTTCTTTCGTTTCTTGTTTTTTTTCACGAGTTAGGGCATTTCATTGTTGCGCGATTATGTGGAGTGAGTGTAGAAGTCTTTAGCATTGGTTTTGGTAAGAAAATAGCGAGTGTGTATATAGGACGCACACAATATGCACTCTCTCTCATCCCGCTTGGTGGGTATGTGAAGCTTAAGGGGCAAGATGATAGTAATCCAAAAATGCGTAATAATGAGCCAGATTCATACCTGAGTAAGACACCCTATGAGCGCATCGCAATTTTATTTGCGGGACCACTTTTTAATCTCCTCCTCGCATTTATATTATATATGGCAGTGGGTATGGGGGGTAAGATGAGCATACTTCCTGTGGTAAGTGAGGTTAAAGAGCATTCTCCTGCGGCAAAAGCACATATCCAAGCAGGGGATAGAATCTTAAGTATCAATCATACAGCCATAAAAACTTGGGACGAGCTTGATAGTATGATTCTTCATACAAAGGGCGAATTGCTCTTTACTTTGCAAAGAGGAGATACAAATCCTTCTATCGTTGAAGTGAGGATTATGCCAACCCAACAAGAGTCAAAAAATATCTTTGGCGAGAGCATTATGCGCAATATGGTTGGCATTGTAGGTGGCGTGAGGGGTGAAGTGCGATATGGCTTCATAGAGAGTATAGGCTATGGATTCAATGAAACGCTTAAAGCCTCTACGCTCATTTTGCAGGGTATTATAAAGCTTATAGGAGGTGTTGTGCCAAGTAGCGAAGTGGGGAGTGTAGTAAGTATTGTCTCTGTGATTGGTTTAGCTTCAAATGATGGTTGGACTATGCTTTTTGTGCTTACTGCGCTTATTTCAGTCAATCTTGGGATTTTGAATCTCCTGCCAATCCCTGCACTTGATGGGGGACATATTGTATTTAATTGCTATGAGATTATTGCAAGAAAACCTCCAAATGAAAATATTGCCTATTATCTTACATTATGCGGTTGGGCGGTGCTTTTGGCTTTGATGTTTTTGGGGCTTTATAATGATATTTTTCGTTTATTATCATAAGGAGAGCATATGTTAGCTTTAAATCTTGAACGCATATTGCGCAGAATCGAACGCGCTCGATTGGCTTATAGTCCTCATCAAATCATCTCCCTTGTTGCCGTAAGTAAGTATCAGAACAAAGAGCAAGTCCGCGCTCTTTATGAATGCGGACAAAGAGCATTTGGAGAAAATAAAGTGCAAGATTTACGCACAAAAAGTGAAGATTTGGACGATTTAGCCATAGAATGGCATTTTATTGGTCATTTGCAGGAAAATAAAATCAATATGCTTCTTTCTTTGAATCCTGCACTTTTGCATAGTTTGGATTCTCTTAAACTCGCCCTTGCCTTGCAAAAGCGACTTAAGGAGTATAAACAAGGAGAGCGCAAAATACGAGCATTGCTTCAAGTCAATGCTGCCAATGAGCCAAGTAAAAGTGGCGTGAGCGTAGAATCTGCCAAACAACTCTATGAGCAAATTGCTACAACTTGCCCAAATATTATGCTTGAAGGTATAATGAGTATCGGCGCACATACTGATGAAAGAGCAAAGATAGAGCAGAGTTTTAAACTTACTCGTGATGTATTTGATAGTTTGAAGCCTAGTGGCGCAAAGATTCTTTCTATGGGTATGAGTGGGGATTTTGAAATCGCTATTGCTTATGGTGCAAATCTTGTGCGGATTGGTTCAAAACTCTTTGAGGAGAAATAATGAGAATAGTGTTTTTGATTGGTTTATGTGTATGCGGTGTTCTCGCTCAAACACATCATCAAATGGTGCAATTAATGCAAGATATGGAATATGCAATGGAGCAAATGGAGCGAGGATTTCTTTATACTAATAAAGTATGGATTGAGGACGGATTGCGCGAGTTTAAGGAGCTTAATAAGCAATTAAGGCGCATTGATTCAAATGTATATCTCAAGCAAAAGCGCGATATGAATGTAGCAAATCGAATCGTCAATAGGAATGAAGAAAATATAGAAGTGCTAGAAAAATTTCTCAAGCAAGGCGATATATTAAAGAGTGTTGAGGTTTATGGGCGGATTATCGCAGGGTGTGTGAGTTGCCACATTGTCAGTCGATAATATAATAATAAGATGAGCATAAAAATCCTCTTTAGCCCAAGTGAGGGTAAAAATAAGCCTTGTGATATGGAAAAATCTAAAAAAGGTTTAAAATCTCAAGACACACAAGATTTGCAAGCTCAAAAACATTTAGATTCACAGGCAGTGCGTGAGTATGTGGCATTTTTGCAAAAAGGGAGTGAGCGTGAGATTGCTACACTTTTTGGGAGCAAAACCCTTGATATGCAAAGCCTTGCTCTTGCTCAAAATCTCCTCAAAGCCCCAAGAATAGAGGCAGTGAGGCTTTATAATGGGGTAGGGTATAAAGCCCTTGATTTTGCAAATTTAGATTCACGCTCACAAGAGTATTTGCGAAAAAATCTCTATATTTTTAGCAATCTTTTTGGTATGGTAAGAGCCAATGAGCCTTTGCCTTATTATAATCTTCATCAAGGCAAGGGCAAGGGGGCATTTGAGCTAAAGATGTTATATAAAAATTTAAAGGCGACACTTGATGAGACATTGCGTGATTATGAGGTGCTTGATTTACGCGCAGAGGCTTATATCAAAGCCTATCCTGCGAGAAATTGTGTGCATTATTATCAGGCGGTTTTTTTAAAAGAGGGCAAGAGGGTGAGTCATTATGCAAAATTTTATCGTGGTTTGTATGCACGTTATTTAGCGCAGCAAAATATTGATAAATTAGCAGAGCTTCATTCCCTGCATTTTGATTTTATAGAGCTTGTTGATGCCACATATACACAAAATGCTACAATATTAACCTACGAAATCATCTCTTAGACGCGATTTTACTTTTTGTAATATCAAATGCGCTAAAATCCCTCATAATCTAATTTAATAAGGGTGGCTTTATGATAAAAATCACAGAAAATAGTTTGCGAGATGGGCATCAATCCCTTTTGGCTACGCGTATGCGCACAGAGGATTTGATTGAAGCAGCAAAGATTTTTGATTCTATTGGTTTTAATAGCCTAGAGGTATGGGGTGGCGCAACTTATGATACTTGTTTGCGCTATTGTAAAGAAGATCCATTTGAGCGATTGAATGAATTTAAAAAAGTATGTGTGAAAACGCCATTGCAAATGCTTTTGCGTGGGCAGAATCTCATCGGCTATCGGCATTATGCTGATGATGTAGTGCAAGAATTTGTGCGCCTCTCAAGCTTAGCGGGTATAGATATTTTTAGAATCTTTGATGCTTTTAATGATGCGCGCAATTTAAAAATGGCTATTGAGAGTGTGAAAAAAAATGGCAAACACGCTCAAGGTGCGATTTGTTATACAACTTCGCCTGTGCATACAACAAAGAAATTTGTAAGTTATGCAAAAGAGCTTGTCAAAATGGGTTGTGATTCTATTGCGATTAAAGATATGGCAGGGTTACTCACACCATTTGCAGCCTATGAGCTTGTGAAAGCACTCAAGGCAGAAATAGGGGTAAGTTTGAGTTTGCATACACATTCTACTGCAGGATTTGCCTTTGGAGCGCATTTAAAGGCGGTTGAAGCAGGAGTTGATGTGCTTGATTTGGCAAATTCTGCTTTAAGTGAAGGCACAAGCCACCCCTGCACACAATCAATGGTGGCAACACTTAAAGATACGCAATGGGATACTCTGCTTGATATAGCCCCTATGGAGGTGGCTGCAGAGATTCTACGCAAGAATCGCCGCAAATATAAGAAGTTTGAATCTGAATATAATCAAATCGACACACGCGTACTTGTTAGTCAAATTCCCGGCGGTATGATTTCAAATATGGCAAATCAGTTGAGGGAGCAAAATGCGCTTGATCGAATGGACGAAGTGATGCAGGAGATTCCAAAAGTTCGTGCGGATTTTGGTTATGTGCCTTTAGTTACGCCTTCAAGCCAAATTGTTGGCACTCAAGCAGTGCTTAATGTGCTTATGGGAGAGCGATACAAAACGATTACGACTGAAACGCGCAATGTAGTAAAAGGGCTTTATGGGCGCACACCTGCGCCATTAAGTAAGGCATTAATAAAAAAAGTGCT
Organism: Helicobacter sp.; assembly: GCF_022511165.1. Classification (GTDB taxonomy): domain Bacteria; phylum Campylobacterota; class Campylobacteria; order Campylobacterales; family Helicobacteraceae; genus Helicobacter_C. The sequence goes on along the minus strand of NZ_JAFLSB010000027.1, from coordinate 3,726 downwards.
TAGCGAGGGTGAAGAGATGATAAGCGTGCGTCCAGCGGATTTGCTTAAACCTGAATTGCAAAAAGCAAAAAAGGAAAGCGCAGCTTTTGCAAAAAGTCCTCAAGATGTTATTTCTTTTGCGATGTTTGGCTCTATTGCCGAGACTTTCTTAAAAGAGCGCAATGCAAATGCTCTTAAGCCTGAAGCATTAGAGAGTTTTGAGGAAAAATGCGATAGTAAATTGCCTAAAGAATTTGAGGTTGTTGTCAATGGCGAGCATTATGCGATTAAAATTGAGGGAAGTGGTGAGAAAACAGATGAGGTGCGACCATTTTTTATCCGCGTTGATGGTGAGCTCAAAGAGGTTTTTGTTGAGAGTGTGAATCCTGAAGTAGAAGTTAAAGCACCTAAAGAACAAAAAGCTGGAAGTTTGCCTCAAGCAACAGCTCCCGGACACGCTAAGTCGCCAATGCCGGGCACACTTACAAGGCTTAGAGTAAAAGTAGGCGATAGAGTGAAGCAGGGCGATACACTTGCGATTGTCGAAGCAATGAAAATGGAAAATGAGGTGCTTGCTCCTATTAATGGCGTGGTAAAGGAGATTTATGCTAAGGTTGGGGTGCAAGTGGGAAGTGATGCAGCCATTATGCTTCTTGGATAGCCTTGAATCTTAAATATTAAAATGGAAGTAGTATGGCAATGATTTATGTCGATAATGCCGCTACTTCTTTTCCTAAGCCACAATGCGTTATTGAAGCGGTAAAGGATTATTTGTGCTGTGTGGGAGCATCTCCCGCAAGGAGTGCGCATAGGCTTTCTATCGCATCTGGGCAGATTCTTTATGAGGCGCGTGTAGGTTTGGCGGAGTTACTCAATCAGCCAAATGAGGGGCGTATCATATTTGGTGCAAATGCTACAAGTATGCTTAATAGCGCCTTATATGGTTTGCTAAAAAGTGGCGATAGGGTTGTGAGTACGACATTAGAGCATAATAGTGTGGCGCGTCCGCTTGAAGCTTTGAGATGTAAATATAATATTGATGTTGAGTTTATCCAAGCTTCATCAACTTGTAAGCTTGATATGCAGGATTTAGAATCTAAACTCAAGGGCGCTCGGGCTTTTATATGCGTGTATGCAAATAATGTAAGTGGTGCAATATTGCCTATCCAACACCTCTATCATCTCTGTAAGGCATATAATGTAATCTTTATCCTTGATGCTTCTCAAGCGGTAGGGCATTTGCCTCTTAGTGCAACTGATGCGGATATTATTTGTGCTTCCTGTCATAAGGGCTTATATGCTCCAAGTGCGCTTGGCTTTATGAGCCTTAACCCACATTTTGATGAAAAGCAGCTTGATAGTTTTATGCAAGGGGGGAGTGGGTCATTGAGTGAAGAGATAGCACAGCCTGATATATTGCCTGATAAATATGAGAGCGGCACACCAAATATGTGTGCTATTGCTGGACTTAGAGCAAGTTTGGGGTGGATTAAAGAATGTGGTATGGAGGCTTTGCATACTCATCAAATGATGTTGCGTCAATATCTCTATGAAGAGCTAAGCGCATTGAAGCATATAAAAATATATGAGGTTGAGGGGGAATGCGTAGGGAATCTTGCCTTTAATATTCAAGGACTTTCGCCTTCAAATGTGGGGTTAAGGCTTGATAGAGAGTTTGGTATTTTGGTGCGCACAGGGCTACACTGCTCGCCACTTACGCATAAAAGCATAGGAAGTTTTGAGAATGGAGGAAGTGTGCGTCTAAGCGTAGGGGCATTTAATGACTTAGAGCAAATGAAGCGCATTGTTAGGGCGATTAAATATATTGCACAAGGCTAGAATCTCTATGATTTTGTAAAGCATAAGTTTTACTTAAGGAGTTTTAATAAAAATTTTTCTTGCAAAGGGCTATACTCCTTGCTTTTTTGTTTTTATCAAATTTTTAGAATCCTTGCAATAGAATCCAGCGGTAATTTTAAATACTTTTTTGGAGATAGAGTGAAAGCAAAAATGAAAAATTATGCAATCATTTTAGCGAGTGGAGTGGGGGCGAGAATGGGGGCTTCTCTCCCTAAACAATTTCAAAGAATCGCAGGAAAAAGTATCTTAGAACACACTATAGAGGTTTTTGAAAAAGCCCCACAAATTGATGAAATAATCCTTGTTATTTTATGGGAATATAGATTTTTTATTGAAGAAATAATTCTCAAAAATCATTATACAAAAATTACAAAGATTCTTAATGGTGGAAAAACGCGTAAAGAAAGCTCTTTTATTGGCATAAACTCAATTAAAGATACAGAAGCAAATGTGCTAATACACGATTGTGTGAGACCATTTTTATCCCAGAATATTATCTCAAAATGCCTTGAGGCACTTTCATATCATAATGCCATAGATGTAGCCATACCCGCCACAGATACGATTATAGAAGTTTCTCCTAATTCATTTATTACCAATATTCCTAAAAGAGATAGGTTGATGTGTGGGCAAACACCTCAATGCTTCAAACTCTCACTTATTAAAAAGGCTCATCAATTAGCAATCAATGATGATGATTTTACTGATGATTGTGGGCTTATTTTGAAATACAATTTAGGAGAAGTTTTTGTTATACAAGGAGAAAACGAGAATATAAAAATTACCTATTCTCAAGATATGTGCTTAGCCGATAAGCTTTTACAAATTAAAACCACCCCTGCACCTCAAGTAGCCTTAGAGAAGTTGTCGGGGGGGGGGGGTATGTAATAGTGGTTTTTGGTGGCACAAGTGGTATTGGCAAGGCTATTGTAGAGATTGCCTCCTGTTATAATGCCTCCGCTTTTGCCCTTTCTACTTCAAATGGCTGTGATATTACTTCTTTTAGCTCTGTCTCTTCTGCACTCAAAAAAATCTATAAACAATGCAAGAAAATTGACTTTGTTGTAAATTGTGCTGGTGTTTTAAAGCTTGGTACATTACAAAGTCGTAGCATAGATGATATAAAAAAAGAAATTGATGTCAATTATATTGGTTCACTGCATATCATCAAAGCAAGCTTGCCTTATTTGCTTAAAAATCCTCATAGCACAAGCATAGCTCTTTTTAGCTCAAGCTCTTACACAAGGGGAAGGGCTTTATATTCTATATATTCCTCTACTAAAGCCGCGATAGTCAATCTTGGACAAGCACTAAGCGAAGAGCTTAAAGCTACTAATGTAAAGGTAAATATCATTAATCCCGCAAGGACACATACACCAATGAGGAGTGCAAATTTTGGCAAAGAGCCAGAGGAAAGTCTGCTTAGTCCAAATGAGGTTGCTCGTGCTACGCTTTGCACCTTGCTTTCAAATCTTAATGGACAGATTATTGATGTGAGGAGATAGTAATGTCAATTTTGGATAAAAATTCTTATTTAAGAGCAAAATGGCGCAAATATAAACAAGCTACGAAAAATTCGTGGCTTAGAGTAAAGTGGCGTGCTTTTAGAGAGGTTAGAAAAAACATTAAAATACGGCTAAAGTCCGCTTATATACACAAAAAGATAGCATCTCAAATCCAAGCTATAAGACAAAAGCCGTGTATTAAGGTGGCATTTTTGCAAATGTATGTGGCAAGTTGCCAAAATTTTTCTCTTTTTGAAAAGCTTTTAGAGGATAAACATTTTGAGCCATATTTTATCATTAATCCTGATGTAACAAGAAGCCAAGAAAATTTTATGATTCAATATAAAAGAGCCTATGAGGAATTAGCAAAGAAATATAACGG
>NZ_JAFLSB010000026.1:16117-23278 GCF_022511165.1 Helicobacter sp. | reverse complement strand
CATAAAAGAACATAGCCTCCATCAGCTTGCCCACCTATACGCGTAAGTTTGAGTGAGGGGGAGCGCACGGGATTTACAAGATGGAGATATGAAAGCGCATTTTTTGTATTATATATCATACCCACTCGATCAAAACTCCTTCCTAGTTCTGCTATTACTTCGGGCTTATCTCTGTGAAGCACCATTTGAGCAGAAATAAGACAATACAGATTGTGAGATACAGTAGAACTAACATTTCTATCATAGAGTCTTTTTATTATTATGGGCAATCTTATCGCCCATCTTACATACTGCTCGCATTTTTTGAGAATCTTCATCACTATCCTTTTATAATTAATCACAAGCATAAGGCAAGTTCACGGATTATTATAGCATATTTTTCTTGCTTTTAAATATCAAAAATAACTCCTTGCACCCTTGTAGGCTTTAATCCAATAGTTTGTATCTAATCGTGCTTTGCCCACAACCTTTCCCTTGCTTGGTGCGTGGATAAATTCATTATCACCAATATAAATACCTACGTGATTAACCCTCTTACTTCTATTTGTAATAAAAAATACTAAATCTCCTTTTTGTAATTTACTCTTTGGAATAGAATCCCCCTCATTATACTGCTCATACGAAGAGCGCGGCAGCTCGATACCATTAAGCAAATATACCGCGCGTGTAAGCCCACTGCAATCAAAGCCAGATTCAGAAGTGCCACCCCATTTATAAGGCACACCGATGTATTGATGTGCGCTCTCCACGATATCATCTCGCACGTGCTTAATTTTTTTCTTATGCGACTGCCCTTTTTTATTAATCGCATATTTTTGTGGCGAGACGATAAAAAATTCCCCAATCAAGCCATTTTTACGATATTCTTGCGCACTCTGTTTTGCAATTTCAAAGCTTTCATAATTCCCAAAACGCACCTTATACATATCAGATTCTTTAAACAAAAACGCATCAAGCCCTTTGCTATTAAGTGAATCTACAAAATTTCCAGCATTTTCTACCTTGCTAAAACTTCCCACCTGCACACTATATGAAAGCGGCTTTGGCGCACCTAAACTTGCACAAGCAGAGAAGCACAAAACCACAAATAAAGCAAAAAGAGAGGATATGTGTGATAAGAAATGTTTTGTCATCAAAATAGTTCCGGACTTAAAAATCTTAACCCCATAGACACCCAGCTTTGCCCACCCTTAAAGGCATTACCATAAGTGCCATCAAGCTGAATCTTATCTTGTAAAAGCCAGATTCGCAAACCAACCTGAAACTGCATATCAGCGGTGCGTTCATACAGCCCCTCACCGAGAATCCATATTCTTTTAGAGAGCTGCTTCTCCAAGCCTAAACCAAAATGATAGATGTGCGGCTCATCTTGGTGGCGCTTAAAGCGATAGCCAAGATTTGAATGAAAAAGTAAAGTATGATCAAAAAAAGCTGTGCTAAAAAGCAAATAGCCATAATGGTCGTTACGATATTTAGAATACAAAAAATTATAAGCATTGCCCAGCACCAAACCATAGCTATAGCCTTTGGATTCTAAATCGCCAAAAATCTTTTTTGCCCCTGCCACAAACTGATGTGTGCGGAATCGCTCCTCTGTACCCTCAACTGCGACATTACTCATCATCGCACCCATACTGATTTCGAGATTCCAAAACATATTGCAACCGGGCACCGCCCAATACTCCGCATAATTCCCATCATATAGCCCCCAAGTCTCAAGCTGACAAGAATGTGTATCAACCACATCTGCATCATCAGTAACCATAGGACGCGCCCCATAGACAAACACAAAACTAGCAAAAACGATGAGAGTTATTCTAAAAAACATCTTTGCACCTAATTTTTTCGTCCTCTTAAAAATTTTCTCCAAACCAACTTGCCACATCACTCCGAATCGTCTGTCTTAGCTGAATCCCAGCAATAAAATCATCATTGAGTGCCTTACTTAAAAGGCTTAATGCACCATTGCGAAATTTACTTAGGTAAGGGTGATCAATCTGCGCCCAATCGCCCAAAAATACAATCTTACTCCCCTCGCCTATGCGCGTCCCAATAAGCTTAATAGTCGCATTTGAAGCATTTTGGACTTCATCGAAAATCACAAATTTATTGCCTATACTAATGCCTCGTGCGTGAGCAATATCAACAATCTCAATTTTATGCTTTTGCAAGAAATACTCTGTTGCGTCTTGCTTTTGTATGCCATTGACTTCACCACGATACTCAATGCGCTTTGCTAAAGACTGCTCTTGTAGTTTATCAATGGTAAAATTAATCGCACCATAAAGTGGATACATAAAATATCCAAGTTTTTGCGCCTCATCACCCTTGCGATAGCCTAGTTCAGCCTCTTTGTCATTTGCAGTAATAGTGTTACGCATATATACAATCCCATCAACCACGCCATTTTTTACAAGCGTAATCCCTGCTTGAAGGGCAATGAGTGTTTTTCCACTCCCTGTTGAACCCGTAGCGATAGTAAGATTATTTTGAGAATGTATAAGGAGGGCATAAAGCATTTTTTGCTCAAGGTTAATTGGCATAATATAGGGTTGATTAGCCTTTAAAATCTCATCAAGATTTAGCTCCTCAAATGCCCCGCCTATTTTTAAGCCAAAGCTTTTTTTTCCTGTTTTATACAATGAACTATCGGTATTATCAAGCTCATCAACTTGTATAAGAGACCATTGCGTGAGTTTAGCAAAATCCTCATTATCTTTTAAATGCACAAGAGGTTTATCTTTGTGCATCTCAAAAAATGCCCAAAAATCAATATCATTTGGATTTTCTACCCTATCACGAAAAAGTGATTGGGCGCTTATACCTTGCGTTTGAGCGCGGATTTTGAGAGAAATATCATTTGTAAGAAGGAGTAAGTGATAATCTTGTGCAATTTCGATGAGTTTAGAATCATTATAACTACGCTCTTGTGGGATACTCTTATAAACAGGGCGATAAATCAAAATAATGGGGATGCTTATATGTGCAAGGCGAAAATAGATTTTTTGCAAATCATCATTTCCTTGTGCCTTACTCTTAAGCGCTTCATTGTCAATGGGTTCATCATTTATGTTATCACTATTAATACAGCGAAAAAACTCTCGTGCAAAAAAGCCTGTCTCGCTCTGCAAATCTTTCTTTTTATCAAGCTCTTCGATAACAACTTCGGAAATAAAAAGTGTATTTTGTGAATCCTGCCACAAATAGACGATATTTTGTATATCATCTAGGATAATAGAGGTATCAAGTAAGTAACATTTGCCGCTCAATCAGCTCCCCCTCAAAACGCCTCCATTAACGTTATCAACAAAATCCATTGTTTTTATTACAGAATCTATAAGTCCTTTCATTTCTTTGCTATGATTGTCATTGCTTGCAATTTTTGAAAACTCATCAAAATCAAGCTTTGATGAGCGATTTTTTAAATAATCCATTGCTACTTGCTCATTGCTATTAATTAAGCCTTGTTTTCTCAATGTAGAAGAAAGATTCTCAAATGAGGTTTTGTTATTAAATCCCCCTTCAAGCTCACCACCAATCTCACGCGCCTTTTTGAGTTCTTCTGAAGGCGAAAACCTATCCTCCATACGTCTTGCAATATCAACATACTGAAGGGATTGTGTGCTTTTATCGCTATTATTGACAGAATCTACGCCATTAGGTTTTTGTTCGCTCTCTCTTGTTTCATTGAGATTTTGTGGCTGATTCTGAACATTATAGATATTAGCAAGCAACCCCTGCACACCATTATGATTGATTTTTGTAATATCCATTTTATACCTCCGCCTTAATCTAATACCAATTTTTCAAGCAAATAATATTCCTAAAAATTCCAACCTGAACGCGTTTTACCCTCCCCTTGGATATTTGAAGAAGTCTGTATATCTTGCATCTCTTGGCTTTTTTGTGTGTCTGATTCTTGTGAATCTTTTGCTAGGCTTGTAAGTAAGGCGTAGGCTTTATCAATTTCTTTAATGCGCGAAAGTGAGGTATCACGAAAACTTTTATTAATATTTTTATTGTCAAAAATATTTTGCTTAGCACCCTTAATAAGCTCGTGATATTTTTGTTCAAGCACTTCTTTACTTGGCATATCTACACTAGAATCTTGCAAATCAAATATTGCTCTTGCCTCTTGCTCGCTCATAGTTACCTCTTGCGCATAAGCTTGCTCAAATTGCTCATAAAGCGCATTAAAATCCTCATTAGTAAGCTCGAAGAATGCTGCAATATCAACAATACGATCGCTCTCTTCACTACTTAATACACCATCAGCATAAGCAAGAACAAATAAAAATTCTACAACCTTTAATCGCTTTTTATACTCACCTTTTGTAAGCGCCACATACTCATCACATAGCTCATCAAGTGGGATTGTGGGAGTTTTTTGCTCCATTACAATAGTATTTAATTCATCTTTGCTTAACTTTGGATTTTTAGATTCTGCTGCCATATCTGTAAGTATTTCATCAAGAAGTTTTCTTTCAAGCGGACATATTTTCTCATCGCTCCATACAACAGAGCCTAAAATTGCCGCCAATACACCAAATTCACTTGATTTTACCTTATCTACTTGTGCCATTTCCTCATAGGGATTATGAAAATCTATAGGCGCAGAATCTACACGATTTGTATAAGGTTGCTGTTGTGGATGGAGAGGATTCTTAAGATACTCTTGTAGGGTATTATAGAGAAAATACACAACCACCCCAGCTATGAGCAAAAGCACGATTTCCATTGTATATTTATCCTTTTTTATCCATAATTTTGCGCGATTATAGCAAAAAATACTTTGATTTTGTTAATTAACGCTTATTAATACGCTTTTCAAATTCTTTTTTCAAGCGTTCCTCTTGCTCCCGCTCACTTTGCTTTAATCGCTTCAATTCCTCGACACGCTCATTTTCAAGCGCAATCTTACGCTCTCTACCCTCGCGAATCTTTTGCATATATTGCTCACGTCTTTCTGGATTCTGATAACGAATGGGCTTCATAAAAAGCATTCCTACGATAATAAAGAAAAATACCAATGCCATAGCGGCATCTTCTCCACCAAAATGATACCAAGTTGCGCCAATCACCGCCGCAAAAAGAAATTTCCAAAATGCTTGCATTAAAATATCTCCACCTTTTGATTATGATACATAAAGCCAAGTCTATTCCTTTCTTGCCCAAAAGCCAAAAGTAAGGCTTGAGGCAAAAAAAGAATAGGCAGGGCAATATTGTCTCGATTATACACACTACAAAGCTTTGTGCGATAAGAATCAAGCATAACAAATTGACTCAACGAATAGGTAAGGATAAAATCCACCCCCAAATCTGCTAAATCAAAAAAGAGTCTTGCACTATTGAAAAACGCACTTTGTGGATTAACCTGCAATAAATGTGCGTAGTATTGGTTTGCTATGGGTGTTTCAAGCACTTTTAAGTCAATTTGTTCATAGATTCTATGATTTGTGCTTTTTGGCACATATCCTTGATATGCTCCGCGCACAATCGCAGTGCTAAATTGAGTAAATCTTTTTTGAATAAGCGCACTTATATCAATACTATTAAGCAAATCAGGCAAATAACTCATTTGTACCTTACTATCATATAAAAGATTAAATTTATGGAGATATTGCGTCTCTATTTCGCGCATAATATGGCTGCGAGATTCTATGAGGGATTTTGCATAAAAAGCATTTGCATACGCGTCCTCCTCAACAAACACAAGCGTAGCATCAGCAGCATTAGCTAAAGCAAGATTATAGGCAACATTATGCAATAAATCATTTTTTTGTGCCAATCGCGCCCAATACCCTCCGCAATCAAACAAACCAGCAGGTGAAATTGAAGTGGGAGAAATAACCTCCAAGCCAAGGGTTGCAAAAAGTGCTTTTGTGCTACAAAGTAAGCTCTGCGGATTGAGCGTATTATCGTATCTATCGTAAATTATATACTTCATCACTTATCCTTTTTGCCCTATCTTTAAAGTCGCTAGCGCTTGACATTGTTTAGATTCAGAGGAAAAGACAACATCACGCATAAAATCCCATATTTCCTCATCAAGCGCGTTTGCTCGTGGATACACCATATCTGCAAGACTCACAAAATGCAAAATCCCCCCTTGCGAATCTAAAAGCCAACGCATAAGTTCTTGAATCTTATCAGGGTGGCGTGAGATAAGCCATTTAAGATATAAAAAGAATCCATCACCCAAATAATGCTCATTTTTGAGGGGTGTGATGAGATTAAGCATTAAGTATTTATTTAGCTCCTCTTTCTCCTCATTGCTTACAAAATCTGCCCATTCAAAGAAAGTTTCATATTTTCTCCACAATGCTTTTTGATTAAGCAGTAAATCTTTTGAAGCATAATAGGTACTCAATGGCTCAATCTGCCATTGAGTACCAAATCTCTGCACAAGCTCTATGATACCCAAATCCTCAAAAATGGCTATACCATTAATACGCAATGTCAAATACTGCCTATCATAGCCATAGTTATAGAGCTCATTGTCTAAAAAGACAAGCAAATTTGTGAGGGTGTGTTGTGATGTAAAAGGAAAAACTAATTTGGCATAATAGGGCAGATAATCCACACCTGCCTCGAATCTAAAGACTTCAAGATTTACTCTATCCATAGAGACTCCTTGTGAGGCGAAATTCTTATTTGAGAAATAGGAATCTTAGCATATTTCATCAATACTCTCCTTAAAAGGTTAATTATTTTTTGAAAAACCTACTATTTTCCGGATTTGATGTAAAAGCAAGTCTTGAATGCTCTAAGCCCTCTTCTTGCACAGAAGCAATAAGATCGAGTTCTTCTGTAGAGAGATTGTAAAAGCAAGGGTGACTTACATTTGTCCATAATGGTACTTCGCGTAACAAATCATTATCGTGAAGCAAAACTTGCACGATACCTCTATAAGCAATACGCACGATACTGCCGATATTTTCATTCCCAAATCCTGCCTCAAAGCTTATACTATCACTTTCAAGCTCTATACTTTCAAAAGTATAGCCTGCAAGCACAAAAAGCGTGATATCATTAAAAGTGTTACTAATATGTTCAGGTAGTGGAGGATCAAAATGTGTTTGCTTCATATCACACAAAATATTAAAGCTCACACCCTCTTTAAGCAAAAAAGTAAGAATCTCTTTGAGATGAGAGAGGAGA
>NZ_JAFLSB010000026.1:0-16107 GCF_022511165.1 Helicobacter sp. | reverse complement strand
CTTTTGCATTTAGCAACTCCTTAAATTCCTCAAGCATTTTTTGCACCTCATTCATTCCTATGAGCCAAAATTTATCACTTTCAAGATTTAATCCAAATGAGCTAATGAGGGCTTTAGGACTCTTGCTTCCACCGAGTGAAAGAAATTGTATATATTTTTGGATAAATTTCGCTTTGCCTTGTGGCGTTTTTTGTGATTTATATAAGCCAAAAAGTGCCAAAACAAGTAACTGCCCATAGCTATACGCATAACAATAAAAAGGAGAATGCACAAAATGCGGGATATAGCACCACCAACCCTCATAATTCTTGCTTAATTTCAAACTTTTGCCAAACATACGTTCATTTTCTTCACGCCATATTTCATCAAATTCTTCAGGCTTTAGCTCATCACTTTGAGCGTGGATTCTACGTTCAAAATGCGTCATTACAACCTGACGAAAAAGTGTTGAGAAAATATCTTCTAGTTTTCCTGCATATAGCGGGATAAGCTCCTCTTTACTCAAGCTTGTTTTAAGTGTATCAAACAAAATCATTTCAGCAAATACAGAGGCTGTTTCGGCAGTGGTAAGCGGTGTATCCATATTGAGATAACCTTGTGTTTTAGAAAGCTCTTGGTGAATCATATGCCCAAACTCGTGAGCAATCGTGAAAGCATCTCGGCGAGAATTGGTGTAATTAAGCAACACATAGGGGTGCGCACTTGGCACACTGCCGTGGCTAAATGCACCTCCTCTTTTATGCGCAGCAGGGTGAGAATCCACCCAGCCTTTTTTCAAAGCCTTAAGCGCGATTTCTCTAAACTCCTTGCTAAAATGCCCAAAGGATTTCAATACAAGCTTAATTGCCTCTTCATAAGGAAGCTCATACGCATCACTCTCAATCGGCGCATAGCGATCATAATCTTTAAGCTCTTTTAAGCCCAAAAGCTTTGCTTTTATCTCATAATACTCACCCACAAGCCCATAATGCGCGCTCGTTACTTCAATAAGCTTATCCACACTCTTTTGTGTCGCCGCATTTGAAATATGGCGAAAGGATTCAGGTAATTTGTATCCGCGTAGCTGCATTTGAATATGCAAATCCTTACGCACCATATTGAGAACATAGCTTAAAAGATGGCGAGATTTATAGAGTTTTTTTGTAAAGATTTTTTGCGCCTCTTTGCGCACATCGCGTTTATGATGATGAAGTAGGCTTAGAATCTCCTCTTCATTAAGAGTTTTTGTTTTTTTGTTTTTTGGTGATTTTTTGTCATTAGAGCGGGTTTTAGAATCAGTATTTATTTTAGGTGATTTGAAAGTAAGATTTGCCAAATGCTCATCAAAAAGGCGAGAAAATGCACTCACGCCCACAGGAGAAGTCGCCAAAAGCACTTTTTCCTCTGCCAAAGAGAGTTGATAGCGATCTTGCTCAATGAGTTTTTGCAAAAAATACGCATATTGTGGCGCATAGCTGATAATCTCTTCGCGCTTTTTAGCAGGGAGTTTGCAAAATTCTAATTCAAAAAATAAGACAAGATTCTGTGCCTGTGTGGTTTGCATTTCATATTTAGCATACATATCACCTTGTGTCGTATCCTTTGCAAAGCGCAAAAATACATAAGTCATCACACGAGCAAATCCCTCCAAAATCGCCTCATATTCTTTAATCACTTCACAAAATGAATCTGATTGAATCTTATCAAGTTTTTGTTCATAAGTTTTTGCAAAATGTTTTGCTCTGCGCGTATTTGTAGCCATAAAACGCTCCAAATGTCCCTCGCTTTTAAAAAGTGGGTTTAAATCCCATTGGCTAGATTCTCTGTTCATTGACACTCCTTAAATTTTTATTACTCAATGTTAAATTTTCATCTCCTCATTTCCCTCCTCCCTTACCAATTCAATGGCTTTGAGAAAACTTATATTGGCAATCTGCACTCCTGAAGTCATATTTTTTAGTGTGAGTGTTTTTGAGTTAAACTCACTTTCACCAATAACAATCACAAACTCGTGCCCCTTAGTGTGGGCATAACTAAATTGTTTTTTAAGCTTACTTACTTCAGGATAAACCTCGATAGGCACTTTTGAATGGCGGAAAGATTCTGCAAGAAGATGTGCATAACCAAAATATGTTTTATCCATACATACAATAAGCGCACGCACAGCAGTTGCTTTTTTATGCGAAAGCTCTGTTTCTTCTAATGCAGCCAAAAGCCTATCAAGCCCAATACTCGCACCAACACCACTCATTTTTTCTTGTGAAAAAGTGCGTGTGAGATTATCATATCGCCCACCTGAACACACGCTTCCTATGCTCTTAAGTCTATTAAGTGTTGTTTCATACACAATCCCTGTATAATACCCTAGCCCACGCGCAATAGAAAAATTTATGCGATAGGTATCTTTATCAATTTGTAGCGCTGAAAGCACCTCATAGAGAGCCTTTAAATCCTCTATACCTTTTTTGATAGAATCATTAAACTCACCCATATATTCAATGTGTTTAAAAAAAAGCTCACTATCGCCGCTCTGCTTGATTGATGTATATTCTAGCAATCTTTCAACTTGAGTGCTAGTAAGGGCTAAGTCTTTTTGTAATTCATTTGCTACGCCCTCTTTACCAATCTTATCAAGCTTATCAATGATACGCAAGGCAGTATTGACATTTTTTTCTCCAGTAATACCACAATGTTCGCAAATACCATTCAAAATCCCGCGATGATTGAGCCAAATGGTAAATTCATTTATCCCAAGCTCCACAAGTGAAGCATAAATCACTTGTAGAATCTCTGCATCACAAGAAATACTATCACTCCCTATAAAATCAAAATCACATTGTGTAAATTCCCTGTATCTCCCTCTCTGCGCTCTCTCTCCACGAAACACGCTCCCTATGGCAAAACGTTTAAAAGGCAAACCTACTTCATTTTTGTATTGTGAGATAAAACGCGCTAAAGGCACGGTAAGATCAAACCTTAATGCGACATCGCGTCCGCCGTGATCTTTAAAACGATACAATTCCTTTTGAATCTCATCACTCCCTTGCTTAATAAGCACATCAGCATATTCCAAATGTGGTGTTTCGATAGGTACAAAGCCAAAATCCATAAATACAGCACTTAATTTATTGAGTAAAAGTGTCTTTGCAAGGGCTTCTTTGGGCAATCTATCTCTAAAACCACTCAATGTGCGAGGAGTAACCAACGCCATTCTCACAATCCTCCTTGGAAATCTCAAAATACCTACAAAGATTTATTTTATCTTAAAAATGTTTTATTTTAGCTACATTATGAGGGATTTTGGTAAGATTTTCACACTTCATAGCAAATTTTTAGCTTTTTGCTTCTACAATAGCGCAATATTTATTTGAATCTCGTGCTATTTTTAGATTCTCTACAACAATAAACATTCGTGGAGCAAAGATGTCTTTAACACAAGGGGCTATTCCTACTTATTCTATCAAAAGTGTGCTTCTGCGCTTACCAAATTGGCTAGGTGATAGCGTGATGATTTCTCCTGCATTTGAATGGCTCAAAAAAAGCTTTGTCAATGCTGATTTTACACTTGTAGGCACAAAGGCAAGTTGTGGAATTTATGAGCGAGATGAGAGGGTAAAACGCATTGTTATTGATACAAGCAAAAGTGCAAAATGCAGAATCTATGCGACAAGAAAACTTGCCAAAGAAATAGGCATACACGATCTTGCCATAAGTTTTACTAATACCTTTTTTTCTGCTCTGCTTTTATATTGGAGTAAAAGTAAGGTGCGCATAGGCTATGCTAAAAATGCTCGAAGTTTCCTTCTTACCCACGCCTTACCTTTGCATAAATACGATTGGCAAGGAAATATCAAACATCAAGTATGCCTCTACCTTGAACTCATTGCTTCTTTAGAATCTGTGCAAAAACAAGCCTATGAAACATATAAAAATGCACTCGATGATAAGAGTGGAGGAAATTTTTTACCCAAAGATACCCTAAAGCTCCAAGAACAACTTGCACATATTCAAAACTTGCAAGATTGTATAGATTCTGCATCTCAAATGCAATTTCAGCTTGATTTGCTCCCTATTCTTAGCACAATGCCACTTCAGCTTATTGCCTCTGCTTTAACCTTACCTACACAATCCTACGCCATAGGGATTAATCCCGGTGCAGCTTTTGGGAGTGCTAAATGCTGGGAAAAATCCTATTTTATTGCTATTATTGAGTATTTTCTTACTTGCTCTTATGATGTTTATCTCTTTGGCTCAAGTGAAAGCTCACGCACCAATGCACAAATTGCAGAATCTATTGCCAATCACCCCAATATAGGATTTTTTCACGATCTTACAGATAAGACAAATCTAAGCCAACTCATTGATTATATTGCTGCAATGAATGTTTTTATCACTAATGACAGCGGACCTATGCACATCGCTGCTGCGCTAAAAGTACCTATGGTAGCAATTTTTGGACCTACAAACATTAAAGAAACTGCTCCTTATGCTCCAAAACCTCTTCATTCGCTCCCTTTAATGCCCACAGGCTTTAAGGATACAAAAAACACACAATCCCCTGAAATAATCCTTGAAGATTCTACAATGCAATCACATAAAGATTCTCCTTATCACTCTTGCGTGTTGCTTTGTAAATATGTGCCTTGTGCGCCGTGCAAAAAACGAGAATGTCCGCTAAAACATCATCAATGTATGAAACTCATCACGCCAGAGGAAGTTATCACTCATACTATAAATCTGCTAAAAAACAGCACAAAAGGGCTAAACAATGATACTTGATGCTCATACTTCAACATTTTTACAAAACTACAAAATACTTAGCAATACCATTACGCCGCGTCCCATTGCTTGGGTAAGCACGATTTTCCCAAATGGTGGCGTTAATCTCGCTCCTTTTAGTTTCTTTGCTCCAATGAGTGTGAATCCGCCTGTTTTTTCCATCTGTATGATGCAAAAAAGTGATGGACTAGAAAAAGATAGTTTTAAAAATATTCATCACACACGCAAGGCTACTATCAGTATGTGCGATATTGCCCATATTCAAGCCTTGCAAGATAGTAGCACCGAGCTTGAATATGGCGCGAGCGAAGCGAGTGAGTTTAATATTCCACTTAAACTCTTGCAATCAGGCTATCCCCCTGCACCTCAAGGCATACAGATTGCTTTTATGTGTGATTTATACGATATACTTGAAATTGGCAAAGACAAAAGCGTGCTTTTAGAGGCTAAATTTTTCTACATAGATGATAATATTTACAAGGAAGATTTGCGCTTTTTGCCTCGTTTTATTGGCAGAGTGGGACATATCTATAAAACTTTAGGGGCAGATGTTGCGCTTCACTCTCAAAACAAGCAAACAACACCCAAAGATGCCCAAAAACCCTCTCTAACAAATGATGGAAAAAAGAATGAGTAACACATTTGTTTTTTCTCGTTACTTAAGATGCTTTTTTAACACAATTAATCACCTTAGTCCCACAAAGGATTCATAATGCCTCTTCAATTTTTACAAGAGCTCATCACATATCCTACCATTACCCCCAAAGAATGCGGTATTTATCAGCATATTTTGCATAAACTTAACCCCCTTATACACCATAAACATTATGATACAACACTCATAGAGCAAGAAGTTGAGGGGGTAAAAAATCTTTTTTTTGCTATTTCGCCTAAAGGTTTAGCAAAAGATAGCCTTCATCATCTCTGCTTTGCAGGGCATATTGATGTCGTCCCTACAGGTGAAGGCTGGGAATATGAGCCATTTTGCGGTATGCAGAGTGAGGGGTATATCTATGGGCGAGGCGCACAAGATATGAAAGGAGGTATAAGCGCCTTTATTTGCGCTATTGTCAATGTTTTGCAATCTCAAAATTTCGCACAAGAACTTAAAGATTCTGCTTGTATGATTTCTATTCTTTTAACAAGCGATGAAGAAGGAGAGGGCATTTATGGCACAAGATATATGCTCAAAACCCTACAAGAATCTTGCCTACTTCCTCACGCGTGCATTGTCGCTGAACCAACAAGCTGTGAGCACACTGGCGATATGATAAAAATCGGCAGACGCGGCTCGATTAATGGCATACTCACATTAGAGGGCAAACAAGGACACGTGGCTTATCCGGAAAAATGCCTCAATCCTATTGAACTCCTCGGGAATAAGCTTGGTGCATTAGCAGGAGTAGCACTTGATAATGGAGATTGCCATTTTTCCCCAAGCAAACTTGTTATAACCGATATTCGTAGCGGTATGGAAGTTGTCAATGTAACCCCGCAAAATCTCAAAATAATGTTTAATGTGCGTAATTCCCCTTTGAGTGATGAAGATTCTATCCGCGCTTACATCAAAGGGGTTTTTGGGGAAACGCCTTATGAACTCTCGCTCAAAACAAATTCACTTCCTTTTATCACAAATGATAAAAGTGTGCTGATTGCATTGCTTTGTGATGCAATAAAAAATATAAGTAACCTTAGCCCGACTTTAAGCACAAGTGGAGGCACAAGTGATGCACGATTCTTTGCCCAATATGGCATAGATGTAGTAGAACTTGGCGTGCCAAATGATAGAATCCACGCCATCAATGAGCGCGTATCCACAAGCGATATTCTCGCATTATACGATATTTTTACATATTTTTTGCACTCATATATTAAGAGTGCTAAAAAAATTCATTAACTCTCTAATAAAACTAAGGAGCAACAATGGCAGTTATTGGCAAACTTACGCATTTAGATTGGTTTTTTAGGGCATATCCTGCACTTGAAGAAGCAAGAGCATATATGCTTAATGCCCTTAATCCCACACACGAGATTCATAAAAGAATCACAAATCTTACCATAGAGCAAGGAGAAGAACGCAAAGAGGTAACTTATCCACTTTCTCAAAATATCCGCGCCATAGAACAAACCTATCACTTAAAAAGTGCCAAAAATGCTTTTTTTGAAACACATCGCGCATTTATTGATTTTCAGCTTGTAGTAGAGGGATATGAGTTTATGCGAATTGGTGATAAAGAGAGCTTTGAGATTCAGATTCCTTATGATGAAAATAGGGATTTGATTGTCTATAACAATGCCTTTAGGCATTGTTATGCAGAATCTAGCACTTTAGATAATAATATGCTAAAAATAAGCCATACACTCCCATTTGATGAGGTTTTAAACACACCTTATCGCACAGATTTACTTTTGCGTAGCGGAGATTTAGCCATATTTTTTCCTGACGATACCCACGCAGGAGGCTTAGAGCTAAGCAAAGAGACACGATATACCACCTCCACTCACTATGCTACTCAAACAAATATAAATCCATTTGCACAAGTCAAAAAAAGTGTATTAAAAGTCCCTGTGTATCTGCTTGGCTTAGAGCGATAGAATTTTATGCGCTTTAATCACAGAATCCTTTATTTTTAAAATACTTTTTTTAAAAATAAAGGCTAAAAAGCAAAAAATAAGTGATTAAGAAAAAATGTGGCGCACAAACTCTATGCAGTGATGCTTAAGCGATTTTAGCACACAAACCCACAACTCAAAGTATAAACAAAAAAGCTCTTAATAATCCCTACTATACGCTTATAATTCCTCTTGTAAAAGAGCTTTAAATTCTGCTTCGTTGAGTGTTTTTACATTAAGAGCCTTTGCTTTTTCAAGCTTACTCCCAGCACTCTCTCCATAAATCACAAAATCCGTCTTTTTACTCACGCTTGAGCTTATTTTTGCGCCTTTAGATTCTAAAAATGCGCTGATTACATCACGAGGCTTACTCAATGTGCCTGTAAGCACGATACTTTTACCATAAAAAATATGATTGCTATCAACCTGCAAAAGCTCAACACGAGGCTGAATAATAGAAAGTAGCTCCTCTATAAGTAGCTTATTGGCGTGATTAAACTCCACAAGTGAATATGCCATTTCCTCGCCAAATCCATCAAGGCTAAGCACTGATTCTATTTCAAGCTTAAAGGTATCTAAGCCAAATTTTTGAGCAAGCTTCTTACTCGCTCCCTCGCCAATATGCTCGATTCCAAGCGCATTGATAAAACGCCATAATTCCACACCTATGGTATTTTTTATAGCCTCAATGAGATTTTTAGCTCGTTTTTCCTTCCACCCCTCTAGGCTAAGTAATTGCTCCAAAGACAAACTATAAATATCCTTAATACTCCTTACAAACGCATTTTCATAGAGCGCAATCACATTTTTTTCGCCCAAGCCATCAATATTGAGTGCTTTTTTAGATGCAAAATGGATAATTGATTCTATCACACGCGCCTCACAGCTGAGATTCTGACATTTAATAAATATCTCCTCAAGTAGCAGTTCCTCGCCGCATACAGGGCAATGTGTGGGTTTAGGAATTGCTTTTTGTGTGCCATCGCGCAAAGCAGTAAGTGGCTTAATGATTTTAGGGATCACATCGCCACTGCGGATAATCACCACTTCATCGCCTAGCATTATATCTTTACGCTTAATCTCGCTAAAATTATGCAAACTTGCGCGTGAAATCATCGCTCCCTCAATCTCCACAGGCTCTAGTTCTGCCACAGGCGTAATAACCCCAGTGCGCCCTACTTGTAAGCTTACAGCAAGAATCTTAGAGCTTTTCTCTATAGCAGGGAATTTATACGCACAAGCAAAACGAGGCGATTTAATAGTCCAGCCAAGCTCTTGTTGTGCGCTAATCTCATCAAGCATAATCACCATACCATCAAGCATAATAGCATAATCATTGCGTTTTGATAAAAGCGTGTGATAGGCTTTTTCAATCTCCTCTTTATTTGCACAATAGCTCAAAAAAGGTATGGGCGCAAAGCCAAAGCTCTCAATCTTTTGCAATGCCTCATAAAAGCTTCCAAATTGATTTAGCCCCGCACCAATACCCCAAGGCATAAAACGTAATTTGCGTTTAGCTGTAATCTTTGAATCAAGCTGTCTTAGGCTTCCAGCGGCTGCATTGCGAGGGTTTGCAAAGAGATTTTGCTCCTGCTCTAGTCGCTCTTTGTTGATTATCTCAAAATCATCTTTAGCTATCACTACCTCCCCACGAATCTCAATTTCATCTTTTAATGCAATCTCAAGCGGAATGCTTTGGATTGTCCTTGCATTATGCGTTACAAGTTCCCCCTCTATGCCATTTCCACGCGTAGTTGCGCTCACAAGCTTACCCTCACGATAAAGGAGATTTAAGCTCGCACCATCAAACTTAGGTGAGCAAGTAAAACTCGCATTAGGGTGGGATTTGTAGATTCTCCCAATCCATTGGCTCAATTCGCCATCATTAAATATATCCTCTAAGCTCCACATACGTTCTAAATGCGTATTTTTACTAAAAGATTCCAAAGGCGTATCACCTACGCGCTGTGTGGGAGAGCTAGAATCAATAAGGTGTGGGTTATTTTTCTCATACTCCAACACTTGATGATAAAGCCTATCATACTGCTCATCAGTAGCGATTGGCTCATCAAGTACATAATAATGATATGCCATTTTTTTAAGAATCTGCACCTTATCGTGGTATTCTGTATCTATCATTATAGTTTTATCCTTAAATTTTAAAGTTCTAATTCTTATTTTATATATTTTAAGATAGAATTGTATCATTTTTTTAATAGCACTTTATTCGTTGGAGGTAAGCTTTGGCAAAAAAGCAGGATTTAATTGATAAAAACACTTCGTTGCATCTTAATAATGAGGTGCAGTTTTTATGTTTTACGCTCGAAGAAGAAAAGGAAGGCATAAGTCAGCTCTATGCGATGAATGTATTTAAAATACGCGAAATTATCTATTATGACAACGAAATTACTGAAACAGCAGGAGAAGATAATGGCATCATACTTGGCTATCTTACCGTGCGTGATGAAACAATTCCACTGATTGATATGCGCCGTTGGCTACGTTATAGCAAGGATGACCCAAATAGAGATTTGCGAGAATTTTCATTGAATACCAAAAAGAGCTTAGTTGTTATTTGTAATTTTTCTAACAGCACGGTTGGACTGAAGATTCTAAGCGTGAAGAGAATTATCCACAAAAGCTGGAATGATATTGACACGGGTATAGAATTTGGAAATGATGCTGATGCGAAGGTTACTGCAACAACTAAATTTGATGATGGCTCGGTGATTCAAATCCTTGATGTAGAAAGAATGCTTACAGATGCTTGTCTATCAACTGATGTTGCAAATGAACATAAACTCAAAGATTTAGGCACAATCTCAACTGATAAAATTGTGCTTTTAGCCGAAGATTCTAAAACAGCAGCAATTTTCCTCCAAAAAATTATCGAAAAACTCAATATCAAATATTTTTGTTTCCCCAATGGAAAGGCTTTGATTGATTATCTATATAATCCGGGAATTATTGAAAGAGTGGGTGCTGTCATTACGGACTTAGAAATGCCTGTTATGTCAGGTTTTGAGGTGTTAAAGCGCATCAAAGAAACTCCTGCTACCTCACATATCCCTGTCATTATCAATTCCTCAATGAGTGGTGATGGCAATCGCCAAATGGCAAAAAGCCTTAGAGCCGATGGATTTGTTACTAAATCTAATCCTACTGAAATCGAACAAGCTTTGCGTAAGATTTTTGTAAGCTCAAATGCTTAAAATCTAAGAGTTTTAAACAATCTTTATTTAAGAAGGCAGTCTATGTTGAGAACTCACTTATGTGCAGACTTAGGAGAGGCGGATATTGGCGCGGAAGTAAAAGTATGCGGATGGTGCAATACATACCGCGACCACGGGGGCGTGGTATTCATTGATTTACGCGATAAAAGTGGCATTATTCAGCTTGTATGCGACCCAAATAGCCCAGCGTATGAAATTGCTTCAAGTGTGCGCGATGAGTATGTGCTTTTAGCAGAAGGTAAAGTAAGAGCAAGGGGCAAAGGACTTGAAAACCCAAAGCTTAAAACCGGTATGATAGAGGTGGCGCTAAGCTCACTTGTGATTGAAAATAAATCTCCCACGCCTCCTATTGCTATTGGTGATGAAAGCGTAAATGAGGAGCTAAGGCTCAAATATCGCTACCTTGATTTGCGCTCCCCTAAAGCGTATAATATATTCCAAATGCGCTCTAATGCAGCCATAGCTGCACGCAATAGTTTGCAGAAAATGGGATTTTTAGAAGTAGAGACACCCATACTCACAAAGGCTACACCAGAGGGAGCAAGGGACTATCTTGTCCCCTCCCGCGTTCATCAAGGCGAATTTTATGCCCTGCCTCAAAGCCCACAGCTTTTCAAACAGCTTCTTATGATGAGCGGTTTTGATAAATATTTTCAAATCGCCAAATGCTTCCGCGATGAAGATTTACGCGCGGATAGACAGCCAGAATTTACACAAATTGATATTGAAATGAGTTTTTGCGAGCAAGAGGATATTATGAGTATGGCTGAAACCTTACTTAAAGATATTTTTGCTGCGTGTGGCAAAGATATACAAATACCCTTTATGCGCTTAAAATATGCCAAGGCTATGGAATCTTATGGGAGTGATAAACCTGATTTGCGCTTTGATATGCCACTTGTGGAGGTGGGCGATTTATTTGTGGATTCAAGTAATCCTATCTTTCAAAGCATTGCGCAAGATGCTAAGACAAATCGCATTAAGGCTTTATGTGTCAAGGGCGGTGATACATTTTTTTCACGCAAGAGTTTAGGTGAGACAGAAGAGTTTGTGCGTAAATTTGGTGCAAAGGGACTTGCTTACATTCAAGTGAAAGAAAATGAACTCAAAGGTCCTCTTGTCAAATTTATCTCTCAAAATGCCTTGAGTGAGCTTATCTCGCGCGTAGGTGCAGAAGTGGGCGATATTATCTTTTTTGGTGCGGGGGCAAAAAAGATTGTGTGGGATTATATGGGGAGATTACGTCTTAAAATCGCCCACGATATGAATCTTATCGATGAAAATAAGGATAAGTTTTTATGGGTGGTGGATTTTCCAATGTTTGAAAAAGAAGAGGGCAAAACGAAAGCCCTACACCACCCTTTCACAATGCCAAATGATTTGGATAAAGAGGATATTGAGGAGATTACTTCCATAGCTTATGATGTGGTGCTTAATGGCATCGAGCTTGGCGGTGGAAGCATTAGAATCCATAAAGATTCTATACAAAAACGTGTGTTTGAGCTGCTAGGTATCAGTGCGGAGGAGGCGCAAGATAAATTTGGCTTTTTGCTTGAAGCCCTAAGCTATGGTGCGCCTCCGCACGGGGGTATCGCGATTGGCTTTGATAGGTTGATTATGCTTTTAAGTAAGGCGCAAAGTATCCGTGATGTGATTGCATTTCCTAAAACACAAAAGGCAACTTGTCCGCTTACCTCTGCTCCAAGCAAAGTGAGCAATGAACAATTAAAAGAGCTTCATATCCGCACAAAAAGTGAGTAACTCTCTAGTTTAATCTTTTCAAAAAGAGTGCTTCCTCGCCTCATCAAAATAGCTAAGAGATGAGATGATACAAAGAAAAAAGGAAAGAGAGGCTATCCTTAGCTATAAAAAACTCAATACAAAAGAAAGAATGGAAAAAACACGAAAAAATCGCTTAAATTAGGCAAAAAAGAAAGGGATAAAATCTTAAGAACTCTTTGTGTAGAAGAAAAAATTTACAAAAGAAAACAAGAATATGGAATCTTAAAAAAACAGAATGAGTAGCAAAGCTTAATCAATCCAAAAAGAAAGCTAAAAATTTAAATGCTGAAAATGAGAAATAACCAAAAGAAAGAAAAGATATTTACAAAGATGAAAAATATTATCGCCACTATCCAATCTCATCTCAAGGATTGCCGATGAAAACACTCAATACTAAAAAATCTAAGGGCATAAGAGACTTTCGGTAAGGATATATCCCTCTCCCTAGAAGCTTATACTCTTTTACAAAAAACATTCCTTAAGGGCTATTAAAGAATAACAAATGCAATAATATTGATTTTACCTCATTGAGTGCTTTTTGAGATAGTATTAAGAATCCCTTAAAAGCTAAAAAATCGCCTACAATCCCTTTTTAGTAAGTGTCTCGCCTTTAAAATGTCCATAAATTTTACTTGAGCCATCTTTATAAAGTAAAAGCACAGGATATTCATCTTTTTTGTTTCCTTGCTCCATACCTGGGCTTCCTAGTGGCATACCCGGCACAGAAATGCCTATTACATTTTCAGGTTTATTTTTCAAAAGCCACTCTATCGCACTCTCTGGCACGTGCCCCTCTACTACATAGCCTTCTAAAATACCTGTGTGGCAGCTTTGATACTCGGGTTTTATTTTATACTTATCTTTAATTTTATAATAATCTCTTGATTCTGTAACTTTTACTTCATAACCCTTTTTTTGCATATAATCTGCCCAAAGCTTACAGCAGCCGCAAGTGGGGCTTGAGTGCATATCAATAGTCTTAGCTGCAAAAAGACCAAGGGGTAAAAATAGTGATAAAGACAAAATGAATAGATATTTTTTCATCATCTCTCCTTAAATAGATATAAATTCATAAAAATTGTATGAATCTTTTACAAACTAAGCATAAACTAAAGACTTATGCGTCTCTATTTACTCTATTTGTAACCAATGAGATAGTCTCTTTTTTTAAGCCTTTTTGCCCCTTAAGCTCCCTTATTTTCAAAATATGCCCTTACTACTTCCCTATCATCAAAATGCGTTTTTTGCGTGCCAATAATTTGATAATCCTCATCACCCTTGCCAAGAATAAGCAACACTTCATCATCTCTAAGCTCATCAAGTGCGCGGTGAATTGCCTTTTTACGATCAGATTCTACAAACACCCGCTCACTCGGCTTCATACCGCTTAATATATCATCAATAATATCTTTGGGAGATTCTGTGCGGGGATTATCGCTTGTGATATATATTTTATGCGCAAAGCTTTGAGCACACGCCCCCATTTTAGGACGCTTGCTCTTATCTCTATCGCCTCCTGCTCCAAAGACAACCGCAATTTTTCGATGTCTAAAACTCTCAAAAATTTGACGCATACCATCATAAGTATGGGCAAAATCTACAATTACAAGCGGTTTTGTCTGCACTACTTCCATACGCCCACTTACACCTCCAAAATGCCCCAATGGAGCGCAAATAGATTCTAGGGGTTTATCTGTGAGAATCTTCACAGCCCCAAGCGCAGCGAGGACATTATAAAGATTATGCTTACCATATAAATGCGCCTCTATCGTGCTATGCTCCAAGCAATCTTTAAATTTCCACGAAATATGCGCATCTATACCAGATTCTAGTGCATAAGCTGAAACGCTCAAATGTCCCTTTTTTTCCACTCCATAATAAAATGCCTCCCTATCCTCACAATGCGCGTGAGACTCATCGGCATTAAGCAGCTTAAAACTCCCCACCTTTCCCCTCAAAAAAATGATTTTTTACGCGTCGATACTCTTCTATACTTTGATGATAATCCAAATGATCACTTGTGATATTTGTAAGAATCTTAAGTGCAAACTCAAGCCCAGCTATGCGCTCTTGCTCAATAGCGTGAGAACTTACCTCCATAATAAAAAAATCGCTCCCCTCTTGTGCTGCCATACATAAATCATCATACAGCTCAAGCAAACTCGGCGTTGTTAAACCTTTTGGCTTTATTGGCTTATCATTCATAAAAAACCCTCTCGTGCCAAGCAATGCCACCTTATAACCTAAATCAAGCAAGATTGAATAAATAATTGCTGCTGTGGTTGTTTTACCATTTGTGCCGGTAATGCCTACAATACGCATCTTTGATGCACTAGAATCCCCAAAAAGCACAGAATAAAGCTCATTTGTTTCTATGATGCGCAATGTGGATTGAGAGTATTCTCTCCCCTGCTCATCTCTCCCACTTTGAGACTTTAGTAAGCCTTGCCTAGCAGATTGGTTTAAATAAGAATCTTCAAGCTTTGCTACAAAAGGCGCATTTTGTTTTGTTTTGACAAGAAGCAGAGAATTCAAATCTATCTCTTGCTCACACTCTTTTAATATCTCACCTCTTAAAAGTGCCTCAACCACGCGTGTATCATCGGTAATTGCACGATAGTCTCTCTCCTTATACCTTATGCTTTTTGTGATTATCATTGCCAACCTTTTGCAAAATTTTCTCAATTTCTTTATCGTATATAATATTTTTTTTGAGAGATTCTATGTATTCAAGCGACATATCATAATAATCATTCTCCACGAGCTGATTAAGAAAATCATAAAACTCGCTTTTGTTGGTAAAAACAATTTTTGTGCTAAAAATTAAATCCTCAAATGCCTCTTTAAAGTTATCTTGTGCAATGCGCTTAAAATCTTTATACAAAATCCCCTCAATAGCATCTGCTCGAAGATTCTCAAGGCTTTTGAGAAGTGAAAATATACTGCTTGTGCTTCTATCAAAACTTTGAATTGTCTTTAGAATCTGTGCCCTTGCCTTTGCCTTACTGATTTCTTGGGAGAGCAAAATTTGGTAATATTCATATAAGCTAAGAGCCTGTTCCTCAAAATCCTGCGCCATATCCGCAAGAAGTAATCCCACCAGAGATTCTGTATTATCTGAATCAAGCTGTAAATTTTGCGCAAAAAGTGAAAAAGCTTGTTTGTATTGTTTATTACTAAAAAGCGCAAAAGCCTTTTTATTGTTTTTGTTAATCGTCTGTCTCGTGCGCGCATCTGTTAATTTAACAACTTCCATAGCCTACTCATAAATGAAATTGTGATTCTTCTCCGTGAAGCACATTCACAATGCTAATATCGGGGTGAATCTCCTCTTTTAAACGATTTTCAATAGCATATTTAAGCGTATTTGCTGAACTTGGACAGCCCTTACACGCTCCCTCAAGGCGCACATATACCCTCGCATCTTTAATGCCTAGCAAAGTAATATCTCCACCATCAAGCGTTAATGTTGGGCGCACCTTTTTTATTACCATTTCAACAGGCATTTGAAGCTCTTCATCGCTAAAGGGAAACACTCCATCTCCTTGACATTTATCTCATATTCTTAAGAAGTTTGCATTCTAGCCTATTTTTTCAAATATTTTGCCAAATACTCTTTCATATATTAAAAGCACTTTATCTACAGAATCTTAGAACTGAATATAAACAGCGCAAGATTTTAATTCGTAACCATACCATTAACAATTATATATATGATTTA
>NZ_JAFLSB010000025.1 GCF_022511165.1 Helicobacter sp. | reverse complement strand
CGAGTATAGGGTGGAGAAGAATGTTACCTTTATTTGACAGACCGGCGCAGTTTGGCGTGCAAAGAGGAACGCGAGGACTTGAGGAAGTAATGTGAGAGAAAAGCAGTTCATATACTTCAAGCGTTATACTACAAAGCGAACGAGTCATAGTGACATTTTGTACCAAAACTGTTGACAAGTAACGAATAATAAGTTATTATATTTTTCGTCGGTTTATAGCAGGCTGGCAAATGTGTCCGTAGCTCAGCTGGATAGAGCACACGATTCCTAATCGTGAGGTCATGCGTTCAAATCGCATCGGGGACACCACTTACTCAATTTTAAGAATTCTCTTTAGGTTCATTATGATTCACTCTAAAGAGAGGCTCCTAACTTTCTTTTAGCATTCTTTTAGCGAGTTTTTTTGCCTTAATTACTTCATCATTATTTATAGAATCCCCATAAATAGCATTGACATAATCTTCATAGGCAAGCTGTGAGCTAAAGGGCTTTTGGGTACTTACTACCTTTTGATATTCGCCATTGCTTTGAAGCTCATACATTTGGACATTATCGCTAAGCTGCATTTGCAAGATTTCCATTAGTCGCTTACTCATTTGTTCATTAAGACTTGGGGTAAGAATCTCAACGCGTCGCTCAAGGTTACGTGGCATAATATCTGCGGAGGCAAAATACACGCCTATTTTATCATTTTTAAAATGGTAGATTCTTGCGTGTTCAAGGTATTTACCAATGATTGAGAATACGCGGATATTTTCACTCACACCTTTTACTCCCGGGCGCAAAACGCATACGCCTCGCACGATAAGATCAATTTTTACCCCAGCTATTGAAGCCCCATAGAGTGCTTTTATCACATCAGTATCCACAAAGGCATTTGCCTTCATAATAATGCGTCCCTCCTTACCCATTTTCTTTTCTTGTTCGATAAGCTCGAGAATCTTTGTTTTGATTTGTGTGGGCGCGATGTAGAGATGACTAAGCTTTGTGCGATATGATGAGCCAGTGGAGAGACTATGAAAAAGCTTAACTGCATCTTTTGCAAAATGCCCATTACAAGTAAGAAGCGATAAGTCAGTATAAATTTTAGCTGTGCTTGGGTTGTAATTCCCTGTGCTTAAATGCACATATTCTTTGAGTGTGTTGCCAATCTTTTTAATTACAAGGGCAATTTTGGCGTGCACCTTTAAGCCGGGCACACCATAAATGACGTGTGCTCCAGCAGATTCTAAAGAATGCGCCCAATATAAGTTATTTTCTTCATCAAAACGCGCTTTAAGCTCGACAAGTGCCGTTACTTGCTTATTATTTTCAGCTGCTTGGATAAGGGCTTTTACAATAGGCGAGTTTTTCCCCACACGATAGAGTGTCATACGGATAGAGAGCACATCTGGATCTTTTGCTGCACTTTGGATAAAATTGACTACCGGATCAAAGCTCTCATAGGGGTGAAAAAGCACAATATCATTATTTTCCATAGTAGAGAGAATATCGCCATTGCTATAAAGGGGTGGTAGAGTTTTGGGATTAAAGGGTGGGGTGGTAAGATGTGCGTAAGCTTTGCTTCCTACAAGCTCCCATAGTCCGCTTAGATTGAGTGGAATATGATAAACATAAATATCTTTAGAATCCACCTTTAAATGAGAATTAACAAATTCGAGCAGACTATTGTCTTTATCTGCACCAATTTCTAGTCGCACTACTTCACCTTTTCTACGAGTTTTTAGCCCTTCGCTCATAATTTCAATAAAATCATCAGCTTCTTCTTCTTCAATTTCCATATCTGCATTGCGTGTGATTCTAAAAGGCACATAGCTTAAAATTTCATATTCCCCAAAAAGTTCATTTGCAAACTCACCCACGATGTTTTCTATTGCTACAAAAACTCCACTTTCAATCTCTACAAAACGAGAAAGGAGGCGTGAGATTCTTACCATTGCAAATTTAATATTGCCTTCTTGTGTGTCTTTAAGCTTAAGGGCAATGGCAAAGCTTAAGTTATTGAGGCGAGGGAAAGGGTGTGTTGCATCTACTGCCACAGGCACAATGACTGGATAGAGATGAGTAAGGAAAAATTCGTGCAATCGCTTCTTTTGCTCACTATTGAGTTCGCTCACCTGTTTAATGTGCATATTTTCTTTGGCAAGTCCGCCTTGAATCTCCCTAAAAACATCTTCAAGTGTGTTTTTTTCTTTATCAAGATAATCTCGTATGCTTTTAAGTTGTTGCAAAGGGGTAAGTTTATCCGCACCTACTTCAGTAATACCACTAGCGTATAAACGCTTAAGTCCTGCTACGCGTATCATATAGAATTCATCAAGATTCGTACCATAAATGGCTACAAACTTTAAACGCTCTAAAAGCGGAATATTTGTGTTTTTGGCTTCATTAAGCACACGCGTATTAAATTTTAGCCACGAAAGCTCACGATTGAAATACATTCTAGCGTCATTGATTGTCATATCTGCCCCTTTGAATTATGGTGTATCTTTTTGTATTGTATCTCAAATTTACTTTAAAAGCATTCATTTTTGCCTCATTCACTTATTAATTCGCATAGATGTAGTAAAATTGTTTCATTTGTTTTGATTTTGCACAAAGCTTGTATGTTTAATGGGTGGTGGGCTAAAATCACAATTTGCTTTAGAAGCTATTTTTGGTTATAATGCGCGCCCATTTCATAGTAAGGAGAATAGAATGAAAAAATACTTCCTTTCATTGTTTTGTGTTGCAGGGCTTAGCTTGAATGTGCAGGCTGCAAGTATTGCGGGATTTGAAATCAGCCCAGAATTTGGTTTGGGTGCAGGACAAACAAAAGTAGCTGTGGAGAATAGCAACCTTCACTTTAAGGATTATAGTGTGTTTGGACGCGTTTGGCTTGGGGCTTTTGATTTTGTTGTGGCTCCACAAGTCAAATATGATTTTAACTCTTACTCTGGCTCTGAAACCTCAAATACGAAGTTTAGAAATTTGCAATATGGTATTTCAGCAGGATATAATATCGGGCTTATCATTGCGCGATTGACGCCTTATATAGGAGTAAATCACTCAAGTTTTAATAAAATCTATAAAGATACTATTGCCTATAATGCGGGATTAAAGCTTAAGTTTGATTTGATTCCTATTTCGCTTGGTTTGCTTTATACTTACCAAAAGCCAGAGCTTGATGGAGTGCTTGTGAAACAAGAGCAAAAGATGCAAAGTATCCAAGCTCTTATCGCTTTGCATTTTTAAGATTCTGCACAAATAACACAAGCTTGTCCCTTTAGGGCTTAATGCTCTATCATAGGGGGCAGCTTGAATAAACCTCTTTAATTTATAATCTTTGGAGCTATATATGGCTTTAGATTCTCATAAGCTCATTGAGTTTTTGCAATCTCATAATGAATTGACTATTATTGATGAACCCCTTGATATTTATTTGCAAATCCCTCAACTTGCTTATCTTGAGGTTAAAAAGCCAACAAGCAAGGCTTTGCTTTTTACACAACCTATTTGTGCCAAAAGTGGCAGAAGTTTTGATATACCGGTATTAATGAATATTTTTGGCTCACATCAAAGACTTAATCTTTTGCTTGATAAGCCGATTGCAGATATTGCCAAAGCTTTGCAGAATCTCCTTGCATTCAAGCCTCCAAAGGGTATAAAGCAGGTTTTTCATAAATTCCAAGAACTTTATGCTCTGCGCTATGCGTTTCCCAAATATACCAAAAAGCGCGGTTTATGCCAAGAAATCGTGCAAACAGAGCATATTAATCTTTTTGATTTGCCTATCCTTACGACTTGGGAACACGATGGGGGGGCATTTATCACAATGGGACAAGTCTATACACAAAATCTTCAAGGCACACAGAAAAATCTTGGAATGTATCGTTTGCAAGTGTATGATGAGAAGCATTTGGGGTTACATTGGCAGATTCACAAAGACTCTCAACATTTCTTTCATCAATATAAACAAGCAGGGCAGAAAATGCCTGTAAGCATTGCACTTGGTGGTGATCCGCTTTATATTTGGTGCGGACAAGCCCCCCTGCCTATGGGCATTTTTGAGTTAATGCTCTATGGATTCATTCGCGCTCAAAAACCCCTGCTTTGTCCTTGTATCACAAATCCGCTTTTTGTCCCCTATGATGTAGATATTGTCATTGAAGGCTGGGTAGATCCTACGCAAATGCGTGATGAAGGACCTTTTGGTGATCACACAGGATTCTACACGCCTATTGAATCTTACCCTGTGCTTGAAGTGAGTGCTATTACGATGCGTAAAAAGCCTATTTTTCCTGCGACTATTGTGGGCAAACCTCCGCTTGAAGATAAGTATATGGGCTATCTTACAGAGCGCGTATTTTTGCCTCTTTTGCAAACCACAGCACACGGCTTAGTTGATTACCATATGCCCGAAAATGGCGTGTTTCATAATCTCATTTTTGCCAAAATCAAGCCTCAATACCCAAGCCACGCTCAACAGATTATGCACAATTTTTGGGGTGTGGGGCAGATGAGCTTTGTAAAACACGCTATTTTTGTTGATGAAAATGCTCCAGAGCTTACAGATTATGCTGCTTTAGGCACTTATATACTCAATCGATTCTCGCCCGATAAGCTTCTTATCACAGAGGGAATCTGTGATGCGCTTGATCACTCAAGCCCACAATTTGCGCGTGGAGGAAAGCTTGGGGTGGAGGCTATTGCACCTGTAAATAAACCACATTTTAATGCGCTAAGCGATAGGGCTTTGTGGGAGAAGTGCGCGCCTTTATTTCCTAATGCTATTGCCTTAAAGCAATATTTTACAAATACGCCTAATCCTATTTGTATCGTGGGTGTAGAAAAGAAAGGACATATTTTTAGTGCGCTTAAAGAGCAGTTAGAGGCTTTTGCAACCTTGCAAGATTGCTTGAGTATTGTTATTTTTGTAGATTCTTGTAAAAATAATCTTACAAATCCTTATATGCTCACTTGGCGTATTGTTAATAATATTGATGCAAAACGTGATATTTTCATTGCTCATCATCTTGTATTTATTGATGCAACTGATAAGGGAGCTTGCGATGGACATTTGCGTGAATGGCCTAAGGATACAAATTGTAGCCCTGCTGTGATTGATACACTCAGGCAAAAGGGCTTAATTGATGATATAGATGACACATTTTTAGAGCATTTTGGTATTTTACATTAAAATAAGCTGAAGTTAATAAAAACTTAAGTTTATTTATTTTAAAATCCGCACCTCTAAAAAATGTTTAGAATTTTTACAAGGAAAAGAAATGGAACTTACAAAAACAGCAACACAGCAAGACATTAATCGTCAATGGATTGTGCTTGATGCCAAAGATAAAATCTTTGGTCGCCTTATCACAGAGGCAGCTACGATTTTGCGCGGTAAGCATAAGCCTTGTTTTACGCCCCATATTGATTGCGGCGATTTTGTGGTGATTATTAATGCCACAGAAGTAAAATTTACAGGTATGAAGCTTGAGGACAAAGAATACTTCACGCATTCTGGCTATTTTGGTAGCACTAAGAGCAAGACACTCGAAGAAATGCTCCAAAAAACACCCGAAAAACTTTATCATCTTGCAGTGCGTGGTATGCTCCCAAAAAACAAGCTTGGACGGGCTATGCTTAAAAAACTCAAAGTCTATCGTGGCAGCGAACACCCACACAGCGCACAAGTTTCTAAAAGCTCAAAATAAGGAATGTTTATGACAAAAATTTATGCAACAGGAAAAAGAAAAACAGCAATCGCTAAGGTTTGGCTTCAGCCCGGAAGTGGCAAACTTACCATTAATGGACAAAGCCTCAATGATTGGCTTGG
This sequence comes from Helicobacter sp., assembly GCF_022511165.1. GTDB lineage: Bacteria > Campylobacterota > Campylobacteria > Campylobacterales > Helicobacteraceae > Helicobacter_C. The sequence continues at coordinate 17,673 of NZ_JAFLSB010000025.1, read as the reverse complement.
TGGGCACGAAGCTATTAAAATGAAAGTGATGCAGCCACTTATTCTTACCAAACAGGAAAAATCAGTGGATATTTATGCAGTTACACTTGGTGGTGGCTATTCTGCTCAAGCTGAAGCTTTACGACATGGCATTTCAAAGGCACTTAATCAATACGACACCGCTTTTAGGGCGATTTTAAAACCAAAAGGGCTTTTAACACGAGATGCTCGTGTGGTTGAGCGTAAAAAATATGGAAAGAGAAAGGCGCGCCGAAGCCCACAATTCTCAAAAAGATAATATTCAAAAAGAGTGTGTGGGGGTTATTGTGGAGATTCTTTCTCAAAGTTTTGGCGAATATCAAACCAATTGTTATGTTTGCAAATTCCCGCAAGGTGAGATTGTTATTGATGCGGGAATGGGAGCGCATAGTTGGGTAATAGAACAATGCCCTTCTCCCATTGCCTTTTTGAATACACACGGACATTTTGACCATATTTGGAGCAATGCTCTTTTAAAGGCTCATTTCCCTGATGTGCCACTTATTTGCCCCGAGCTCGATGCTTTTATGCTTGAATCCGATTGTTTTAATATAGGGGTTAGCCCAAGTAAGCCCGATATACTTGCTCAATGCAAAAAAGGCACAGATATACTTGATGTGCAAGGCATAGAGGTTATGTTTTCGCATTTTCCCGGACACACGCCCGGCTGCTCAACCATAGAGATTGAGGGAGATATTTTTAGTGGGGATTTTATCTTTCGTCGCTCTATTGGACGCAGCGATTTTCCTTATTCAAATACAGCAGATATGAGAGATTCTCTTGTGCGTTTTAGTAACTTGCCTGCTGATACAAATAAAACTATTTATCCCGGACACGGTGGCGCAACTTCTCTTAGAGATGAGCAACGTAACGTGGCTTTTTGGATTCGACAGCTTGAGTTAAGCTTAAAGAGCTAGGAATATTTTTTGCTTTGCATTTCTGTTTAGATACAATTTGAGAATATATAACTAATTAAAGGAGACCTATGGACTTAACCTCTGTTCTGGGACTTATTGGGGCTGTTGCAAGTATTTCGATAGGTGATATTATGGAGGGTGGTAACCCTCTGCACCTTATCCACCTTAGCTCGTTGATTATTATTATCCCTACTGCGGGTTGTGCGGCAGTGGCGGCTACACACGGCTCGCATATCAAGGGTGCACTTAAAGAGTTAAAGATTGTTTTTGGCGGAACGGGGACAAATCTCAATGAAATTATACGGCAGCTCGTGGAACTCTCCACCCTTGCGAGAAAAGACGGGGTACTCGCACTTGAAGGTAAGGCGGCGCAAATTGAAGATGATTTCTTGCGACAATCTCTTTCGATGATTATTGACGGGCGAGATGCTCACGCTGTGCGCGAAGATATGGAAGTGCAAATTGAATCTCTTGAAGAGTATTACCACGGCTCGGCTCACTTTTGGGTGCTGTATGCAGAAACTTGTCCTACAATGGGACTTGTTGGGGCGGTGTGCGGGCTTATTCTTGCGCTTCAGCTCCTTGATGACCCAAAGGCGATGGCGGCAGGTATTTCTGGGGCATTTACCGCGACGGTTACAGGGATTTTCTGTTCTTACGCGCTTTTTGGTCCTTGGGGACACAAGATGATGTCCAAGAGTAAAGATATTATCCGTGGGCGTATGGTTGTTTTGGAGGGTGTTGTAGGAATTGCTAATGGCGATAACCCTCGTAACCTTGAAGAGAAATTGCTTGGATTTATCCCACCGGGTGAGCCTAAAATTTCACAATTTGAATAATTAAGGTGTAATATGGCTAAAAAGAAATGTCCAGAATGTCCAGCAGGAGAAAAGTGGGCGGTTCCTTATGCGGACTTTCTCTCCTTGCTTTTGGCACTTTTTATTGCTTTGTGGGCGATTTCATCAACCTCTTCGGCAGATTCTGAAGCACTCAAAACTGAATTTGTCAAAATTTTTGATTTTACGCTCACTTCGCCTTTGTCTTCTGATGAAGAAGATATTAGTGAGAATGAGATTGAAGGAAGCGCTGCATCTGCCGATTCATCAACTGTTACAACTGCAGAGATTGAACAAATGGCAGAAGAGGGCGGAATCTTAGAGCAAGTAGAAATGGGGACATCTTTACGTCTTCCTTCAAATATTTCCTTTGATCCCGGAAGTGCTGAAATTAACAATAGTGATGTGTATCTATATTTGCAAAGAATGAGTGCAATCATTAAAAAATTGCCCGAATATGTCAAAGTTGATGTGCGTGGTTATACTGATAATACACCTTTGCCCGTAGGTTCACGCTATAAAGATAATTATGAGCTTTCCTCTGCGCGTGCTCTTAGTGTGATGAAAGTTCTTATCAAAAATGGTATTTCTCCTGAACGCATTTCTTTTTCTGGTTATGGGGAACATCAAGCCATTGCACCTAATGATAGTCCCATTAATCGTGCAAAAAATAATCGCGTGGAGATTTTCTTTTTTGTGGATCCAAAAGATGCGCCTGTGGCTCAATCAATTCTTGAGGAGACTTTGCAGAATATGCAGCAATAATTTTTATTGCAGACAGAGATTAGGATTTTAAGAGATAGGGCTTATCATTAAAGCCAATCACTTACTTTCCTTAATTATGAAAATATGGAAATATGAGCTAAAAACCGAGCAGATTCTAGATTCCTTGCAAAGATAGTAGGTTTTAAGAGAGGTTCTCTTTTTAAATTTAAAAGTCTATAAACTATCTCTTAGATTTTACCGCCTAAAGCCCATACTTTTGTTTCCGTCAAAATTCCCGCTTAGCTCGGATTTAATTTGGCTTATGAAGTCTTCTTCTGTAAAGATAGGTTGGGCTTTTGTAGCAACTTTATAGGCTGTGTTTTTCACAATCAATGTGATTTGTCCTCCGCTCAAATCATACTCACACAAAGCTTTTGCAAGATGCTCTCTTGTGAGGGAGCCAAAGGGCGCATTTTTGGGAAGATGCTTGAGCCATAACTCTTCTCTTTGTGCTTTATTGGGTCGTTTGAATTCAATCTTATAATTAAATCGCCGTGAAAATGCGCTGTCAAAATTTTCTAAAAGATTTGTTGTGGCAATCAAAATACCCTCAAATCGCTCAATTTGCTCTAAGAAAATATTTTGCATTTGGTTGTGCATTTTATCTGCACTATGAGCGCTACTACCGCGTGTGCTAAGGAATTGGTCAGCCTCATCAAGGAGCAAAATAGGCTCATTTTTAATTTTTTTACATATATCTTGGTAACTATCAAAAATTTTGCGCACATTTTTTTCGGATTCTCCCACATACATAGAGAGAATCTTTGAGCAGTCAAAACTTAGAATCTGCTTTTTGAGGCTTTTAGCTAAAGCCAATGCGGTAATAGTTTTGCCTGTGCCAGCAGCGCCATATAAAAGGATTTTTGCATCAATGCCTTTTTTCTTATCTTTTACACCCCAAAGTCTAAGAAGTGAAATAACATCGCTATTGACTTGTGCAAGGAGATGATTGAGAATCTCTCTTGTGTGGGAGTGGAGTATCACTTCATCAATGCTATATTTTGGCTCTAAAAGCTCAAAAATTTCCTGCTCTTTGATAATAGAATCAAGGCTTATTTTGGTGCGTTTCTTTTTTTTGTTTGGGTGGATAATATTTTGGAGAATCTCTTCGGGGATAAAAAATGTGCGTGAAATACCTCCAAAGGGACTAAGCATTTCATCATAATCTATCAAGCCTTTTTGCACAAGGGTGGAGTTTTCATCAAGCAAGGAGCGATGTTTTATTTTGTCATATTCATCAAGACTAATGAGTTCTAAGAGTGCATTCATATCACGCAAATTCTCATCGCTGCTTGAGTATTCTTCTTTGAGTAGGGCAAAAAAGATAATCTGCTCTTTTTGTTCTAAATGATATTCTTTTATCATTTTAATAATGCTCATATCTTTGGTTGTAAGTTTAAGGCGCGAATTGATTGTTTCTTCAAGGAGTTTAAGGCGATAATTTGCACGAGAGAGAGAAGGAGAATCGAGTTTTTGTGAAAATTTGAGCGCACTCATTTTTTGCAATAAATCAATATAGGCAAATTGATCCTTAAGATATTCAAGATGATCTTCATAGGGTGTGATTTCAGGCAAATCAACATTAAGCGCGCCATCTTCAAGGAGCTTTAAAAAAGTATGGGAGAGGCAAATATTATCATTATAAAGCTCAAGGAGTGTTATATCAGTGAGTTTGGGCTGTAAAAATGAGCTTTGAGATACCCACCCTAACTCAATGAGATTACGGATATGAGGCAAAAATGTGAGGTTAGATTCACTTTGTGGTGCGCCTTTACTAGGAAAAACCTTAGTAAGAAGTGTATGCACGATAAAATCTACTTCCCCTTCAAGCAAGGCTTTTGCCATAAATTGCAAGATTTTTCCCTCATTTTCATTGCATTTAAGTAAGTTAAAAATGCTATCATTTTGCAGATTTTTGCTTTGAATAAAATTAAGATAATGTTTCATTGATTATCACTCCCCCCTCCCATTATTATTTGCTTTAAGAAAGAGTAGTATATAAAATAAATTATTAGGTTTTGGTGTAGATTCTTTCAACGAGTTTCCTTTTTTTGTGTTTTTATCATTTTAATGCGTGCGGGGGCATTATAGCATAGCCTCCTTTTTTACGAGCTTATTTATTTTGCGCTTTAGATTCTGGCTTTGCCCACCATAAATATGGGTCGATACCATAGGGTGGCGTGAGCTTTGGCATTTGGATTTTGCTCCAATATGCCACACGAAAGGCAGGGAGATTAAAATGCGGAATCGCATAAAACCCCCAAAGCAAGATTCTATCCAATGCCCTACCAATGGCAATGCGCTCATTTTCTCCTTGTGCAGTTACCAATCGTGCAATTAAATCATCTACGACAGGATCTTGCACTCCTGCAAAATTTTTACTCCCGCTTGTATTGGCGACACTTGAGTGCCAATAATAATTTTGCTCATTTCCGGGAAAAAGACTTTGTCCCAAAAGCTCAACCACCATATCATACTCAAAATTACGCACACGATTCATATATTGAGAATCATCAACCTTTCTAATGCGAGCTTGAATGCCAAGCTTTTTAAGATTTTTAACAAAAGGCAGACAAATGCGCTCAAAGGCTTCATAGGAGATAAGAATCTCAAAAGTAAAAGGCTTGCCTTTAGGTGAATACAATACGCCATCTTTGATATAAAAACCTGCACTTGTAAGTAAATCCCTCGCATATTTAAGATTTTCTCTTAAATTCTCCCCGCGCACTTTTGCCCCATCTGTGCGAGGAACAATATAGCTTTGGGTAAAGATTCTAGGATTAAGTTTAGATTGATACTCTTTTAAAATTTCCTTCTCTCTCCCGCTTGGCAAGCCACTTGAAGCAAAGGGAGAGTTATTAAAAATATGTGTGGTGCGTGCGTATTGATTAAAAAATAAATGCGCATTGCTCCATTCAAAATCAAAGGCATAAAAAATCGCCTCACGCACTCTTATATCGCTAAAAAGTTCCTTGCGCGTATTAAAAAAAAATCCCTGAAAAGTGCTTGGAAGCTGATGAGTAAAGGTTTTTTGAATAATCTCTCCTTCTTGCTTTGCTTTGCCCTCATAGTCTGTTGCCCACACTTTGGCAGAAGATTCTATGCGATAGTCATATTCCCCCGCCATAAAGGCATTTTGCGCCACAGCGGCATCTTTGTAGTATTCAATCACCACTTCATCAAAATTATATAAGCCTTTTTGCGTGGGGTGGTCTTTTGCCCAATAGTTGGGATTGCGTTCATAGGTAATAGAGCGCCCTATATCATATTTTTTGACTTTATACGCCCCGCTGCCTATGGGGAGGGCGAGGGGATTCTCCCCAAAAGTATTTTTATCTCCTTGCATATAAATATGCTTTGGCAGGATAGGCAGCTGCCCTAAAATCAGCGGAAGCTCTTTATTTGAATCACTTTTAAAATAAAATGCTACTTCGTTTTCACTCAATACCTTGACTTCTTTGACATCAGCATAGTAGCGTTTAAACTCAATCTTGCCCTTATCTAGCAAAGTCTCAAAACTAAAGGCAACATCTTGCGCACTCACTTTTACGCCATCGCTAAAGTGTGCTTTGGGATTAATATGAAATATAATAAAATCCGCCCCCTTTGTTATAGAATCCGCCACCAAACCATACTCGCTAAAAGGCTCATCAAGGCTTTGAATCGTGAGGGTATTATACACAAGTGTGCTAAGCTCACTTGCGGCATTACCCTTTTGTGCAAAGGGATTAAGGCTATCAAAAGTGCCAAGCGCAAAGCCTTTGAGCACTCCACCCTTTGGGGCATTGGGATTGGCATAATCAAAATGCGTGAAGTTTTTAGGATATTTTGGTGAGCCATAGATACTTAGCGCATAGGTTTGCTGTGGTTTTGGCGCGAAAGAGTGGGATTGGGTTTTACTTAGCGCGGAGCTTGGCACATCTCCAAAAATAAGATTAAAAATCACACATAAAAAAAGGCAGATTCTTAGCATTTCTTGCTCTTTATTTAGTTTTATGTGCGTAAGCCGAGTGCGCTAAGGCAATATTCAAGTGTATCGGGGAATACTCCAGCGATAAAAATCAGCACAATCACAAAGGGCAAGAAGTATTTAATATACACATACCAAATATTGACAAGCTTTGGATAAAGCGCACCATTATTGCCTAGCTCTTTTTTTGCTTCATTTTTAAGAATCCACCCTGCAAATAGCAATGTCCCAAGTGAAGTCAGCACAAAAAGAATATTGCCACTGATAAAATCAAAGCTTTCAAAGATATTTCTTCCATTCCAAGTAATATTTTCTAATGCCCCAAAGCTTAAAATACAGGGGAGATTCCCACATATAAAGATAAAGCCAAGCGTGAGGTTAATCGCATTTGTGCGTGAGAGATGGCATTTTTCGTGCAAGGTAGTGATGATAGCTTCATAAATAGGCAAAGAAGTAGTAAGGGCAGCAGTGATAAGCAGGAGAAAAAAGATAAGAGCTAAGATATTGCCAAAATAAATATGAGAAAATACGATAGGAAGTGTTTGGAATACAAGGCTTGCCCCTTGTGTAGGCTCTAGTCCAAAGCTAAAGAGTGAGGGAAAAATCATAAATCCCGCAAGGAGTGCGATGAGGGTATTAAGCACACCTGTGGCAACAGCGGTTTTAATCATATTTTCATCTTTTTGCAAATATGAGGAGAGAGTAATCATCACGCCAAAACCCAAAGAAAGCGCAAAAAATACTTGCCCTAGCACATCAATCAAAAGCTTAGCGGTGATTTTGCTAAAATCAGGTAAAAGATAGAATTTTACCCCCTCCATAGCTCCGGGTAATGTGAGATTGCGTGCTACCATAATCAGCAAACAGATAAAAAGCAAGGGCATAAGGTATTTCATACTGCGCTCAATGCCATCAATGATTCCTTTTTTAAGAATTATCCAATTTATGAGCACGAATATACTTGTGTAAATGCCAATCATTAGGGGATTGTGTTCGATTTTGGCATTATAAAACTCTGTGGCAAGCTCTGCAGTAATGGGTGAAGAGAGATTCAGCGCACCGCTTAAAATACTTGTGATATAAGTTATCACCCAGCCTCCAAGCACCATATAATACGCCATAATCCCAAATGCACCAAGCATTCCGCAATAACCGATGATTTTAAAAAAGCGTGAGATGTTTTTACCCTCTACCTCCCCACTAAAGGCATCAACTGCGTTTTTATGTGCGCGTCTGCCAATCACATTTTCTACTAAAATCACAGGGATTCCCACAAGAATCATTGCCAAGACAAAGACAAGCACATACGCCCCACCGCCATTTTCACCCACAAGATAGGGGAATCTCCAAGTCGCTCCAAAGCCAATAGTCGCTCCTGCAACCGTGAGAATGTAAGTAAGGCTTGAGCTCCAAGTTTGACGCGGGGGATTTTGCATTATTTCTCCTTTTTTAAAGGTTTCCAAAAGACATATACGAGTTTAATAGCCACGCTAAAGATAATACCTTCCAAAATTGCACCAAGCAAAAATGAGGCATAAAGTGTATCATTAAGTTCCCCAATGCTTCTGCCTAAAGTAGCCGTAGCAATCAAAAAGGTAAGAGGCATAGAATCGCTTAAAGCAAAAAGCAAGGTGGATTTTATATTTTTAAAATATGAGCCAAAAACGATACTTGCACTCACAAGACGCAAAGAAAGCATACCCATAATAAGATATGCGGCATAGGTGATAATTTGCGGATCTGTAAAAAGCGCGTTTAAATCAAGCGTAGAGCCAATATGGACAAAGAAAAATGGCACAAGAAAGCCAAATCCAAAGTGATGAAGCCTTTGGGGTAATTCTGTTTTGTGCTTAAAAAATGTGCTAAGAATCGTCCCAGCTAAAAATGCCCCAAGCACGACTTTAATATCAAGAATCATCATAAGTAACACAAATCCAAAAAGGAGCAAAAAGACAAAGCGCAAATCTTGTGAGTTGCTATCATCTTTTGGCAAAAACAAAAAGCGCACCTGTGGTATCCACCAAAAAAGCACCCTTGCCATTTTGAATCCTAAAATCACAAAAAGCAAAAAAAGCACGAGCATAAGCAGTTTATGCCCGAGGTGGCTGCCTACGCCGTGTCGAGATGCACCATCGACAATCACAAGTGCAGCAATACTTACAAGCTCCCCTAAAATACCAATTTTTAAAGCTAAATCAAGCCACGGCTGCTCTTTGCCATAGTCTTTAATGAGTGCTACAATCATACCTAGACTCATTACCGGCAGTGCGGCAATATATACAAAAGAAATACCCAAGCTAAAGACGACTATGCAGGTAATGCCATAAAGGGTGCAAAAATACGCAAGAGTGCGGAGCAAAAAGGGTGAGCCAAGTTTGGTAAAGGTTTTAATATCTACTTCTAGCCCACATAAAAACATTAAAAACAAGAAGCCCACTTCTGCGATGATTTCCACCTCTTCTATATCTCTAATATATCCAAAAAAATGCGCTGCTAATGCGCCTAGAATCATCTCCACCACAACAATAGGAATACGCGTGAGAGAGCTAATAGGTGAGGCAAAAAGAATAAGTAAGGCAAAAATACTAAAGGCACTTACAGCTTCGATAGTGCTACCCATTTATATCCTTTGCAAAAGAAGTAGAAGTGGTGTAAGAGAGGCTAGAATCTGCTTTATGTAATCCAAGGGCGTATAAAATCGCGCGAGGATAGAGGGCATACTCACATTCGTGGATTCTGCGCTCAAAATCCTCTAAACTCTCATTTGGGATTTTTGCAACTTTTTCTTGCAAGATAATTTCGCCACTATCAAGCTCTTCACTCACCCAATGCACACTCACGCCACCATAATGCGCGTGAGAATAAAAGCTATCTTTGATACCCTGTGCGCCCTTATGCTCGGGCAAAAATGAAGGGTGGATATTGATGATAGAAAATTTTTGTATAAAGGCAGGGGTGAGAATGCGCATAAACCCTGCTAAAAAGATATACTCAATATGATGTGCGCATAAAGATTGCGCCATTGCTTCATCAAAAGCCTCTCTTGAGGCGAAATTTTTATGCGGAAGTATTTGGCATTTTATACCTAGCTTTTGCGCGCGTGTAATGCCATAGGCAGTAGGATTATTACATAAAGTGAGGGCAATATCAAGCATTACTTCTTCTTGCTTTGCTGTATAGAATCTTTGATGATGCAAGGTTTCTACAAGATGCTGCATATTGCTTCCATTACCACTAAAAAGGATTGCGCAGCGAATGAGTTTAGCCATATCAGTTAAAAAAATGTGGGTAATCACTCTTAAGAGATTTGATAATCTCCACTATTTCATCTCGTCCATAGGGTGCATCTTCGGGTAGGGATTCATAGAATTTATCCATTTGTGAAGAATAGCATTCAATAAGCTTTTGGATATGCTCCTTTTTTGCTCCAGCAAAAATCAATGCAACACCTAGCATATCAATGACTTCTAATGCCATTTCTTCAAGGCTCATCTCAAGCGTGAGTTCATCATTGATATTTTCATTAATACTCATAAAACCTCCTTAGCTTGATTGAGTATGTGCTGAACTTGTGTTTTAATATCTGCATAGGCAAAACTCTCCTTGAAACCCTCAATTTTTCCACCAGAAGCGTTTTTATGTCCTCCACCATTAAAACATTCCTTACTCATAAGGCTTACATCACAATTTCCATTTGCACGCAAGGAGACATTGCCACGAGGATTGACATCAATATAAAAATCATATTCAGGATTTAGTCGCAAAAAAAGATTTGCTAAAACACTTATCCCTCCCATAGAATAGCTTAAAAAACCTTTCTTGTCATTATAAGTGATTGTGCAAGATTCTTTTTTAGCACTTAAAAGTTTCACTTGTGCGTGAGAGATGATAGTATCCATTGTTTGCTTTTGCGGGTCACCTCCTAGAACACGCTTTTTAATGCCATAGAGCGCATTATCAAAAGCCACTTCGCCCTCTGGGGATTCTAAAAAATCTTGCATTGATTCTATGAGGGCAAATTTATATTCTCTATGCTCATTTTCAAACATAAAACGATTGAGTTCGGAGCTGCCACTAATTGCATTCATAGCAACCTTACCAAAATCAAATTTATAGCCATCTTCAAGCCAAATATCCACAGAATTAATCATATGAGTAAGATGAGAAATCCACTCTAGTCGCGCAGGATTAAGCATAGGATAGAGTTTGCTTAATGTATCAAAAGTGATTTGAGAAGCACAACGCGTTGCATCAAGCTGATACCATTGATATTTATTCGCGCATTCTTGTCCGCTAATATGATGATCAAGCAATAAAACATCTACATCAAAACCTGCGATTTTAAGCTCCCCTATGCGTTGGTGGAGGCAGTTTGCCTCGTTTAAGGTGAGATTCAAATCAGTAATAAAAATCAAATATTTTTCTTTTGCTCTTTCATCTTTTTGTGTATTTTTAGGTGCTTTGCCAAATTTTGCATTCAGGAGAGATTGAGCATCTTGCATATCAGAGTGGGTAATTGTATCAAGTATGTGATGCAATCTTACAAGCACTTCTTTGCCATAGTTGGCATTATAAAAAACAATATGAGAAAAAAATTCTTTAGCAATAAATTGGCAACCATAGCCATCTAAATCAGTGTGAGAGAGATGAAAAACCTTCATTGCATTTGTCCTTAAAATTGTATATCAATCGTGCCTAGCACCTCAAATGCCACACGCGGATCAACTTCGGCTTGTCCTAGAACAGTATTTTTGATGTTAAATGATTCAAGGAGTTTTGCTAAAGGCTTGCGGATTCTATAATCCACAAACAAAATAGGCGTTACATTTTTTTGTTGAAGAATCCTTAAATTTTCTTCTTCTATGGCTTGGGTGAGCTTTTGCACATCATTGGAGTGTAGCACAAAAGTTTTGCCATTTGGCTGCTCTTTAAGCCTATCAACCAAATATTGTTCTGTGGCAAGGGACATTGTGCAGATTTTTAAGGTATCTTCTCGCCCCTTAAAAATATCTGTAATTGTGCGAGAGAGGCGCGCACGCACCTGTTCTACGATACTTTCAGTATCATTTTGTAAGACAGGATAGGTATCGATGATAGTTTCTAAAATCGTAGGCAAATCTTTGATAGGAATATGTTCGTGTAGCAAATCGCGCAATACATGCAAAATGGTACTCATAGGAATCTTAGAAGCTTCGCCAACCACTACTGGGAAGTTTTGTGCGTGCTTATCCATAAGCATTTTGACTTCATCACGCGTAATGAAATCTTCAGCATAGTTTTTGATAAGCTCGGTTAAATGCGTGATAATAATCGTTGAGGGGTCAATGATATTATAACCTTGAATCAACGCTTCCTCTCTGTCTTTAGGGTCTATCCATAAAGCGTCCATACCAAAGGCAGGTTCTTTTGTGGGAATCCCTTCAATAGGCTGGGCTACCATACCTGCATCCATTGCTAAAAATTTATTAGGCATTACCGAGCCACCGCCGATTTTTGTGCCTTTAAGAAGGATAGCATAATCTGTTGGCTGCATCGTTATATTATCTTTAATACGAATCTGTGGCACGAGGAATCCGTAATCTGCAGCGATATTTTTACGCATAGCGCGGATTCTTTCAAGTAAATCTCCATTTTGCTTCACATCAGCAAGGCGGATAAGCTCATATCCCAAATAAATCTCCAAAGTCTCCACTTTAAGGGCTTCATTGATATTATTTTCTTCTTCTTTTTTAATTTCCTCTTCGGTTTTTTGCACCCTTGGGGCTTTGTGTTGGGATATATCTATATTCTCGCGTTCTTTATTTTCAGCGGAGCTACTCGCACTTGAAGAAGTCTTTTTATTAATCCAATTTTCTACAAAAGAGAATATACTGCTTAAATCCTCTCGGCTTGTGAGATAAGCAACAAGAAAGAAAAATGCACCAACAAAGCCAAGAGAAGCAGGAAGTCCGGGAACAAGTGCAAAAAGGACAAGGATAAAGCCCACAATGCTCAAAATCTTGCCACTACTTGCAATTTGTGTGATAATATCTCCGGCAAAGTTGGTTTGTGAGCTTTTTGCCGCACGTGTAGTAATGATACCTGTGGCTGTGGCGACAATCAACGCTGGAATCTGCCCCACAAGCCCATCGCCGATAGTAAGAATAGTAAAGGTTTCCGCACTTTGCTTCACGCTCATTCCGTGTTCAAATACGCCAATAAGGAATCCGCCGATGATATTTACAATAGTGATGATGATAGAGGCGATTGCATCGCCCTTGACAAACTTACTCGCTCCGTCCATTGTGCCATAAAAGTCTGCTTCTTGAGCGAGGGCATCTCGTCTTTTTTGGGCTTCTTCTTGCCCAATCAACCCGGCATTTAAATCCGCATCAATTGCCATTTGTTTTCCCGGCATCGCATCAAGAGTGAATCTTGCACGCACTTCTGTTACACGCGTAGAACCATTGGTAATAACGATAAGATTCACAATCACAAGAATCGTAAAGACAATAATCCCAATTACATAATTCCCCCCCACGACAAAGTGTCCAAATGCCGCTACAATGCTACTCACAGCCTCTACGCCATTATGCCCTTCGCTTAAAATCATACGCGTAGTAGCGACATTAAGGGCTAAACGATAGAGTGTTACAATAAGCAAAATCGTAGGAAATGCTGAAAATTCTGTGGCTTTATCCACATAGAGCGTGATAAAAATAATCAGCAAAGAAAGAGCAATAGAAATACTTAATAAAAAATCAAGCATTTCACTAGGTAGTGGCACTACGATAATGCTTACAATAAGCATAATGAAGATGATAACAATCATCTCCTTGCTTTGAGAGAAATTTTTTAAGAATGGGAGAGTTTGATTAAGAATCTTTGTTGCATTAAATGTCAAGTGTGCTCCCCTTTACACGATACATAGATATTTTTATGGAATCTAAACATAGCATTGTAGCAAGAATTATTAATATTATACATTAGAAGGTAAATGCTAAAAAAGTGAAGTAGCCTCTTAGTTTAAGTTTTTTCCCTATAATGCCCCTTTCATTCCATATAAGCGAGCAAAAAAATGGCAGATATATCTGAATATAATCCCAAAGCAATAGAATCTAAATGGCAGAGCTATTGGCAGGAGCATAAGAGCTTTGAGCCTTTGGGGATAGATTCAAAAAAGCCTAAAAAATATATTTTAAGTATGTTTCCTTATCCAAGTGGAGCAATTCATATGGGGCATGTGAGAAATTATTGTATCGGCGATGCAATTGCGCGATATTATCGTAAAAATGACTATAATGTGCTTCACCCTATGGGCTGGGACGCCTTTGGTATGCCTGCTGAAAATGCCGCTATTAAGCACAAAAGCCACCCTAAAACTTGGACTTATAGTAATATTGATGCAATGAAAAAAGAGCTTACTTCGCTTGGGCTTAGTTTCTCGCAAGAGAGAGAGTTTGCTACAAGCGACCCGCTTTATACGCGCTTTGAGCAGGAATTTTTTATTAAAATGTGGGAAAAGGGCTTAATTTATCGCAAAGAAGCCTACTTGAATTGGTGTCCAAAGGATCAAACGATTTTAGCAAATGAGCAAGTGATTGAGGGGAAATGTTGGCGTTGTGATACGCCTGTGGTGCAAAAGCAAATGTTTCAATACTACATCAAAATCACAGATTATGCCGATGAGCTTCTTGCGTGTTTGGACAAACTAGAGGGGCATTGGTCTCCGCAAGTGCTGATTATGCAAAAAAATTGGATAGGCAAATCAAAAGGCTTAAGCTTTGCTTTTGAGTTAAGTGAAGATTCAAAGCAAAAATTAGGTGGGGAAATAACGCATTTTGAGGTTTTTACCACACGCGCAGATACGATTTTTGGTGTTACTTATTGTGCCCTTGCGCCTGAACACCCTATTATTAAGGTACTCATTGCTCATAATGCTCTAAATCCTAAACTCATAGAATCTATTCAAGCCATTCAAAATACCAATGCAAGAGAGAGAGCGCAAAAAGATAAGGTGGGTTTTGATTTGGGTATATCGGTGATTCACCCACTCACAAATGAAAAACTCCCTGTATGGGTGGCAAATTTTGTGCTTATGGAATATGGGAGCGGGGCAGTGATGAGTGTGCCAATGCACGATGAGCGTGATTTTGAGTTTGCAAAAACCTATCATCTTCCCCTCAAATGTGTGCTATCAAAAACAAAGCAAGATGCTAACTCTATGCAAGATTCAAGTTTGGCACAAGAAGAGGTGGTAGATACAGAAGAGGGCTATCTCATTAATAGTGGAGAGTTTAATGGACTAAGCAGTAATGAGGCAAAAGAGCGCATTATTGCACTTTTTGAGAAAGAGGGTAGGGGTAAAGGCGTGATTATGTATCGTTTGCGTGATTGGGGTGTATCAAGGCAGAGATATTGGGGCGCACCTATTCCTATGGTGCATTGTCAATCCTGTGGGATTGTGCCTGAAAAAATTGCAAATCTTCCTATCACTTTGCCTTTTGATGTAGTGATTGATGGCGAGGGGAATCCCCTAGATAAGCACCCTACTTGGAAGCATTGTGTATGTCCAAAATGTGGGCAAAAAGCCCTAAGAGAGAGTGATACAATGGATACTTTTGTGCAATCAAGTTGGTATTTTTTGCGCTATACTACTCCCTCTGCGATGTGGGCGCAAAAGCCCTTTGACAAAGAGCATTTGAGATATTGGCTCAATGTCGATGAATATGTGGGTGGCATCGAACACGCGATTTTGCACCTTTTGTATGCACGATTTTTTACAAAAGTCTTGCGTGATTTGGGCTATATAGAGATTGATGAGCCTTTTAAAAATCTCCTCACGCAAGGTATGGTGCTTAAAAATGGTGCAAAAATGTCAAAAAGCAAGGGCAATGTTGTTAATCCAAATGATATTATTGCGCGTTTTGGTGCAGATAGTGCGCGATTATTTGTGCTTTTTGCTGCTCCACCTATACGTGAGCTTGAATGGAATGATAGCGCATTGGAGGGAGCGTATAGATTCTTAAGGCGGTTGTGGGAGAGAGCAGAGTATATAAGCCCTTGTGAAAAATTGCCTAACATCGCACATCAAAATCTTGCTAAAAATGAGCAATATGCGCGTCAAAAGGTGTATGAGGCATTGCAAAAAAGTAATGATATTTTTAGCAAAAAGCAAGCAGGTTATCCTTTTAATACCCTTATTGCTGCGGCTATGGAGGCTTTTAATGCCCTAAGTGAGCAGCAAAATGCGCAGGTATGGAGTGAGGGGTATTTTGTTTTGCTTCATATTTTAGAGCCTATTGTGCCTCATATTTGTTGGGAATTGAGTGAGCGATATTTTAAACTCGCAAATTTTGCACCTATTGCCATTGATGAGAATGCTCTGCATAAAGAAGTAGTTATGTATGCCATTACAATTAATGGCAAAAAACGCGCAGAAATAGAGATACCTCTTAGTTTAACTCAAGAAGAAATTATTATTCAAGCAAAGCAAAGTGTAGAAAAATGGCTCATAGATGTGCAGATTCTTAAAGAAATTGTTGTGCCAAATAAACTTGTGAATCTTGTGGTGAAATAATGAGGTTTTTTGGCTCTTTATGTGTCAAATATATGCACCATAGCCTTTATTTAGGGCTTATATGGCTTTTTGTGGGTTGTGGCTATCAGCCTGTGAGCTATTATGCGCGAAGTATTTTTAATGATGGCGTGTGCGTAGATATAGCGGTAAATCCCTCTGTGCCTGAATCTGGTACGAATATTAAAGATGCAGTCAATAACGCCGTGATTAAGCGATTTGGGAGTAAGCTAAAGAGTAAGCAAGAGGCGCAGAGTTTTTTACACATTAATGTAAGAGAGATTATACAAGCACCTGTGGCGTATAATCAACAAGGTTTTGTGAGCTATTATCGCACCCATATTACCCTAGATATTCATTTTGAAAACACAAGTGGGGTGAGTTTTGATGTAACCAA
The DNA here is from genome assembly GCF_022511165.1 of Helicobacter sp. Taxonomy (GTDB): domain Bacteria; phylum Campylobacterota; class Campylobacteria; order Campylobacterales; family Helicobacteraceae; genus Helicobacter_C. The sequence continues at coordinate 1,214 of NZ_JAFLSB010000025.1, read as the reverse complement.
TACGGGATATTATGATTATAGTGCGGACTTTACCTCTACTATCGTGCTTGATCAATATCGTTTGGAATCAATCAACAACGCAGCCAATATGGCTTTGGAAAAATTTATCTCGCAAGTGGCATATTATGGGGAATTTAATCGTGAGTGATGTTATTATTTTACAAGCATACGAGATGTGCGATGAAAGATATACCAAAGCTTGATGAGGTGCTTTTAAGCAAGGGAGCAGAATATGCGCCCTTTGATGTGATGCGTGTGCATAGAATCTATAAAGGCATTGCACCAATATGCGGCTTTGAGAATGTTTTTGGTAAGCAATGCAAGGTGATACATATTATGGGAACAAATGGCAAGGGTAGCACCGGACGCTTTATTACTATGGGATTAGCCCAACACAAAAAGAAAGTCTTGCATTTTAGCTCTCCGCATATTTTTGGATTTAATGAGCGCTTTTATATAGTAAAAGAGGATTATCAAGGTGATATAGAGCAAAAAGAGCTTGAAGCTGCCCATCAAGAGCTTTGGAGTATTCCTCTTGCGCGTGAGGCAAGCTATTTTGAATATGCGACTTTTCTTGCTCTGCTTCTTGCGAGGGAATATGAATACCTTGTGTTTGAAGCAGGAGTGGGAGGTGAGTATGATTCTACTTCTGTTATACAAGCAAATGTGAGTGTTTTTACACTTATTGGATTAGATCATCAAGAGATGCTAGGCTCAAGTATTAAAGAAATTGCGCTTACAAAGCTTAAAGCGATGAGTGGGCAGGTAATTCTAGCAAGGCAAAATGATAAAGAAGTAGAACATCTTGCCCAAGAAATAGCTCAACAAAAAAGTCTTAAATGCGAACTATGGCAGGATATACATACAGCAGAGCGTTTGCGTGATGAGGTGGAGGATTTTACAAAATATTGCAAAAAAAACGCGCTTGCAGCATTTTTATGCGAGAATCTTTACACCGCAATGCGTGTTTTGCAATATTTTGGAATGTATTTTGATTTTACTTCTCTCAATCCTCTCTCACTTCGTGGGCGATGTGAGAGATTGAGCACTCATATTGTGCTTGATGTAGGGCATAATCTTGATGGGGCGAGGGTTTTAAGAGAGTATTTTGGCGCAAAACAGGTGATTCTTGTGTATAATAGTTACGCAGATAAGGATATTGAGGCAATTTTGCGTGAGCTTTTGCCAATTATTAATAAAGTTTTAATACTCTA
>NZ_JAFLSB010000024.1 GCF_022511165.1 Helicobacter sp. | reverse complement strand
AGTTGCCACATTACATAATAAAACTCATAAAATATTTTTTCTCAAACCCTATACTTTTATGAATCTCTCTGGTGAATCTATCGCCCCTTTTGTGCGCTATTTTGATATTACCCATACATTAGTTGTATATGATGATTTAGATTTGAGTTTTGGCGATATTCGCTTTAAATATGGTGGCTCAAGCGGTGGGCATAATGGACTAAAATCTATTGATAAAGCTATGGGGGAGGGATATTTGCGGCTTCGTTTTGGCATAGGCAGAGACCCTAAACTTGATGTTGTGCAATATGTATTGAGTGCTTTTAATGAGCAAGAAAAAAAACAACTCCTTGATACAATGCCCCATATACAAAAAGCAATTATGCACTTTTGTGATGCGCACGAAAGTGATGCGCATAAGATTCTTGCTTCTTTGCAAAATCATTTTACATTGCGCCAAAACATTAAAAAACATCAAAATAAAACCAAACAAGAGATACAAGAATCACCCCAAAATTACCACAGCAAAAGGAATGAATAATGGTTTTTCGTTTTGTGAGTTTGTATTATTTGAAATATTTTTTCATCGTTTTTCTCGCGCTAGAAGGATTTTTTGTCGCTATTGATACACTTAAATATGTTGATGATTTGCCAGATTCTGCAAACTTGCTGATTTTGTTTCTTTTTTATGATGGCGTGTATGCCCTCACCTACACTTTGCCTATTTCGCTTATTTTGTGCTCGATTCTTTTTTATATGGCTTTTCTTAAAAGCTCCCAACTCACCGCACTAATGGCTTTGGGCTATTCTAAGCGGCATATCCTTGCTCCTTTGATATTTCTCTCAAGCTTTTTTACTCTCGCATTTATTGGACTTAATACCACATCATTTGCCTATGCACAAGAAAAAGCAGAGAGCATTGTGTATCAAAACACACAGAATACGCGTGAAAATTTATTGCTAAAAAGTGATAATCAATACATCTTTGTGCGCAAACTCTATCCTCTCTCAACTACTGAAGCAAGGGTGGAGGGCGTGAAGATTTTCACACTCAATGACGATTATAAGCTCATAGGCTATCACGAGAGCAAAGAGGCATTTTTTGAAAATAATGCGTGGATTCTTAAAAATGCTAAAAGTGTAGAGATTTCTCCTACTCTCACGCTTGGTAATAATCCATTACAAATAAGCACGAATGAGGAGCTAAAAACATTGCAGGGGTTTAGTTTTAAAGTGCTTGAAACCATTGCACAAGATAAACCCACAGCTTCAGTTATTGATGCACTTGCTTCATTTCGCATTGCCTACAGACAAGGCATAAGCTCGGATAAAATACGGGGAATTCTCTATGGGCTACTCGTTGTGCCTTTTTTTGTGCCACTTTGTATTGCTATCATTGCCTATTATATCCCCTCATTACCTCGCTATGAGAATCTCACATTGATTAGCTTTGTGTGCATTATCGGCTCTTTGGCTATTTGGGGATTATTTTTCTCTCTCACACAATTAAGCGTTGCGGGGCTTATATACCCCGAAGCAGGATTATTACTGCCTATGGGTATATTATTTCTCATATTTTTGTGGCATATTCGACACCTCAACAAAAAGTTTTTGTAAAATAATAAAACTTTAAAGCAAAACTAACAAAAAACAAGGCATAATCACTGCATTCACAACCCCAAAAGGAGTTAGTATGGACGATAGAGTTTTTACCTTTGCAGGACTCATTAATAGCGATCACGATTTTATTATTGGCTTCCATACCGTGCTTGTGGCAATTATTATCCTTATTCTTGCACGATATGCAACATATAAAATGCAGATAGTGCCTAAGGGGATTCAAAATGTATTTGAGTTTATCATCTCTGGTATTATCTCATTTTCAAAAGATATTGTGGGCGAAGAGGTTGCGCGTAAATACTTCCCACTTGCTGCAACTATTGCATTTCTAGTCTTTTTTGGCAACGCCATTGGTATTATCCCGGGTTTTGAATCCCCCACTTCAAGCTGGAGCTTTACACTTGTGTTGGCTTTGGTTGTGTTTTTTTACTATCATTTTGAAGGGATTCGCGCTCAAGGCATAGTGAAATATATCAAGCATTTTATGGGTCCTGTGTGGTGGCTTGCCCCACTTATGTTCCCTGTGGAGATTATTTCTCACCTTTCACGCATTATCTCGCTTTCTTTCCGTCTTTTTGGGAATATTAAGGGCGATGATATGTTTTTGCTTGTTATGCTTATGCTCGCTCCTTGGGTTGTGCCTGTCGCTCCATTTGCAATTTTAACTTTTATGGCATTACTCCAAGCTTTTGTATTTATGATTCTTACCTATGTGTATATTCACGGCGCAGTGAGCGCTGATGAAGAGCACTAAGTTCATCGCACTTCTTATCACACCCTCTATTGATAGAGGGTATATCCATACGCTCTCTACTCGCCTACCTACATTAGAAGTAGATTGGATTATGTATCGCTCACAAAGCGATGAATATATCCCTAGCTTTGTAGAGACACTCTCTCATAAAACCCTTTTGCTCAATCTCCCCTTTACAGACCTCAAGCAGATTCTTAGTCTTTCCACTCCTTTTCAAGGCGTGCATTTAAAATCTCATCTTTTAGATTACATCGCACCGCTCAAGAAAGCCTATGAGCAAATAAACAAAACTCAAAAACTCATAGGATATAGCGCACATAGCATTAAGGAGCTTGCTTATGCTTTGGAGTTAGGGGCGGATTATTGCACATTAAGCCCTATTTTTTTTGCACCCAATAAACCCGCTCCGCTAGGCTTACAGGTGCTAGAGGACATTCCACAAAATCTACGCTCGCGCACTATTGCCCTTGGCGGTATTGCAAAAGAGCATATCCCCCATTTGCAGGCTTTAGGCTTAGGTGGCTTTGCAGGAATAAGTTATTTTGAATCATAGTTTGATTTTTGATTCCATTTTTGATTCTGCAAAAAGATATATTATTCCAAAGAGATTCTAAGTTTTTATGCCTTTATCTTGCTATATCTTGCGCGTGAGCTTGGAGATAAAAAGTAGCGGTGCTTTTAGAAACAGCGAATGAGAGTGATGCGAGGCTCTCCCCTTATTTACTAATGTAATTCCGTAAGGATAAAAAGCGGCGTTTTTTGAGGGTAAAGCCTATATCACCAAACGCTGCTTGAGTGGCAGGAAGTAAATCTCTTTTCTTTTTGCGAAAAGAAAAATTTTAAAAAATCTTAGATTCCTACAAAAACGCTGTAAGATTTTAAGTAAAATCTCATTCAACATAGCCCTAAATATCAATAAAATCCTTACGAAAATCGCAGTTGCGTATATTCAGCAGGGATAAAATAATCCTTAGCCTTTAAAATTTGCGGATAAAATCCCCCCTTAAATCCAAGCTCAAAAAGCTTATCCACCGCCTCAATCTCTACTTCGCTCATTGATATAGAATCCGCATTCGCATAAAGATTAAGATATGTATCAAGCTCCTCTGCGCTCACGCGGATAATGCCCCGCTCAAGAAGCATTTTGCTTAAAATTGCCTTATTTTGCACCGCAAGACGCACAGCTTTTGTAAGAAGATTCTCGCATTCTATGGCAGTAGTAAGAGGCAAGGAGCGGCGCAATGCCATACCGCCAAGAGGTAAGGGCAGTCCCCCTCCGCTTAAATCCTGCCATATATCCCATATTTCAGCCTCCACACACAGATTTTCATTAAAATTAAGGATAGATTCGTGTATAAGCACTCCCGCATCAACCTCGCCATTAAGCACAGATTCTTCTATCTCAAGAAAATTTTTATACACAATACGCGCCTCCGGATAAGCCAAACGAAAAATCATCGCATTTGTGGTATGCTCCCCGCTTAAAGCCACTTTGAAATGTTTTTTTAAAACCTTATCTTTGCGCCTTATAAGCTTTGGTCCATAGCCATTACCAAAGCTCACGCCTGTGCGCAAAAGCGCGTAATTTTGAGCTACAAGCGGATAAAGTGCAAAAGAAATCGCACTCACATCATATTCGCTCTGTAAAGTCGCGAGATTAAGACTTTGAATATCTTTGGCAGTGTTTGAAAAACGCAAATTTGTAGAATCTACCCACCCAAAAACAATTGCATAATACATAAATAAATCATCAGCATCAGGGCTGTGGGCGACACTTATCATCATTTCTCCTTTGCTTTTTGGCAAAATTATAAGGATAATTTAGTCAAACTTAGATAAAATCGCACTATTTTACGCAAAACTTGCACAAAGGATAAGAATGGTAGATGAGAAAAAGCAAAAAGCCATTGAGCTTGCTCTCAAGCAAATTGATAAAGCATTTGGCAAGGGTGCTTTAGTGCGCCTAGGCGATAAGCAAGTAGAAAAAATTGATAGTATATCCACAGGTTCTTTGGGGCTTGATATGGCACTTGGTATTGGCGGTGTGCCTAAGGGAAGAATCATTGAAATTTATGGTCCAGAATCAAGTGGAAAAACAACCCTAAGTCTTCAAATTGTAGCAGAATGCCAAAGAAATGGCGGTATCTGTGCCTTTATAGATGCCGAACACGCCCTCGATGTGTATTATGCAAAACATTTAGGCGTAGATACAGAAAATCTCCTTGTATCCCAGCCTGACACGGGTGAGCAAGCCTTAGAAATCCTAGAAACACTTACCCGTAGTGGTGCCGTAGATCTTATCGTGATAGATTCAGTGGCTGCGCTTACGCCAAAAGCCGAAATTGAAGGCGATATGGGAGAGCAACACGTGGGGCTTCAAGCACGACTTATGAGCCACGCTTTGCGTAAAATTACAGGTGTGCTTCACAAGATGAATGCTACACTTATTTTTATCAATCAGATTCGTATGAAGATTGGCACAATGGGCTATGGTAGCCCCGAAACAACCACAGGTGGTAATGCACTCAAATTCTATGCAAGTGTGCGTATTGATGTGCGTCGCATAGCAACTTTGAAGCAAAATGATCAGCAAATTGGTAATCGCACGAAAGCAAAAGTGGTAAAAAATAAAGTCGCACCACCATTTCGTGAAGCAGAATTTGATATTATGTTTGGTGAGGGTATTAGCAAAGAGGGTGAGATTATTGACTATGGTATCAAGCTTGATATTATCGATAAAAGCGGTGCTTGGTTAAGCTACAATGACAAAAAACTCGGGCAAGGAAGAGAAAATGCAAAGCTTCTTCTTAAAGAAGATAAGGCTTTAGCAGATGAAATTATCGCAAAAATTAAAGAACAAATAGGGGCAAAAGATGAGATACTGCCCCTACCCGATGAGCCAGATAATGAGTAATATTAAAGGAGCATACAATGGTATATATTGAACATATTGATGCACAAGAAGTAATGGATAGTCGAGGGAATCCTACGATTAAAGCAATGGTAAGGCTTAGTGATGGCACAAGAGCATCAGCCATTGTGCCAAGTGGCGCAAGCACAGGCAAGAGAGAAGCCCTAGAATTGCGTGATGGCGACAAAGAGCGTTATCTTGGAAAGGGTGTATTAAAAGCGTGTGAGAATGTCAAAACCGAAATTGCTTCACAACTTGATGGCGTATCGCCCTATGATCAAAGCAAAATCGATTTGATTCTTAAAAAAATAGATGCCACAGAGAATTATTCAAAACTTGGAGCAAATGCAGTATTGGGCGTAAGTATGGCGATTGCACGCGCAAGTGCGCAATCGCTTCATTTGCCTTTATATCGTTATTTAGGGGGAAGTAATGCTCTCACTATCCCTACACCTATGCTCAATATCATTAATGGCGGCTCACACGCTGATAACACGGTGGATTTTCAAGAATATATGATTATGCCTCTAGGTTTTGATACTTTCGCCCAAAGCCTACGCGCTTCGGCTGAAGTATATCATCATCTTAAAAAAATCCTCAAAGATTCAGGGCATATTACAAGCATTGGTGATGAGGGAGGATTTGCCCCAAATCTCAAAAACAATGAAGAGCCTATTGAGGTGATTTTAAAAGCTATTGAAAAGGCTGGATATAAACCGCTTGAAGAAATTGCCATAGCCCTTGATGTAGCAAGCAGTGAGCTTATAGAAAAAGATGGAATGTATCATCTAAGCGGGGAAAACAAGGTTTTAGATAGTGCAGGTATGATTGAATATTATGAGAAGCTTGTTGCAAAATATCCTATTGTATCTATTGAAGATGGTTTAAGCGAAGATGATTGGGAGGGGTGGAAGCTCCTCACACAAAAACTTGGCAATAAGATTCAGCTTGTGGGCGATGATTTGTTTGTTACAAATAAAAAAATCTTACAAGAAGGTATTGATAAAAATATTGCCAATGCGATTTTAATTAAACCAAATCAAATCGGCAGTGTGAGTGAAACAATGCAATCTGTGCGCCTTGCTCAACGCAACAATTATAAATGTATAATGAGCCATCGAAGTGGCGAGAGTGAGGATACTTTTATTGCTGATTTTGCTGTGGCTCTTAATACAGGTGAGATTAAAACAGGCTCAACCGCGCGAAGTGAGCGCATTGCAAAGTATAATCGTTTGCTTGAGATTGAAAATGAAGTAAGCGATACAGAATATATAGGCAAAACCCTCTTTAAACATTAAAAGTCAAGTGAATATGTATGTATCAAGAGCTATTAGATAAACCCTCAAAATTATGGCGATTACTCTATGTTAATCGCATATGGCTCATTATCTTTGGCATTGTGATTGTAGTAGGGGTGTATATGGGATATTTACTTTTTGGCAATAACTCTGTGGAGGTGCTACTGCGATTGCAATCACAAAAAACACATCTAAAAGAAGAGGCTCAAAAAATTGAGGAACAGAATGCGCTTTTACAAAGACAGATTTTTGAGCTAAAGGGAGCAGAATTTGAGAAATAGTATATTAATATTATGTGTATTGTATTGCGCTCTATGGGCGAGAGATAATCCTTTTGAATCTGTGATTACCCAAAAAGAAGAGGAGCATAAGCCCCAAAATATGCACCAAGAGCCGCTTTCAAGTATTGAGTTTGTGTTGCCAAGCACCGCTAGAGTGCTTAAAAGTGTGCAGGTTACTTATCAGAATCTTGATGGCTCGATTGAGAATAAGATTATTCAACTTGATGAAAATATCGATTGGCATTATCCCTTGCTGATTGCCCAAAAAGCACAAGGAGCAATCTACACAGCAGAAAATCGCTTTAAGCTTGGCGAATTTGAGATTGTTATCAATCAAAGTAAGCTCTTTATTGCTACGCGTAAAAAATTACTGCGTGATTTTATTTTGCCTAAACCCTATCGGCTCGTGCTTGATATTGAGGGTGTAAAAAGCAATGAATTTGGGCAAATTAAGCTCAATAAAAAATATTTTAGCGATGCGGAAATCTCCACACACGAAGGATTCTATAGAATCTCCATAGGCTTTGATGGGCGTTATAAATATCAAATATCTCCTCAACGCGATGGTTTTGTAATTAGTTTGGAGTAGAGAGTATTGGAAAATATCGTTTTAATTGGCTTTATGGGAAGTGGAAAAACAACCATTGGTAGAGAGATAGCACTTTTAGGCGGAAGATTCTTGCTTGATACCGACCAGCTTATAGAGCAAAATATGGGCAAAAGCGTGAAAGATATTTTTGCTTCGGTGGGAGAGAGTGGCTTTCGCCGCATAGAATCCCAACTTATCTTATGGCTTTCAGCTAATGTCAAAAATGCCGTAATTGCCACAGGTGGAGGTATGCCCATCTATAATAACATTAGTTATTTGGGTAAAATCTTTTTTCTTGATGTGAGTTTTGAGCATATTAGCCAACGATTAAGCGTAGAAGAAAAGCTTAAGCGTCCTCTTTTTGCAGATATGGCAAAAGCAAGAGGGCTTTACAATGAACGCAAAAACATATATGAAAAACAAGCACAATACATAGTGAGCGGGATTGCCCCTGTTACAGAAATTGCACGACAAATTGTAGAATGCGTGGAACAAAAGAGTATAGAATCTCCTACACCACGCCTCAAAGAAAAAACATTTTCATAAAAGATAAGCTTTGACTTTGCATTTTGTGTTATAATTCGCCCTAATTCTTTTGATACAGGGGACAAAGTGGAATTTATTAATCTCAAAGCGCAGTATGAACGCTATAAGGGCGATATTGATAAGGCTATGCAAGAGGTGCTTCACTCATCACAATTTATTATGGGTAAGGCAGTAAGTGATGTAGAATCTGCTCTTTCATCATATGTGGGGGCAAAACATAGCATAGGTTGCAGTAGCGGGACAGATGCGCTAATCCTTGCGCTTATGGCACTTGAGCTTAAAAGCGGCGATGAAGTCATTACCTCTCCTTTTAGTTTTATTGCAAGTGTTGAGGCAATAATGCTTCTTGGGGCAAAGCCTGTTTTTGTGGATATTGATGAAAAAACCTACAATCTCTCCCCTTCAAAGCTTGAAAAGGCGATTACTCCACGCACAAAGGCGATTATCCCTGTGGCTATTTTTGGGCAAATGGCAGATATGGAATCTATTAATGCCATTGCTGCAAGACACGCTATCGCTGTGATTGAAGATGCAGCGCAGAGCTTTGGAGCAAGTCAGATTCAAAGCAACAATCAACGCGTGAAATCGTGCAATACAAGCACTATTGCCACCACAAGCTTTTTCCCAAGCAAACCTTTGGGCTGTTATGGCGATGGCGGCGCGATTTTTACAAATGATGAATCTTTAGCCCAAAAAATGCGTTATTTGCTCAATCACGGGCAAACAAAACGTTATGAACATAGTTTTATTGGCTTAAATGCACGCCTAGATGCGCTACAAGCAGCAATCCTCCAAGTCAAGCTCAAACACTTAGATGAAGAGATTGCTAAACGACAAGAGATTGCTAAAATCTATAATGAGAATCTTAAGGGTGTAATTACGCCTTTTATCGCTCCAAATAATATAAGCGCATATGCGCAGTATTCTATTTGCACCAAAAATCGCGCTTCATTAATGCAAAAATTAGAATCCGCGCAGATTCCTTATGCGGTGCATTATCCAATTCCTTTGCATTTACAAGAAGTGGTATGCAAGGTTTATGCGCATAAAAAAGGCGATTTTCCTATCAGTGAGAGAGTATGCGAAGAAGTTATATCTCTCCCCTTTAGCCCATTTTTAAGCGAAAATGAACAAGAGCAAGTCATAAAGGCAGTCAATGGATAAGCCTGTGCGTATTGCCCTTTTTGGCATCGGCAAAATGGGGCAAAATCATCTACGAATCCTCACTATGCTTAAAGATGTAGAAATTGCATTTTTGTATGATACAAATATGGAGCTTTGTGCAGAAATGAGCAAAAAATTTGACATAAAAATCCTAGAAAACCTTGATAGCGATTTATTAAGCTGTGATGGAGCAATTATCGTAACCCCTACTTTCACGCATTTTGATTACATCAACAAAGTCAGTGATTATGTAAAAAATATCTTTGTAGAAAAACCCCTCACAAATACCCTAGAATCTACCCAAGTCATCGTTGATCTTGCGAGGGAGAAAAATCTCAATATCCAAGTAGGCTTTATTGAGCGATACAATCCTGCTGTAATTACACTCAAAAACATTCTTGCCTCAAGTGAGCAAAAGATTATTAATATTGATTTTGTCCGCACAAACAGAACAAGTTCGCGCATTACTGATGTTGATGTAGTCATTGATTTGATGATACACGATATTGATTTAGCTCTAAGTTTTAATGGCGATGTGCGCGATATTTATGCACACGGGGTTGTTATAGGCGATATGATAGAGTATGCAAGAGCGTGTATGATTCACGAAAATGGCGCATTTTCTAATATCGTGGCAAGTCGTATTACTGAAAAAAGAATCCGACAAATTAGTATCACTACACATAATGAATATATTGATTGTAATTTATTGCGCAAAGAAGTGTTTGTCGATAAGCAAAGTGTTGAGCAAAGGCTTGATAATGTCTCTATTAGCGCAAATACAGAAACAATCGAAGTAAGGGGACAGGAGAGTTTGCTTTCAGAGCTGATTGATTTTGTAAAAATGTGTAAAAACACACCCTCTCCTACCAATAATCGCCCTAATGAAAAAGATGGTATGAAAGCTATGCGTGTGGCTCATAAGATTCAAGATATTATCCATAATGCTCATCGATAAACCTTGCACTTTTAAAGATTCTTCACGCAATACAAAAAAGCTTTAGGTTACTTAAAATATCTTACTGCAAATGCTCTATTTGAAGCTCCTTAGGAATTGGTGAGATAAACTCATACCCCAAAAGCGCAATTTTATGCGCGTGGAGCATAAGCCTTTTGGCATTATCGGCTATGCCATAGATACTATCCCCATATAAAGGGTGCTTGATACTTTGACAATGCACACGAATTTGATGTGTGCGCCCGGTGAGAATACGAGCTTGAATCAGGGTTTTCTTTCCTATAATAGCTAAAGGCGTGAGCTCTGTGCGCGCATATAAACCTTTTTTATCAATATAGGATTTTGCAAAGCCCTTTTTTATAGTCAGTATGGGCTGCTCCACCACCATAAAATCCCTAATTTGCCCGTGCGCAAGGGCAATATACTCCTTATGCACCTCTTGTTTTTTAAAGGATTCTATTGCTTTTTTGTGAAAATCGCTTTTATCTTTCACAAGCAATATCACGCCACTTGTCTGCACATCAAGCCGATGAAGCAAAGCCCACCCTTCAAACATCGCGCATAAATCATAAGATTCTACAAAAGGAGGCTTATCAACAGCCAAAATACGCTCATCACAAAAAATCACCTTAGGGGCTTTAGGCTTTAATATCTCAAAAGTGCTATTGCTTGGTATTTCAGAGCGAGCAAGGGTTAGCTTTTTACCTCCACTTCGCACAAGCCCCTTATCAATAAGGGCTTTGGCTTGTTTATGTGAGAGATGATGTGCGCGGGCAAGAATCTTATAGGCTTTGTCCATTTTGAATCTTTTGCAAAAGTGCAGTAAGCTTATGATGAGAGGCTACCTTAATGCTACTTGCGGGGAGATTCTCCCAACGCTTAAGTGTATCTGTGAGGCTTTGAGGAGGGATTAACACATAATTTTCAACCTCCTCAAAAAGCGCGTATTGATTAAAGATATGCTCTCCACTTACAAGCTTTGTGCCAAAAAAGGCAGGTTCAAAAGGATTATGCCCCCCTACATTATTCACAAATCCCCCACCAAGTATCACCAAATCGCTGATAGCATAGAGATTATTAAGCTCTCCTAGGGCATCAATGACAATCACATCATACTGCGCATAAGATTCAAGCCCACCTTGAGAAAAAAGCGCAGTGCGTGGAAATATATCTAGGCTTAGTTCATAGACTTCTTTAAATCGCTCGGGGTGGCGAGGAGCAAGAAGCAAAAGTGGGGCAGAATCTTGCTCTTTATAAGCTTTAAAAGCCTCTAAGATAAGCTTTTCTTCCCCTCTATGTGTGCTTGCAGCGATAAAAAGGGGAGCGGAGGGCTTAGGATAATGAGTGCTAAGTAAGGGGGGATTAAGCGTTTTAAGATTCCCAAAAACTGCAACATTTCTCGCACCTAGCTTCTCTAATCTCTCTTTATCGGAATGGCTTTGAGCCAAAACCTCATCAATAAATGCAAAAATGCCTTGATAAAACCACGCAAAATATTCATAATTTTTCTGTGAGCGCACGGAGATTCTCGCATTAATAAGCATTGTATGTGCATTGTGAGATTTAGCAAGAAAAAAGAGCATTTTCCACATCTCTGCTTCTGTAACAATAAGCGTTTTAAGATTCTTGCAACTTTTGCTCCACAAAGGCAAAAAAATCTCAAAAGGCAGATAATGCACAACAATATGGGCTTTATCCCCTGCTCTGTTTTCATACAAATGCTTTGCTTCGTTAAATCCTGTGTGCGTAATAGTTGTAATAAGAATCTCAACCTCTTGTGAAGCAAGTGCGCTAATAAGTGGCTCAAGAGAGCGCACCTCACCAAAGGAACACGCGTGAAACCAATATGTGGGCTCATATTTAAGCTTTTTGATATGAAAGGGAGAAAACCGCGCAGGGAGCGAGTGATGATGTTTTGCGCGAAAAGAGCTTACAATCAAAAATGGCAAAGCAATAAAATACAACAGCACACACACAGCATAATATGCTAGAGGAAAGGAAGGTTGAGTTTGCTTATCCAAAATCACTACCTCCTAAAAAAGACTAAGCCTCATTATGCTTTAGCTTTTTTCTTTGGCTTCTCTTGCGGAGTGGATTCTTTACTTTGCTGAACATAGAGAATCCGCCCACAATGAGGACATTTGATAATATCATTCCCTTTGCAAATTTCATTATAAATCGTATCGCTAAGCTTAATAAAACACCCGCCACAGGCTTGTTTAAAGACAGGCACAACGCTTGTATTTAAAGCCCATCGGCGAATCTTGGCATAAAAGCCTGTAATCTTACTATCCATTTGCGCAATCAAAGCTTCTTTTTGATTGAAAAGTTCTTGCTGCTTTTGTTTAATTTCTTGCACTTGCTGCTGTGTTTGGGCTTCAAGTGATTCTATAATAGCCTTGAGTTCATCAAGTTTGGGTGCATAGGATTGCTCTTGCTCTACCTTAGCATTTTTAGAAGTCTCAAGCCGCTCAATTTCAGCATTTGAAAAAGTCATATTTTCCTTAGCAATATCACTCTCCACATCAAGGGCGCGCATTTCTTTTTCTGTTTTAACTTCTTTTTGTTTTCTAGCAATCTGCTCAAGTTTAGCCGCAGATTCTTGGATATTGCGCTCGTGCCTTGCAATTTCAAGATTAATATTTTTTGTTTCTGTGTGCAAAGATTCTATTTCTTTTAGGATTTGCTCCTTTTGTCTTATTTTTTCATCAAGCTCGGAGCGCACTTGGCGGATTTTTGGCTCTAAGTCATCAATTTGCTTATCAAAATTAGCTACTTCTATGAGTTCTTGTAAATGCTTATTCATTCGCTATCCTTTTTTGGGTTATGTATCTCTTAAGGCTAAAGAGAATGGATTTTCACAATCGGCAATTATAGCGTTATATCCCGCATTTTGCAAAATAGATTCAAAAATTTCTACAAAATACTTTTCGCTCTCATAATGTCCCATATCTATGAGGCTTATACCTGTGCTTTTTGCGCTCATTGCATCGTGATGTTTAATATCACTTGTGATAAAACAAGTTTGAGGTGAGGGTGGTATAAGCGGGAGCAGAGAGCAGCCACTCCCGCAGACAACATATACTTGCTCTATCATTGGCATAGATTCTTGCAAATCACCGCACACAAATGCCACGCTTTGCGCCTTAAGCGCATCACACACATAATGCGCAAGTTCATCTAAGCGCATAGGTGCAATACTTCCACGCATAAAGAATTCCTGTGCTTCAAAATGTTTCCATTGCAGAATATGATGCGTAAGATAGGCATTAAGATGAGATTTATCAAAATTGGTATGCAAACTGATAAGGGAGCAATGTTTATGCAATAAAATACTCGCAAGATTTGCAGGATAAGTATCGGTGCAAAAAGCATTAAGAGGCTTAAAAAAAAGCGGGTGATGCGTGATAAGAAGCGTATGAGGCTTAAGAGAATGTGCGATTTTAGCATTAAGCTCAAGGCAAAGCACAATCTGCTCAAAACTTTCATTTAAGCTCCCGAGATTTAAGCCACTCTTATCCCAAGATTCTTGACTTTCAAAGGGAGAAATGCGCTCACAAAGCTCATATATATCTTTAATTTTATATGCCATATTGTTTCCTTTGTATTTTTGAGAATCTATGACTTCACAGATTCTAAGATAAAAGAGATTTTACTTGCCTATGAGATAGCTCTCTTCTTTTAAACTAACGAAACCCCCATTGTTCTTGTATATCCTTGATATGCTGGGCTTGAAGCTCTACAATCATCATTCCCTC
Source organism: Helicobacter sp. (assembly GCF_022511165.1). GTDB lineage: Bacteria > Campylobacterota > Campylobacteria > Campylobacterales > Helicobacteraceae > Helicobacter_C. The sequence continues at coordinate 9,797 of NZ_JAFLSB010000024.1, read as the reverse complement.
ACGTTCCTCAAGGCTATCCTCAATCTGCCCATCTGCGTTAATAAAACAACTATCACCATAAAAATTCCACTCTGCATCATCGTAGAATCTCTTTTGAATACCATTTATACGCAAAATCGCCATACTATTACTAAAAGCCCGAGCTTGACAAAGTATCTGCCATCGCTGCTTAGAAGCAAAAGCATTACTGCAAGGCAGAAACACAACATCAACTTGAGCAAGTTTGAGCTTCAGCCATATTTCATCAAAATGAATCTCAAATCCTGCAATAACAGCGATTTTTAATCCCTCTTTTTCAAAGATAAGCGGTGCTTTGGGTGCTTTTGGCAGGGGATTATCAAAAAATTGCTTTTCATTCCAATGTGGATAGGCAATAAGCCTTTGTTGATGATAAAAGCGCACCTTTTCTCCCTCTATGAGTGCAATACTCTTATAGAGCTTTTTATCCTCGCTCACAAGTAAAGGCACAAGCAAATCAAGCTTGTATTTCAAAGAGAGTTTTTGGAGAGCTTTTAGAATCTTTGCATAAGAGCTGTGAAAAGCTTTAGAATCTTTATCTATATCGCGATAGAAAGGCTGAAAAACATACTCGCTAAAAGCAGCAATTTGCACCTTTTGTTTTTTGCAACTCTGCAAATACTTGCCTAGTCGCGCATCATTTGGTGCAAGTGAAGGAAGCTGCAAGAGGGCGATATTCATTACCTAATCCTTAAAGATCTAAAAATGTAAGTATAATTGTAACATATTAGTTTGATTATGCGCTAGAGAATAAAAAGATTAGATTTTGTATGCTATCTTGAGTTTATATTCATAATTTCATCATAAAGGAAAAATATGCAAGATAAACTTACAGCCTCCCCTCTCACAAAAGCTCAAAAAATACGCTCTATTGTCGCTGCAAGTAGCGGAAATTTAGTCGAATGGTTTGATTTTTATATTTATGCTTTTACAGCCATTTATTTTGCTCACACTTTTTCAACCTCTGATAATCCTATTATGCAGCAAATTGTTGCTTTTGGTGTTTTTGCAGCAGGATTTTTTATGCGTCCTATTGGAAGTTTAGTTTTTGGTTCTTTAGCCGATAAAGTCGGGCGTAAAAAATCTATGGTTTTTTCTGTAATTTTAATGGCTTTGGGTTCTTTTATCATTGCTGCCTTACCGAGTAAAGATATTGTGGGAGATTTTGCGATTATCTTACTTTTAATTGCTAGACTTATTCAAGGCTTAAGCGTTGGTGGAGAATACGGCATTGCAGCAACTTATCTGTCTGAACTTGCAAGCGAGGGTAAAAGAGGATTTTATTCTTCTTTTCAATATGTTACGCTTATTGGCGGACAGCTTTTAGCCGGCAAGCATTAGTATAATGCTTTTGATACTTAATGAAGAGCAGATGAAAGATTTTGGTTGGAGAATACTCTTTGTCGTGGGCGGACTTTTGGCTCTTGGCTCTTTATTTGTGCGTAGCATCATGAATGAGAGTGCGACAGAGCTTCATAAACACGAGGATAGGGGCACACTCAAAGCCCTTTTTACCTCTTGGAAGCCTTTTTTGATTGTTGTTGGTATCACTGCAGGGGGTTCTTTAGCCTTTTATACCATCACAACTTATACAAAAACTTTCATTGTGAATGTGGGGCTTATAGACAAAACTCTCTCGAATAATATCTACCTCATTGCACTTTTTGTGCTAATGCTTATCCAACCTTTATTTGGCGCAATTGGCGATAAAATCGGACATAAAAACTCTTTACTTATCTTTTCGGTGCTTGGATTTTTAGGCATTTATCCTATCTTTATGGCTTTAAAAACAGCTGATGATACTTGGAGTATTTTAGGGCTTGTACTCCTTTTATTTATTATCCTTAGCTTTTATACTTCAGTGGCTGGAATCTTTAAAGCAAAACTTTTCCCTGAACATATACGAGCGCTTGGGACAGGATTAGGGTATGCTATACCTAATGCGATTTTTGGTGGTTCAGCCCCTTTTGTCGCGCTCTCATTCAAAGAAGCAGGGAATGAAAATGGATTTTTTATTTATGTTGGGGCATTAATGGTTGTAGTATTTTTTATCTCACTGCTTTTGCCTAAAAAAGCAGAGCTTAACTAAATTTATAAAAAAGGAGCTTTTTAGCTCTTGCTTACTCCTTAAGCCTACAAGCTTTAGAGATTACTTTAAGCTCTTGTAGGCTCTATCTTTTATGTGTAACTCCACTTAAATTAGAGAGGCAATTTTCTACTTTACAATCAAGATTTGCGGTAATTTCGCCTAATTCATTATATACTTTCTGCCACACAGCTTGATTATTCTCATAAAGCATCTGCATTTTGATTTTATTATGAGGATAAAACCAGCTCACTTTGACTTGCTTAGGTGCGCTAGAAACATATACTCGCTCTGTATCAAGCATTCCATTTGCATCATAATTGCGCTCAACATCAACTTTTTCATCATTTTTAAAATGAGATTCTGTGCGCAAAGTCCCTTTTTCATCATATTGCTTTGATTCGCCATTTTTCGCACCATTGACATAATTCGTAATTTGTGCGAGTTTGCCATTTGGGAAGAATCCACGCATTATGCCCTCAATTTTTCCCTGCTTGTAGGTATATTGCTGTGCAATTTTGCCATTATCGTGATATTCCACCACATCGCCCTCTGGCACACCATTTTTATAGAATACTTCTTTAGCAAGCGTGCCATTTTGATGATAGTATTTTGCCTTGCCTTCGATTTTACCCTCATTATAGATAATCTCGGATTTGAGGACATTTTGAGGATAATACTCTAGGGCTAGTCCTTGTAATTTATTATTTTTATAATTTGCATCATAAATGACTTCACCCTCTTTAGAATATTTAATCTCGCGCCCCTCTTTGCGCCCATTAATAAAGTGCATTTGCTCAAGCAAATGTCCCTCCTCATCATACCACGCCTCGCGCCCATTCTTAATATCCGTGCCTTGAATATAACTTATTTCACCCCGTAAAACTTCTCCTTGTGTCTTTTTGGTAATAGTGCGTATCTCAAGCCCAATCCCCACACACACGCTCATAAGACTCACATATAATATAAAATACTTCAACATAACACTCTCCTCTAGCCCCTATACATCGGCATTTATATTAAAACTCCCCTGACTTGTATTTAACACCAATTTGATAATATATAAAGCCCTTAGCTTGAAGTCCAAAATGCTGATAAATATTACGCCCATCAAAAATAATAGGATTCTTTAAAAGCTTTTTCATCTCCTCAAAATCTGGGCTTCTAAACTCTCTCCACTCTGTCAAAAGCACAAGAGCTTCGCAATTTTTAAGCGCATCGTATTTGCTTGATTCTAGCTGCACAGAAGCAAAATTATCTTTAAAATAAAACTCTGCTTGTTTAGCTGCTTTTGGGTCATAAGCTTTGATTGTCGCTCCCCTTACTAAAAGCTCCCGCACAAGCACCAAAGAGCTTGCCTCACGCATATCATCAGTCTCTGGCTTAAAGCTAAGCCCCCATACTCCAAAAGTTTTATGGCTTAAATCCTCCCCAAAATGGCGCACAATCTTTTGCACTAAAAGCATTTTTTGCTCATCATTGACTACCTGCACAGCCTCCAAAATACGTGCCTTGTAGCCATAATCTTGTGCGGTTTTCTCCAATGCGCGCACATCTTTAGGAAAACAACTCCCCCCATAGCCACAGCCCGGATAAATAAAACTATACCCGATACGAGAATCCGAGCCAATGCCAAGCCGCACATCATTAATATTTGCCCCCACGCGTTCGCAAATTTGGCTCATTTCATTAATGAAACTAATCTTTGTAGCAAGCATTGCATTTGCAGCATATTTTGTCATCTCTGCGGATTCTAAAGCTACTTTTTTATCGGTGGTAAATGACAATGTATGAAGCGCGACATTATCTTTTACCATAGATTCTAAGCCGGGTTCATAGATAGGAATCTCACCCTTTTTTAATCGCTCAATCTTTGAAGCATCAACATCAAGACAAGTTGCTGCATTTCCCATTTGCGCAAAACAAGCACCAGCTACAAGCCCCACATATCCGCTTCCAACAATTGTAACCTGCATTCTTACTCCTTAAGGCATATTTGAGAGATTATTAAAAATCGTTTTAAGTGAGCGTCTAAGGACATTTTCTTTTTGCTCTTGGGTAATTTGCACATTCTCACCTATGCCAAGGTATTTTTTCTCACTAAGCTTCAAAGTGCTTGTGGCATTTTGCTGAATCGTATTTGTCTTATTGTAGAGATTAAACTGCACATCGCTTTGAATCATCGCATTATCCTTTGTGCTAATCGCGCTCATATCTTGCTTATTTTGAGCGATAACAAAATTATATTTCACATCAAGCGTGTAGGTTTTATCATCTTTTTTTGTTTGGATATTAAAGCAGTTACTATCACGCAAAGCCTTATCCAAAATCGCCTTAAACTCACTAGCTGGAAGCACATTGTCTTTGCCTAGCTCTATTTTACCAAGCACAATATCATATTTTGGCATAGCACAAATTTGTGTGATTTGCCCACTATTATCTGGCACATCTGGCGTATTTGAAAAGCAACCCGCCATAACAAAGCACATCACGCTACCTAAACTCATATACAAAGCTTTCATTTTCTGCTCCTTAAGAGATTGTATTGTAGATAGAGTGGAGATTCTATAATAAATTAAAAAATGAAGATAATGCAGAGAGCAAAAGAATCTCACATTCTATGCAAAATGCGAGATTCTTTACATTTGAAGCTTAAGACATAACAGGGTGAGTGCCATCTCTCATATCAGCACCGATATGAGAGCGATTTTTGCTCCCTAGCTCACTCCATACGATGCAGCCATCAGTAGGACACGCACTTGCACAAGCAGGTTGCTCATTATGCCCCACGCATTCTACACATTTGTTTGAATACACATAATAAGTGCCTTCACCTGTTGGGTTATCATCATCATCAACGATAGCTCCCACAGGACATTCATCAATACACGAACCACAAGCAATACAAATATCTGTAATCTTTACAGCCATCATTTCTCCCTTATTTGTTGTTTGATTTGGGTAAAACCCAAGCTGCAATATAAGATATTTATCTTAAAAAACACATAAAATCAAGAATAATAACTTTTTGTTTTACTTTTTTACAAAATTTGCTTTTGAGATAAGGAGTGATTTTTGCAGTATTTAAGAGGATAAAATACATAGGGGGATTTAAGTAATACTTGTGTAGAATCTAATTTTTACACATTTGCATTGACTCTTAATTACTCAAAAATATCTTTAATATCTTTAAAGATATTACGCCTAAAGGAGAATCTGTGGAAGAGGCATTATCTTTGCAAGTGGGCTTATTGAGGATTTTAGAGGCAATCTTACCCCAAAAATGCGCCTATTGCTAAACCATCAATAATGTTTATTGCATTGCTTACGCCTACAAGTGCAAATGTGGTAAAAAATAGACCGATTATGTAGGGCAGGTAGAATCCTAACGATAAATCTTTTAAATATATGTTGAGTAGGGCGTTAGCCCTCACTTGGTGTTTGACTTTGGTCCTTGTCAGTATCAAGCAAATAGCTTGTATCAATCTCAAAATCGAAAAATTCAGATTCAAACTTGGTATTGGAGAGTTTATCATAATGCTGTGTAGCCGCTTTCATATTTTTATTCTCTTGATAGAGTAGTCCAAGCGCATAACGCGCCTCAAAATTTGTAGCAGATTCGGTTTTGGTAAGTTGTAAAAGAGCTACGGCGTTTTCGTGGCGATGTGCCCCCATTGCTGCAATAGCCGCGAGAAAGCGTGTTTGAGAATCATCTTCGTGTAAATCATCAAGCAGTGAATTATACAGCGCAAAGGCTTTTTCAAAATCATTGCTATAAATATTTGAATAAGCCAAAGCTTGTAAAATGCCATTATTTGTGCGCGTCTCTACAATAAGTCTTGCTTCAAGCTCCTCTTGAATCGAACGCAAAGAACCCGTTACAAAGCCTACATAAATATACAATTCACGCGCAAGAGAAGGTCCATAATAAATTGAGCGCATATCAAGATCTTTCTCTTTATATATTGCATTCATCTGCAAAGCAACATCTCTAAGATTCACCCTAAAACGTTTGCTAAGCTCATACATTGTATTTGCCACCACATCTTTTACATACATTTTTTTCAATCTCTCAAACGCGCTCACTAGCTGCTCCTCATTGTTTGAAGAGATTGCATATACTGCTTGAAGCGCATAGTATATGGGTTTTCTTTGAGCAACAGGCTGTTTTTGCACCTCATTGAGCCACTCAAGTGAGCCACTAGGATTATCACCTGCATAGCGAAAAAGTGAGGATAAAAATTGACGTTCTATGGGATTATTAAAGGTAATTTCTGCTAAATCGTTTGAAATAGAATTACGCAAACGCGCTACATCTCTATAAGTAAGCTCTGCGCACATAAGCGCAAAGATTCCTGCCATAGTGTTATTAGAATCCAAATGATAGGCTCGAATAAAATGCAAATAGGCATTATCAAAATCACTCATTTGCGCATAGAGCAATCCCACATCATAATGCAAAACAGAATGATTGGGATAATCTTGGAGTGATTTTTCCATTGATTTAATACTATCGCGTATATCTTGATTGAGTAATAAAGAGCGCAAATCCTGCGCTAATGCACTATTAATCTGTGAAACTTTCTGTCCCTCTTGCAAAATGCTTTTTGCGCTCTCTATATTGCTTGAATACGCATTGAGATTCCCATCATCAATAATCGCCAAAGCCCTTTTAGCATCAAAAACTAAAAAAGGAGCATAATAAAACAAAAGCTTATAGCCGAGCATTTTATTATGCTCAAAGCGGCGATTCCAAAAATTCTCTTGAGCAAGATGAATATCAAATAAATCATCGCGTAACTTTGCCTTAATAGGATAGACATCAAATACTTTTGCATCATCTTCTTTTGCATTGAGCCTATCTAAAATCAACGCGCCCTCTTTATAGTTCCCTGTTTTAAGCTCAATGAGCTGCAAAGCCATTAATGCCTGTGGGTCGCCCACATACGCGCCAAGATACTCATAGAGATACTGCTTTGCTTGAGCATACTCCCCAAGTCTTGCGTGAAGAAGAGCAATGGCAAAATTATCTTCTTTGGTTGCAGCTTGTTTAAGCTGTGCTAAAGCATTATACTCATCACCAAAAACCAAAAACATCTCCGAAGCGAGTTTTTTGCTCTCATTGCTATAACTTTGAGAATTTGGATTTAAAAATGGCGAGAGGGCTTCAAAATAGAATCCTTTGTAGTATTGCAACAAGCCATAGAGATAGGAATAAAGCGGTTGATTTGCTGCATAATACAAATAACTTGAGCTAATGCCCAAATAATATTCATAAAGATTCACATCGCCAAGCATATAAGCGCTATATGCTGCATCAAAGGCGCTCACGCTAATGTCCTCTCCTGCATTGATTGCCCCATCAAAAGAGCTAATTGCACCCTTATAATCGCCCTCTTTAAGCTTAATCACACCTAAATTATAATAGGCAAGTGATTGCAAATAAGTAGCAATATTTTTGAAAATTTCCAATGCCTCAAGCTTATCACCTTGCGTGTAGAGGATATTTGCTTTTTTAATCATATTGCCAAGCTCGGCATCATCGACTTTAGGTCGCTTTTGATCGCCCAAAATAGGAGCAGGTTGAACAATCTTGCGTGAAGTGGGCGCAGGTGAAGCCTCTTCTTTTTTTGGAGAACCCATTAAGGCAAATATGATAAGTAAAATAAGAAGTATGAAAAAGAGTGCAACAGCGGCAATAAGCCCAATCATCAAAATTTTATTTTCTTTGACTTGCTGCACAAAAGGCTGTGCCTTAGCTTTTATCTCATCTAAAAATGCTTTGACTTTATTAGATTTGCCTTCTGCTGGAGTTTGGGGAGATTCTGCATCTGCTTCTTGAGTAGCTTCACCAGCCTGATTTTCAGTTGCTGGCTTTTCTTGTGGTTTTTGTGCATTATCTTGGATTTCTAAACCATCACCAATTTCTTCTGCCATAATGCACCTTTTTAAAGATATTTTTCAAGCACAGCAGGAAGAGCGATGCTCCCATCGGCTTGTTGATAATTTTCCATAATCGCAATAAGTGTGCGCCCTACTGCTAAAGATGAGCCATTGAGTGTATGCACAAGCGCGTTTTTGCCATTTTCTTTATAGCGAATTTTTGCTCTACGCGCCTGAAAATCACGCGTATTTGAAATAGAGCTAATCTCGCGATAACAATTTTGCCCGGGTAACCACACCTCAATATCAATCGTATTGCTCGCACTAAAGCCCAAATCCCCACCACATAGCTGCACTAAGCGATGAGGAAGCTCAAGCGCCTCTAAAATACCGCTTGCTGTTTGCACCATTTTCTCTTGCATTTTCTCACTTTCATTTGGGTGAGTAATAGCAACAAGCTCGACTTTGTCAAACTGATGTTGTCGTATCATACCTCGCGTATCACGTCCTGCACTCCCGGCTTCTTTACGAAAACAAGGCGTATGAGCAGTAAGCATAATAGGTAATTGCTCATAGGGAATAATGCTATCTTGATAGAGGTTTGTAAGTGTAATTTCAGAAGTAGAAATGAGATAGAGATCATTTTCGCTCTCCTCATCTTCAAAATGTGAATCCACCTTAAACATATCATTTTCAAATTTAGGGAGCTGTCCTGTACCAAAAAGAGCTCGTGCATTAACAATCACAGGAGTTATGATAGATTCAAAACCCGCCTTCTCATTATAATCAAGCATAAAATTAATGAGCGCACGATTGAGCTTTGCTCCTACACCACGTAGCACAGAAAAACGGCTTTTGGCAAGCTTCACGCCTGCTTCAAAATCAATCCACCCATTTGCTACGCCAAGCTCCCAATGTTCTTTTGGCGTAAAGTCAAATAGCTTAGGAGTAAGCACCTTTTTAAGCACAATATTATCATTTTCATCTTCACCCGCTGGAGTAGCGGAATCTGGGAGATTTGGAATGGTATAGAGAAATTTTTGAAGTTGAGATTCTAGAACATTTAGAGTAGATTCTGCTTGAGCAATAGCGATTTTATTTTCATCAAGTTTGGCTTTTAGCTCACTCACATCTTTTTGCTCTCTCTTATATGTGCCAAAAAGCTTTGAGGTTTTGTTTTGAAATGCCTGAAGTTGCTCAAGCTCTTGTTTGCAAGATTTATATTTAAGGGCAAGGTTTTTAAGCTCATCAAGAATCTCTTCGCTCACTTTTTTAATGCTAAGCTGTTTGCTTACCTGCGCGTAATCATTCACTAGAGCCTTTATATCAATCATTACTTCCCTTTAACTTGCAAAAATCTCAAATATATAGCCAAAAAGCATTTTTTATTCCTAAAAAGGCAGGGAAAAATCTATCGCAAAATTACTAAAGTTATTATAAAATGCAAGTTTTAATCTACTTCAAGGTATGTATGATATGCTTTGCAAATGCGAGTTTAAGGGTGCGTAATGTTTGGTGTTGGCATTTTTGAAGTATTAGTCATTCTCATTGTGGCAGTGATAGCACTTGGTCCTAATAAACTCCCACAAGCCATCATTGATGTTGTCAAATTTTTTCGCGCAGTCAAAAAGACTATGGTGGAGGCAAAAGATACCTTTGATAAAGAAATACAGCTCTCTGAAATTAAACAAGAAGCCCTCAAATACAAGGACACAATCACAACTGAAGTGAATAAGCTCACCAAAGATATGCAGCTTGATGAATTACGCCAAATCAGTGTGGATACTATCACTAAACCCTTAGAAGAAGG